>NZ_BCTP01000003.1 GCF_001571345.1 Komagataeibacter xylinus NBRC 15237 | reverse complement strand
GTATTACATGCCAGTGCAGGCTGCGCATGACCGATATCAGGCCGGTAAACTGCATCTGCCCCAACGGCAGCAAAAAGGCCACGGCATTGGCCGCCACCACGACTTCGAGCAGGCGACTGCTGAAATGCGCACGAAAAATATCGGCCAGCGTTATGCTGCCCGTCCTGCGCCCCAACTGCCACAACAGCGGCGCAAGCACGAACCCCACAGGGTAGGACAGCAGGATATACCCCATGAACCACCCGGCAAACGCCGCGCCATGCAGGTACACGCCGGTGGAAAAGCCCAGCACGCTGCCGATGCTATAGGTCTCGCCAATGGTCAGAAAAAAGACCAGCAGCCCCCCGAGCTGCCCGGACGCGACAAAGAAATCACGCGCATTGCCGCTGCCGCACCGCACCCGCGCATACACCGCAAGGGCAATGGAGGCGGCAATGACCATGCCAAAGCTGAGAAATTCCATTTAGCGCACCCGGCCCAGCCACCATGCCACTGCCATGCAACAGGGCACCAGCACCATGCAGGCAAACAGCCACGCCACCGCCAGCGGAAAGCCAAAGACCACGCCATCAACATGCTCAAACAGCAGGAAACCGACAATAACTAACGCATAGGGCAGGCCCATACCCACAACGAGCGTAAGTGGCGTGGTGGCAGGTAGCGACTCACGGGCGTTATCAGGGATGTCTGGCACGCGTATCAGGCCCTGTGGTCAGGGGGAAAGGGGGCAAGCAGGCGAAGCGCCGCTTTCAGCCATTGCCGCGCGGCTTTGTCTTCCTGCGGCCCACAACGGAGAGGCGGGTAGTGACAAGGTCATACCCCATCTCGCGCACGATATTGTCCAGCAGGGCATCGAGCTCGGGGTTTTCGAATTCGATCACCTTGCCGCTATCGGCGTCGATCAGGTGGTAATGATCGCCATGATCGCCATCGGCCACTTCATAACGCGCCCGACCGCCACCGAAGTCACGGCGCTGGAGAATGCCGTTTTCCTCGAACAGGCGCACGGTACGATACACCGTGGCGATGGAAATGCGCGGATCGACTTCCACCGCGCGGCGGTACAGTTCCTCCACATCCGGGTGGTCATCACTGTCCGACAGGACGAAGGCAATCGTCCTGCGCTGGCCCGTCAGTTTCAGGCCGCGTTCACGGCACAGGTCGGCCAGGGGGGAATCGGGAAAAGTCGGCTCTTTCATCACCTCATAGCATAATGCATACAGACCGGCCCGGTCCAGTAGGGATAAGCGGTTCAGGCTGTCGATTTTAATTGCAAATGATAATCTTTCTCATTAATAAGGTCTCACGAACACATTCAGGGAGCGGGTCACGCCATGGCCCGAGCGGATGATGACCAACACCACAGTTTTCATGAATGATCTTTCATCAAGCGAACGCCTGCTGGTCTGGTGCGTGCGCCGCCTGAGCGGGCAGGGTGATGCCACGCGCGCCGCGCCCGGGCTGGCGCTACCGTGCTTCCGGGCTGATTTTGCCGTCGTGATCGAGGCGTTCCACATGGCCATGAACCGCCTGCGTGCCTACCAGCGCGCGCCGGTGGATGTAGCGATCTGCTCGGCCACGCACCTGACCGGCACGGAAAACCGCTTTCTGCTCGCCGCCACCGCCGCACAGGAAGGGCGCGAGGGCGAGGTGCGGCGCATGCTCCGGCCCGTCTTCGTTCACCATCATGTGCTTTCGCCCTTTGCCGCCGCCATTACGCAACTCGGCGCGTGCCTTGCAGGGGCGGGGTACTGGCTGCCCCGGCGGGGCAACATGCTGGCGGCCTCCAACCGGGTGCCCGTAGCAACCCCGCGCCAGATGAAGGCCGTTACGGCGCAACCCACACCCCAGCCCCATGCAGCCCAGGCCCAGCCCGTGGGCGCGGGCTGCCTTGCGGCCATGCGCTGGCACCACGGTGACATGGGGCGCGCACAGGTCATGTGGCCCAGCCCTGCCGCGAGCGTGCAGACGGGCGGGCTATAAAAACACCAAAGGGGCCACACGATCGTGCGGCCCCGGCAGGGCAGGATGACAGGAATGCCACCCATCGTATCGATCCGACAGGCGCGCCGGTTCATGGAAAATGCTTTCCTCGACCTGCTCGACATCCTTGCCTGGCAGGAAGGCGCGCCGCCCGCCACCGGCCATGAGCAGCCGGTGGACCCGCATCGTGGCGGGATTATTCCTGATCGGGGGCAGGGGCGGAGTTGAGCTTGATGTATTGCGGCAGGCCAAGCTGCCTGATGAGGTCGAACTGGCGGTCGAGGAAGTCCTCGTGCTCTTCCTCGTTCACCAGGATGCGCAGCAGCAGGTCGCGCGATACGTAGTCACGCACGCTCTCGCAATAGGCGATGCCTTCACGCAGGTCGCCAATCGCCTTTTCTTCCAGCTTCAGGTCGCATTTGAGGATTTCCTCAACGTCCTGGCCCACGAGAATGGTATTGTAGCGCTGCACGTTGGGCAGGCCACCGAGATAGAGGATACGCTCGATCAGCCAGTCGGCGTGCTTCATCTCCTCGATGGATTCCTCGTATTCCTTCTTGCCCAGCAGGGTCACGCCCCAGTGGCGCAGCGTGCGGGCATGCAGGTAATACTGGTTGATTGCCGTCAGTTCGTTGGTCAGCTGCGTGTTCAGGTGCTCGATAACCTTGGGGTCTTTGATGGGCATGTCCGTCTTCCTGTTCTGCACTATATAATACCCCTCACGGGTTACTGCGTGACAGGCCGCAACGCAATTACAAAAAAGCGTTGCATAACCCCGCCCTGCGCGCGACCCTGCGGCCGGGCCACATACAGGGCACGACCATTACGCAGGGCAGGGGCAAGTCATATGGACCAGACCAGCTACCGCACACTTGATGCAGGCGGCATCCGCGCATTCCTTGCCGGTCTGCCCGCCATTGCCACCCGCCTTGGCGGCCTGGCCGAACAGTGGCAGGTGCGTGAGGTCAGTGACGGCAACCTCAACAACGTGTTTCTCATCACCGGGCCTGCGGGCGAGGTGTGCCTCAAGCAGTCGCTACCCCATGTGCGCGTGGACCCGAGCTGGAAGATGCCGCTCGACCGCACGCATTTCGAGGCTGCATGGCTTTGTGCCATCGGTCCGCTGGTGGGGGGGCTGACCACCGAATACCTGCATTTCGACCCGGTACTTTACGTGCTGGTGGTCGAGAGCCTGTCCGGCCACACCGTGCTGCGCACGGCGCTGATGCAGGGCGCGGACTGGCCGGAGGTGGCGCCGCGCATTGGCATGTTCGTGGCCCGGGCCTGTTTTGGCACCTCGCTGCTCGCCCGCCCGTTCGAGGATGTGTTTGACGCCCGCCGCCTTTTTGCCGCCAACCAGGCCCTGACCCGCATCACGCTCGACTTGGTGTTTGACGACCCGTACCGCGACCACCCGCGCAATCATTGGCATGACTCGGCCCTGAGCCCCATCGTGCTCGACATCCGCACCAGTGCCGCAACGCTCCTGGCGGTTGAAAACCTGCGGCGGCGCTTCCTGTCGCAACCACAGGCGCTGCTGCATGGCGACCTGCATACAGGCTCGATCATGAGCACGGCGGATGATACGCGGGTAATCGATGGCGAGTTCGCGCTATATGGTCCCATCGGGTTTGACTGCGGCATGTTCGTGGGCAACCTCGTGCTGCATTTCTTTGCAACACCCGACCTTGCGGCCCGGCAGGCGGTGCTGCGCGATATTGACGGCTTCTGGCGCAGCTTTCACGCGCAGTTCACGGCGCTGTGGAACGCCGATGACGCCCCGCCGCCCGGCACCCTGCGCCCGCTAGCCTATGGTCCGGCGGCCCATGTGGCGCAGCAGGCTTTCATGGATGAGGTGATGGGCGACACCATCGGCTTTGCCGCCATCGAGATTATCCGCCGCCTCATAGGCTACGCCCATACGGCGGATTTCGACAGCATTACCGATCCCCGCCTGCGCGCCACCTGCCGCGCAGGCGCGCTGGCCTTCGCCTATTACGTGCTCGACCATCTGGCGGACATGCGCACGATTGCGGATTTCCTGTCCTGCCTGGAGGAGAATGAGCGCAAGGGCCTGTCAATCAGGGCATGAGGGCCGCCAGCCGGGCCATGGCGGCGCGCAGATCGGCCTCGATTTCAGGCAGGGCGCGACAGGGCACGGATGTGTCGAAATACCGGGCAAATGAAATGGCGCAGCCAATGGCCGCCCGCGTCGCGTCCAGCCGGGCGGTGGGGTCATGGGGGGCGATCAGGCGGTCAAACCAGTCCTGCGGGTCGGTTTCCATGCTGGTGGTGAACGCCGTGCGGGTGGGTGCGCCCGCGTGATCCGCACAGGTCACGCTCAGGCTGCGATATAAAAATTCCCGCGCCGGTAACTGGCGTGAAAAACCGGCGCGTCGCCCCTGCGGCACGTCCGCTTCGGGGGGCGTAAGACGCCATGAAGCAGGCGCGCCATCCGGGCCGTCGCGCACCTCGAGGTCCAGCACCGCGCCATCAAGGGCTGCCTGCACGACAGCAGCCACTTGGGCCTGCGTCATCTCGCGCCGTTTCTCGCCATGGCTGCGGCTGCATCGCCGCCATAGCGGCACCGCATTGATCAGGCTGACCAGACCGCGGCGGCCAGCAGGCTTGCTGTTATCCAGCACCCACACATAAGTGCCGATGCCGGTATTGATGAACATATCCTGCGGCAGGGCAATGACCGTATCGATCAGGTCATGCTCGACAAGGTAGCGGCGAATGGCGGACTCGCCGCTCTCCACCCCGCCACCATTCAGGGCGGCGCCATGCGTCACCACGCCAATCCGGCTGCCGCCGTGGCGGGGCGCGCGCATCTTGGCCAGCAGGTGTAGCATGAACAGCATCGATCCATCCGACACGCGCGGCAGGCCCGGCCCGAAGCGCCCCCGCGCGCCCAGCGCATGCTCCGCCTGTATGGACGCGCGAATGCCACGCCAGTCCAGCCCGAAGGGCGGATTGGCCAGCATGCGGCCAAAACGCTGCCGGGCATGGCCATCGGCCAGCAGCGTATCGCCCTGCACCACCTGCCGGGGCCTGAACCCGCGCAGCAGCAGGTCGGCACGCGCCAGGGCGCAGGACTGCCGGTTAAGCTCCTGCCCGTACAGATCCGCCATGACCCCGCGTGCGTGCAGCCGGTCAGCCGCGCGACCGAGCAGGGCGCCGGTACCGGCGGCCGGGTCATAAAGCGCGAGAGGAGGGCCAGGCCGATCCGCGGCGCAGACGAGATCGACCATCAGGTCCGTAACCTCCGGCGGCGTGTAATGCGTGCCGGTACCCTGCGTGGTGGTGAAATGGCTCACCAGTACCTCAAACAGCCGGGCCATGGCTTCGCTGCCATACAGGGCAGGCGAGAGGTCTAGGGCTGCGAAATGCGCGGCCAGCGGGCCGAGCATGTCAACCGCCGCCAGCTTGCGCGCCAGCCGCTCGACCTCAAGCTGCGCCATGATGTCGCGCATGGCGGCTGGCAGGCGCGCAAGCTGCCCCGCCAGCACCCTGAGCGGGTCGGCCGCGCAGGCAATGGCCGCAAGGTCGCCCCGCGCGGGCGACCGCGCCTGCTCAAGCCGCCGCAACACGGTAAAGGCCAGTATGGCTGGCCCATATTCAACCGGTTGCAACACGCGACGCAACTGGCCTGCGATGCGCCATATGGCCGTGGCTGACAGCAGGGGCGCGGTCATGGGCCGGTTAACGGGCGCGTTCTTCCGCCGCCGCCGTGCGCCACAGCGACAGGGCAACGGCAATGACCGCAGGCCCGATGAACAGCCCGAGCAGGCCAAACACATGCAGCCCCCCTAAAATGGCCGTCAGCACCGCAAGGAAGGGAATGCTGGTGCTGCCGCTGATCAGCTTGGGGCGCACGAAGTGGTCGCCCGCACCATAGGCAATGGTGCCGATCACACCCACAATCACCGCCTGCATCACGCCATTGGCGGCAAAGGTCATGAGCGTGGTCACGCAGAGCAGGATCGGACCACAGAACGGGATGACACTGACCACTGCCGTCACCAGCGTGAGCAGGGCGGGGTGGGGGGTGCCTGCAATGAAGTAGCCAATGCCCACCAGCACGCCCTGGCCCAGCCCCACCAGCACCAGCCCCGCCACCGTGCCGCGCACCGCGCCCACGGTGTTGCGGATCACGTCACGCGCGCGCTCGCCCAGAAAATGCTGCCCGACCGCGCGGATATCGGCAATGAGCGTCCGTGAGGCATGGAGGTAGAAATAGACCGACAGCGTGGCGATGACGAAGGTTTCGGTCATTTCCATCAGGCGGTGCGGCAGTTCGCGGCCATCGCCGGTCGCCACCATGCGCGACACAACCCCGGTCCAGTGCCGCAGTTCATCAGGGTCGGACAGGTACCGTTGCCACAGCCCGGCCAGCCTCGGGCCAATGCGCGGGATTTCATTGACCTGCGGCGAGACGGGAATGCCATCATGCAATGCGCTGCGCCCCCACGCCATGAGCGAGGGAAGCTCCAGCCCCGCCCGCACGGCCATGGCGATCATGGGCACGGCCAGCAGCGCGAAGATGGCCGTAGCAATCAGCCCTGCCGCCACCCCACAGCCCATGCCACGCCCCACAAGCCGGGTATAGAGCGGAAAGGTGGTGATGGTGAGGATGCCCCCCCACACGAAGGCAAACAGGAATGACTGTTCGATCCATGCGGAAAACAGCAGGACCGCACAGACGAATATGAAGGTGCCGATATACTGGGTCCGGCTCCGGTTTTCTTCCATATGGTGTGCTCTATCCTGCTGGGGTTCATGAAAAGCTGCAATAAAACGCAATGACAGACAAGCCACGCGTCGTGGCAGAGGGCCTGCACCCTTTTGGTCATGGCAGCACAGGGTAAAGGTGTGGTTTACAAAAAGACACCATCCATCTTGCCCACGCAGGCGCAGGCTGGTCCATGACCCGCCCGTTTCCCTTTCCAGCCCGGACGCAGCATGCCCGGGCTACCCGTGGGGCAAGGGGCGGTTCTTGGGTGCCTTCATGCAGGGGAGCGGGAGCCTGCCCCCATCGCCGCCTGCCGAACGGCGATGCGGTATTCATGCAGCAGGCCCCTCAGTCGCACCCGTTCATCAGCCTGTGCCGTAACCTGCTCCAGTTGTGCCCACACCGCCTGCGCCACCCTGCGCTGGCTTGCCAGCGGCGGCAGGACCAGTTCCAGCGAGGCCAGCGTGAGCGTATCCACCTCGGGGAAGACGCTGCCCCCCGCGCGGCGGCGCAGTTCCGGCCCGGCCGCCCATAACGCCAGCGCCGCGTAGCGCTGGTCCACCGCATGCCCGCGCGGCACCAGAGCCTTGCACCCCTGGCTGACGGCAAGCGGACCACACCCCAGCCCCACCCGGCCCACAGGGGCGCGGGTTGACACCACAAGCGCCCCCGAAGGCACCATGATGGCCCGGCATGCCGCCAGTCCCGCCGCCGAGAGGCCGCGCTGCCCGCGCGTGACCCGGTCAGGCGCACCGGAGGGCAGGTCCGCTGGCGTCAGCCACGTTACATCATCGCCCCAGTAGGCAGGCTGGGTCGTGGCGGGCGTGCCACCGCCAATAATGTCAAACACATGCCCTACCAGCCGCCGCGTGCCATATGCTGCCGTGGCCTGCGTGATGATGGCCCGGACCTGCTCGCGCGCCAGTTCATCAAGCCCGTCGAGCACACGCAATTGCCCGTCAATGCGACGCACGCACTCTTCCAGCCGGTTGGCCACAAGGCGCTGGCAGGCAAGGGAAGGGCAGGGAACAGGCAGGCTGTTCATGCGCGCGCGCGTCAGCTTGGCACGGGTGGCGCCTTCCACATGCGGGCCGTAGGACAGGGTATTGAGGGCATGCGCCACGAAGCGGCCATCCACGCCCGCGCGCGGGCGCAGCACATGCACATGGTTGCCCGCCCATAGCGGCCCTTCATGAAAGAACGCGACATCACGCGTGGGGTCGGCAAACGGCGCGCCGTCCTCGCCCAGCAGCACGAGCGCGCCATCAAACAGCGCCTGATCGACATGCCCGGTCACGCCACTGGCCCCATGATAGGGCACCCGCCCCGGACGTTGTGCGCGCTGCGCGCGGTTAAGGGGCACGCGGCGTGCATCAAGGCATTCAACCAGCGCGCCTAGCGGCACCACGGGCCATGACTGAGGCAGGCTGTCATCGCACTTCATGCCCCCTCCTTACTGTTGGCCGTGGCGGGGCCGCCATATAAAAAATACATTACGACAGGCATTTGCGCCTCATGGCTGCTGGCCGTGCGCTATCGGCTCGTATAAACCCCACCCCAAGCACCATACCGCGTGCCGCACACGATCATGCTCTGGCGGGGCCATGGGTGAAGCAGGGGGTTCATGACGCGTCCAACCACATCCTTCGGGGCGGAATTCCGTTCCATCCTTGCCATTGCCGGACCAATGGGCCTGTCACAGTTCGCCCAGATGCTGATGGGGCTGACCGATGACGTGCTGCTCGGCAGCCTTGGGGCGGCAGCCCTGGCCATTGGCGGGCTGGCCACGGGCACGTTCTTCACGCTCAATGCCATCCTTGCCGCCATGATCGAGGCGGGCGGCATCCTGCTCTCGCAGGCGCGCGGGCGGCAGGACCATGCAAGCCTTGGCACCACCATCACCTCCATGCTCGTGGTGGCCATCGCGCTGTGCGGGCCGGAATTGTTCTGCCTGTACCATATCGACCGGCTTCTGGCATGGCTGCACGAGCCCGAGGCCATCCGCGCGCCGGTAACCGGTTTCGTGCATATCCTGATGTGGGCGGTGCCGCCTGCGCTGCTCGGGCAGGGCGTGCTGACCACGGCGCTGCCGGTCATGGGCGCGCAGGGCATTCTCATGCGGGTGATGCCGTGCATTACGGTAGTGAACGGCGTGCTGAACGCAGCGCTCATTCATGGCTGGCTTGGCCTGCCCGCGCTGGGGCTGCATGGCTCGGCAATAGCGACCGTCATCACCCTGTGGTGCATGCCCCTCATCATGCTGGCCTTCATGGCGCGCAGGCCCGAACTGCGCACGGCGCTGCGCCCGCGCATGCATGACTGGAAGCATACGGGCGCCCTGCTGCGCACCGGCCTGCCCATGCTGGCCGCCGCGATGGCGGAGGTCACGCTGTTCCAGGCCAACAGCTTCGAGGCCGCCCGACTGGGCAATGCGGGGCTTGCGGCATTCCAGATCATGCTTGGCATCGGCATGCAGTGCTTCGTGCTGTACCTGGCCATGGCTCAGGCCAGCAACATACGCGTGGGCTACTGGACAGGCCGCAACGACCCCACCATGGTCCGCCGTGCCGCCGGTGCGGGCATGGTACTGGGCATGGGGGTGGCCTGCGTGACCACGCTCATCCTGGCGCTGGGGCGGCAGACCATCATCGGCTTCTATCTGGATGCGGCCCTGCCGGAAAATGCGCAGGCGGTGCATCTGGCACTCACGCTCCTGCTGATCGGCGCGGCCTTTCAGGTGCCTGACGCCCTGCAGGCCATCGCCACGGGCATCCTGCGCGGGCAGGGTGATACCACCATCCCCATGGTGCTGGCCGTTATCGGCTACTGGGGGCTTGGCTTTCCCGCTGGCATATTCCTTGCCTTTGACCAGGGCATGGGCGTGCAGGGCCTGTGGTACGGCATTGGCATCGGACTGGTAGCGGTCTTCGTGCTCCACGGCAGCCGCATCGCGTGGCGCATGAAGCGAGGGGCGCAGACAGGGTAGGAAAAGCGCCATCATGCTCTTACAGGCGCTTGTGCATCTCCTCACGGATGGAATTGCATTTCTTGGTAAACACACCCGCCTGAGAGGCAGTCATGAAGTTGATCAGGAACGCGCCAAGCAGCGAACAGAAGGACAGGATGATCAGCACCTGCCCCATAAGCGAGATCACCCCGCTATAATGCACCGCCGAATACCATAACAGGCCGAGGCTCAGCACGGCGCCGAACACGCCGAGCACGCCGGTGGAGCGGATGAGGGATTCCTCCTCGCGAATGAAGGTGGAGGATTCCTGCCATAACATGAACAGCTTGCGGTCCATTTCCTGCACGGCGGCGGCATAGTCCTCCGCATCATCGGGATGCTGGTGGTCGGTGCCGCTGCGGTGCAGTTCGAGCTCCTGCCGGGCCTTGGCGAAGACGCGCCTGCGTTCCTTTATGGCGGGCAGGCTGATATCGACAAAGCTGAGAATGGCCACGTTCAGCCCAGCCGATAGCTGGATGACCGCTTGGAAATCACCCCAGATCACAGGTTACCCCCTGCGGGTCCACATAACCGTGCACTGTAGCAAACCCTGACAAATACAAAGCCATTCAGCATACAAGGGCTGCATGCCAGTTTCCAACGTGCCATGCAATATGGCGGCACGCCTGCCTTTAGGGTTAGCATGAAGCGTGATGAATATCCATGTTCCCTCCACCTATGAGGTCTACCGTGGCTGGCAGTCCATACAGGGCACCGGGCTGGAGATCGGCTCGACCCTGCTTGTCGGCGCCGTGCTGGTGCTGGCCTGCGGCACGGTGCTGTTCCTGCTGCCCACCTTCATCGCATGCCGCCGCAGGGTGCATAACGCGGCGGTGGTGGCGGTGGTGAACTGCACCCTGGGCATGACCGGAATAGGGTAGGTGATCGCGCTGCTCATGGCCTGCCTGCTCGAGACCGATACCAGCCGCCAGGCGCGCCTGCGCCGGAGCGAACCGGCCACGTTCCTGACCGTGCCATAAGGTTGCCGGGGGAAGAGGCCTGTCCTTGCCTGCCACCATATTGTTCAATGCTGTATATATTCATTTGAACACGGGGCAGGATAATACGATGTCTTCCAACACGCAGGCCGTCATTATTACGCTGAGCAATAATGACCTGCCGCCGGAGGTCTATGAAGAATATGACCTCAGCACCCTTGAAGACGAAATAGAGGACGTGCTTGGCGACGCAGGCGTACTCGACGGCCATGAATTCGGCCCTGAAGCCGCACAGATCTTTCTTTACGGACCCGATGCCGAGGCCATCTTCCGCCTGATCGAGCCGGTGGTGAAGGCTTACCCGCTCTGCGCAAAAGGCAGCGTTGAAATCAGGCCCGGCGATGAGGAAACCAAGAGCCGCCTCGTCCAGCTTCCCTGATCTCATGCCGCCCTTATGAAAAAAGGGAGCCTGCCGTCTGGCATGCTCCCTTCAACCTGCAATTATCAGGGCGTTTCTGGCGGCGCTTTTTTCACAAAGGCGGCACCCGGAAACTTTTATTTTTTGTTTATTTCAAACGCTCTCTTACTGCTGCTTGTACAGCAGGCGGGCGCGCAGCGTGCCCTTGAGTTCGCGCAGGCGGTCAAGGATGCGGTTGTCCTTTTCCACATCGCGCCCGGTATCGGCCTCGACCACCACGTAGCCCAGTTCGCCCGCCGTCTGCAGGTACTGCGCGGTAACGTTGCAGGACTCACGGGAGAAAATCTCGTTGATCTGCAGCATGATGCCCGGCACGTTGCGGTGCACATGCATGAAGCGCGTGCCGTGCGGGTTTTCGGGCAACTGCACGGTAGGGAAGTTCACAGCACCCAGCGTGGAGCCGATATCGGAGTATTCCACCAGCTTACGGGCCACTTCCACGCCAATGCGCTCCTGCGCTTCCGCCGTGGAACCACCGATATGCGGCGTCAGGATCACGTTATCCAGCCCGCGCAGCGGGGTTTCAAGCGGCTCGCCCGCCTGCTTGGGCTCCTTGGGGAACACGTCGATGGCCGCACCAAGCAGGTGGCCATCCTTCAGGGCTGCCGCCAGTGCATCGAGGTCCACCACGTTGCCGCGCGCGTTGTTGATGAGGAAGGAGCCCTTCTTCATCGCGCGGATCTGCGCCTCGCCCATCATGCCAGCGGTCTCGGGGGTCTGGGGCACATGCAGGCTGACCACGTCGCTCTGGGCCAGCAGGGTTTCGAGCGTATCGACCGGCGTTGCGTTGCCATGCACCAGCTTGTCGATCACGTCATAATAGAACACGCGCATGCCAAATGCTTCAGCCAGCACGGAAAGCTGCGAGCCAATCGAGCCATAGCCCACGATGCCCAGCGTCTTGCCGCGCACTTCCCAGCTATTGGTGGCGGACTTTTTCCAGATGCCCGCATTGCATTCCTGCGACTTGGGGAAGATGCGGCGCATCAGCATCACGATCTCGCCCATGACCAGTTCGGCCACCGAGCGGGTGTTGCTGTAAGGCGCGTTGAATACGGGAATGCCAGCCTCACGCGCGGCGTCGAGATCGACCTGGTTGGTGCCGATGCAGAAGCAGCCGATGGCGATCAGGCGGTCGGCCTTCTCGATCACCTCGCGCGTGAGCTGCGTGCGCGAGCGGATGCCCACGATATGCACGCCTTCCAGCGCCTTCTGCAGGGCCTCGCCTTCCAGCGCCGTCTTGAGGCGAGTGACGTTCTCGTATCCGTTTTCCTTCAGCAGGTTGACGGCACTGTCATGAATGCCCTCAAGCAGCAGGATGCGGATCTTGTCCTTGGGAAGGGAAAGGTGGCCGGTGGATGGGCTGGTCATGTCGCGTGCTCCCGCTCTGATACGGTCAAGAAGGTAGGTCGTCCCTATCCGATTGGCCGCGCCATCGCTAGGGGGAAAGATGAATTCGTGCCCTCAGCCCGCATGCGCCCCCGGCACGAGCAGGCCGCTCACATGCGGCAGGAGGCCAGCATCACCCAGTGCAAGCACCGTGCCATCGCCATCGGCGCGCAGGGGCTGGCCCGCCCAGTCGGTCATGGAGCCGCCAGCACCTTGCACAACCGGCACGAGGGCGGCCCAGTCCCATATCTTCATGGTGCATTCGGCAATGATGTCGATCTGCCCGAGTGCGAGCAGGCCGTAGGCGTAGCAGTCGCCGCCCCAGCTTGTGCGCCGGGCTGCCGCCGCCAGTGCGTGAAAACCGGGACGGTGCGGGGCATCAAGGATTTCAGGCGCCGTGCAGGACAGTTCGGCCTGCCTTACATCGGCGCAGGCCCGCGTGCGCGGCGTGCCGGGCAGGGTGGACAGGAAGCGCGTCGCCTCGCCCCGCAGGCCAATCCAGCACTCGCCCGTAACCGGCTGGTCGATGATGCCAAGCACAGGCACATCGTTGTGCAGCAGCGCGATGAGCGTGCCGAAGGTGGGCCGGCCGGTCAGGAAGGCACGGGTACCATCGATCGGGTCGATGACCCAGCGATACGGGCTCTCACCCCCTTCAAGGCCGAATTCCTCGCCCATGATGCCAAAACCGGGCAGGCGCTCGGACAGGACCGCCCGAATCGCGCGCTCCGCCGTGCGGTCGGCAATGGTGACGGGGCTGGCATCGGCCTTGTCATCCGCCATGACCCCACGGCGGAAGAAGGGCAGCACCACGCTGCGGGCCACATCGGCGGCGGCAAGGGCGGCTTCAAGCACCGCATCACGCGGGAACCCGGCGGGCAGGGCGCTCATCAGGGTGTCTCCGGCCTGAGCGAGCGCAGATAGGCGATCACATCCGCGCGGTCGGTTTCCGAGGCGATGCCGGGGAAGGACATCTTGGTGCCTGGTGCGTAATCGGCAGGGCCCTTGAGCCAGGCGGAAAGGGTGGCGTTGGTCCAGGTCTCGTCCTTGTGCGCCTTGAGCGCGTCCGAGAAGTCATAGCCGGGAATATCGCCCACATGCGTGCCGAACACGCCAAACAGGCCCGGCCCGATGATGGAGGGACCATTTGGCGCCATGCTGTGGCACATGGCGCACTGCCTGTCGGCCAGGGCATGGCCCTTTTCCACGCTGGCTTTGGCAACCAGATCATCAATGGAAGTGCCCGGCGCAGGAGCCGCCGGGTGCGGTATGGCCACGCCAGCCTTCACGGGCAGGGGTTCGGGCACGGCCGTGTGGGCAATGCCCCAGCTTGCGCCGAGCACTCCCACGGCAATGAGGCAGGCAACCCCGATCTGGTTAAGGCGTGTACTATCCATGAAGTCGGGCGTCCTTCCCACGGTTGCATGTAAACCGCTCCTTACCTAGACTGCCGCGCGCCCTGTGTGAAGCATGCACGGGCGGCGGGCGGCCCATGCCGCCGCGACAGATTACGGATGGCCCAGACCCAGACCCCATGAACCCTATTGTCCTGATTCCGGCCCGGATGGCCTCGACCCGTCTGCCGGGCAAACCGCTTGCCGATATCGCGGGCCGCCCCATGATCGTGCATGTGCTCAAGCGCGCGCAGGCTGCCTGCATCGGCCCGGTTGCCGTCGCCACCGCCGACCGCGCGATTGCCGATGTGGTGGAACACGCGGGCGGCACCGCCATCCTGACCGACCCGGACCTGCCTTCCGGCTCGGACCGCATCTGGCAGGCGCTCGGCGCGCTTGACCCCACGGGCAGGCATGACACGATCATCAACCTGCAGGGCGACCTGCCGGGCATCGACCCTGACTGCCTGCGCGCCGTGCTGCGCCCGCTAGCTGACAGCGCGGTCGATATCGCAACCCTCGTGGCCCCCGTGCGCGATGAGGCGGAAGCAAAAGCGGCCTCGGTGGTGAAAGTGGCCTGCGCCTTTGGCAGCGACAGGCCGGATGCCGTGGCGCGCGCGCTGTATTTTTCACGCATGCCCATACCATGGGGGCAGGGGCCGCTATGGCACCATGTGGGGCTGTATGCCTATCGTCGCGCGGCACTCGCCCGTTTTGTCAGCCTGCCCGAAAGCGCGCTGGAACAGCGCGAAAAGCTTGAACAGCTCCGCGCGCTCGAGGCTGGCATGACCATTGGCTGCACCCGCGTGCCCGCAGCACCCTTTGGCGTTGACACCCCCGCCGATCTTGAACGCGCGCGCCTAATGCCGGGAGCCGTCACATGAGTGCAGAACGCATCATTGCCTTTCAGGGCCGACCCGGCGCCTATTCCGACCTGGCCTGCCGCACCGCCCGGCCCGGCTGGGCCACGCTGCCGTGCCAGACCTTTGCCCAGACCATTGCCGCCGTACATGACGGGCAGGCCGAACTGGCCATGCTGGCCTGCGAGAACAGCCTTGCGGGCCGCGTGCCCGACATTCACGCCCTGCTGCCGCAGGCGGGGCTGTTCATCGTGGGCGAACATTTCCAGCGCGTGGAGCATTGCCTGCTGGGCATTCCCGGCACGAAGCTGGGCGATGCAAGGCGGCTGCACACCCACCCGGTCGCCATGGCGCAGGTGCGTGGCGTGATAACCGAGCTGGGGCTGGAGCCGGTTGTGGAGTTCGATACCGCCGGTGCGGCCGAGATGGTGCGCGACTGGGGCCGCAGGGAAGACGTGGCCGTGGCATCCGAACTGGCAGCCGAACTCAACGGGCTTGAAATCCTGCGCCGCAACGTGGAGGACGCCGCCCACAACACCACGCGCTTCTACATCGCATCCCGCAGGCCCGAAACGCTGCCGCCACCAGGCCCCGACTTCATGACCACGCTGCTGTTCAGGATCACCAACCAGCCCGGCGCGCTGTACAAGGCGCTGGGCGGGCTGGCCACGACGGGCGTGAACCTGACCCGGCTGGAAAGCTACATGCTGGAGGGCTCGTTCTCGGCCACGCAGTTCCTGATGGATGTGGAGGGCCACCCCGAAGCGCCCCCGCTGGCGGAAGCGCTGCGCGAGCTTTCATTCTTTTCGGAACGCCAGGAAATTCTGGGCGTCTATCCCGCATCTCCCTTCCGGCGGGGAGCGTAAAGGGCAGGGCGGGCATGTTTTGCCCCCCATGCCGCATTGCCTGTATGATACCCCGCCTGCCCGCGCCGGGGCAGGCCGCACGAAAACGATGGTGCCGGACAACCAACCGGCGCACGCATAGCCAAGACACAGGATCCAGGTGGAAACAACCATGTTCAAGGGTTCCATGACCGCCCTTATTACCCCCATGAATACGGATGGGTCGCTTGACCTGCCGTCCATGGGCCGCTTCATCGACTGGCAGATCCAGCAGGGCGCTGCCGCACTCATACCCGTCGGCACCACGGGCGAAAGCCCGACCCTGACGCATGATGAACATGCTGCAGTCGTTGAATTCACCATAAAATCCGCAGCCGGGCGCGTGCCGGTCATTGCAGGCGCCGGCTCCAACAGCACGGCCGAAGCAGTGGAGATGGCCCAGCAGGCGCAAAAGGCCGGGGCCTCGGCCGTGCTGGTGGTCACCCCCTATTACAACAAGCCCACGCAGGAAGGGGTGTACCGCCACTTCATGGCCGTGGCCGATGCCATCAGCATCCCCGTCATCCTGTACAATATTCCGGGCCGCTCGGTCATCGACATCTCGGTCGAGACCATGGCGCGGCTGGCGCTGCACCCCAACATCATCGGGGTCAAGGATTCCACGGGCGACCTGCTACGCCCGCTGCTCGTGCGCCGCGCGGTAAAAAAGCCGTTCAACCAGATCTCGGGTGAGGACGGCACCGCGGTCTCGTTCCTCGCCGCTGGTGGCGATGGCTGCATCAGCGTTACCGCCAATGTCGCCCCGGCACTCTGCGCGCAGGTGCAGCAGAGCTGGAATGATGGCAACGTGATGGATGCAATGGAACTGCAGGACCGGCTGCTGCCGCTGCATGACTCCCTGTTCTGTGAAAGCAACCCCGTGCCGGTCAAGTTCGCCGCAAGCGTATTGGGGCTGATGGGCGAGACCTGCCGCCTGCCTCTGGCGCCGCTGGCCGATGCCAGCCGGGCGAAAGTGAAGGCGGCGCTCGATGCCGTCGGGCTGCTGGACTGAATCATGGCCAGCAAAAACAAGGGCAGCGGCATGATCTCGACCGGGATCGCCGCACAGAACCGCAAGGGCCGCTTCAACTACTCCATCCTTGAAACGGTGGAGGCGGGTCTGGTGCTCAAGGGGCCGGAAGTCAAAAGCCTGCGCATGGGGCGCGCCACCATCAACGAGGCCTATGCCGGTGAGCGCAACGGGGAATTGTGGCTGATCAACAGCTACATTCCAGAATATCAGGGTGGCGTGCTGTCACGTTTCGAGCCACGCGCCCCGCGCAAGCTGCTCCTGCACAAGAAACAGGTGGACAAGCTGCTCGGTGAGACCGCGCGTAACGGCGTGACCCTGGTGCCGCTGGACATTCACTTCAACAGCCGCGGCCTTGCCAAGCTGACGCTGGGCGTGGGCGAGGGCCGCAAGAAGGAAGACAAGCGCCACGCCATAGCCGATCGCGACTGGGCCCGCGACAAGGCCCGCCTGCTGCGCAACAAGGGCCGTGAAGACTAAAAAACGGACTGACAGAAAAATCAGAAGTTTTTGATATGCCCCGCATTGCGCACTGCCTCATCGGCACCAAGGCTGAACACGCCTGACAATGATACAAAAAAACAGGGCCGCCCCTTACGGGATGGCCCTGTTTTTTATTCATTCACCCAACCACGCCAGCCTTAAGCTGGCGTGGGGCAGGGGAAAGTATTCAGTCGACCGACAGGGCCGCGGCTTCGGGGCCTTTCTGGCCTTCAACAACCTGCACGTTTGCCGTCTGGCCTTCCGTCAGGCCGGACAGGCCCGAACGCTCAAGGGCGGAAGCATGGACAAAAATGTCCTTGCCGCCGTTCTCGGGCGTGATGAAGCCGAAGCCCTTGGTCGCGTTGTACCACTTGACCGTGCCGCGCATGTCCTGCGCGTGCGACAGGTCAGGGGCGGGGCGGCCAGAGCGCGAGAAGCCGGCGCGCGCGCCGGGTGCCGCGCCAAAGCCACCGCCACGGGGGCGCTCGGGCTGTGCCGTGCTTTCATCAACGGAAAGGACGCTGGCGACCTGGCGGCCCTTGGGGCCCTGACCGATCTGTACAACCAGCGTGGTGCCCGGCGAAACCGTGGCATGCCCGGTGGGGTTCAGGGCATTGGCGTGCAGAAACACGTCACCCGAACCATCGGACAGCTCAACGAAGCCGAAGCCCTTTTCGCTATTGAACCACTTTACGGTGGCGCTGATCTCTGGCCCGGATGCGACGATCTGGGGACCACCACCTCCACCACCAAAGGAGCGGCGCGGCGGCGGCGCGGGCGCGCGATCACCAAATGAAGGCGACGACATGAAATCATCGTCAAACCCGCCGCGGCGCGGGGAGCGGGAGCTGCGGTCGGTCCTGTTACTTCTCAACGGTCGTAATCCCGAGGTCTAGGTGGCGGATGTTCCGTTGTGGAACACCACCGAATGAAAGCACGTTTGCAGGATGGAGACTGGTCTGCTCTGGCCTTGGGCCGGGGTTTAGGCGGCGGCGGCACAGGAAAACTTTTTCCATCCTACGGTGACCCTAGCATAAATCGCATCGGCATCAACAACACCAAAGCATATTCCCGGCTTTGGTTGCCACACGAATTTTCATCCTGACCCGTTTGTGAGGGGCAGGAATGCAAAAAGGGGGGAACGCAAAGATATAAATTAAATGCACAATTATACTTGATTTCTAGACGCAGTCGCACATTATCGAAGCAGATCAATGATTCACCAGCCCCCCTTGCCGAGATAAGAAAAAACGCCATGCCCGATACATCCCCCCCCCGGCGCGGTCGGGGCCGACCGCCAAAAACCGCCCGCGCACCCGAGGGCACGCGCGCCATGCTGGTCCGCGCAGGCGTTGAATTACTGACGGAAAAAGGCTTTTCCGCCACCTGCGTGGATGACGTGCTGCACGCCACGGGCATCTCGAAGGGGTCTTTCTATTACTGCTTCAGCAGCAAGGAGGATTTCGGGCAGATCCTGATCGAGGACTATGCCAGATCTTTCAACGCCAGGCTGGACCTGTGGCTGCAGGAGCCGGATACGGCCCCGCTGCAGCGCCTGCTCAACTTCGTGCATGACGTGCGCGCGAACATGCATCATCACGGTTTTCGCCGGGGCTGCCTGATCGGCAATCTCGGGCAGGAAATCGACATGCTGCCCGATTCGTTCCACGGCCTCCTGCTCACCATCATGCATGGATGGGAAAAGCGCGTGAACGCCTGCCTGCTCACAGGCTTTGGCACGCGCGCCACCTCCGCGCAGAAGCGCGCCTGCATGCAACTCGCCCGCTATTTCTGGATCGGGTGGGAAGGCGCGGTGCTGCGGGCCCGCATGGAGCATGAGCCCGAACCGCTGGACCTGTTCACCACGTTCTACATGGCGCAGGCGGCAGCGGTCCTGGGCGTCAAGCCACCTGCGTGCCAGCCCCCCGCTATCCCGCGCGTATCGCCCGCACAGCCTGCGCCCGCGCAAACAGCTCAAGCAGCAAACTGACCGCCTGCCTGCGCCCGCGCAGGCCGGGGGACGCCTTATCGGGCGGGGTATCGACCAGCCTGCGGGCATCCTGCGCGGCAAGCCTGAGCAGCATGTCAACATGCAGCGGGCTGGCCAGCCGCAGGTCGGGCAGGCCGGACTGGCGCCTGCCGGTCAGGTCGCCGCCGCCACGCAGGCGGAAATCCTCATCGGCAATCAGAAAGCCATCTTCCGTCTCGCGCAATAGCGCCAGCCTGCGCCGCGCGGTCTGGCCGAGCGCGCTGTCATGCAGCAGAAGGCAGTAGGATTCCGCCTGCCCACGCCCCACGCGCCCACGCAACTGGTGCAGTTGCGCCAGGCCAAAGCGCTCGGCATGCTCGATCACCATCACCGTGGCATCGGGAATATCCACCCCGACCTCGATCACGGTGGTGGCGACGAGGATGCGCGTGTGCCCGGCGGCAAAATCGGCAATGGCCTGCTCGCGCAGCGTAATATCCTGCTGCCCGTGCGCCAGCCCCACGGCATCAGGCCCAAAATGGGCGGCCAGGGCATGGTGGCGGGCCTCGGCTGCGGCAATGTCAACGGTTTCGCTCTCGCTCACCAGCGGGCACACCCAGAAGATTCGCGCCCCGCGCCCCAGCGCCCGTTCCAGCCCCGCCAGCAGGTCATCCATGGCGGAGAGGGCATGCAGCGAGGTGCGCACCGGCTTGCGGCCCGCGGGCTTTACATCCAGCCGGCTGACCAGCATGTCGCCCCACTGGGTCAGCAGCAGCGAGCGGGGGATGGGGGTGGCGGTCATGACCAGCACGTCGGTCTGGCGGCCTTTCTCGCCCAGCATGGCGCGCTGCTCCACGCCAAAACGATGCTGCTCGTCAATCACCGCCAGGGCAAGATCCTCGAACACCACGCTTTCCTGAAACAGGGCATGCGTGCCGATCACCAGCCGGGCCGTGCCATCGGCAATGCTGGCCAGTGCCTCGCGCCGGGCCTTGCCTTTTACGCTGCCGCTGAGGAACGCCACCGGCACGGGTGAAAGTCTGGTGAAGGTGGCCAGATGCTGGCGGGCCAGAATTTCGGTCGGTGCCATAAGGGCCGCCTGATGGCCTGCCTCCACCGCGCCGAGCATGGCCAGCAGCGCCACCAGCGTCTTGCCCGCCCCCACATCGCCCTGCAACAGGCGCGTCATCTGCCGGGGGGCGGCAAGATCGGCATCGATCTCGGCCAGGGTGCGGGTCTGGGCCGTGGTGGGCTCATGGCCAAAGCGCGACAGCGCCACCGCGCGCAGGCTGCCATCACTCACGATGCTGCGCCCCGGCCGCAGGCGGTTGAGCCTGCGCGCCTGCGCCATGGAAACCTGCTGGGCCAGCAGGTCATCACATGCAAGCCGCGCCCGCGCCCGCTCGGATGCCCCGATCAGCGCCTCGCCCTCCATCAGGTCGGGGAAGTCAGATGGCCGGTGCAGCGTGCGCAGCGCCTGCTCGAAGCCGGGCCATTTGCGCTGCGCCAGCACGCTGGCATCCTGCCATTCCGGCAGGGCGGGAAACACATCGAACGCCGCCCGCATGGCGCTGCGCACCTGACTTGGAAACAGCCCCGCCGTCAGCGGCCAGACCGGGTCGAGCAGCGGAATTTCAGCAAGCCTGGCCTGCGGCACCAGATAATCGGGATGCGCCATGCTCAGCCGCTCCCCAAAGCGCTCCAGCGTGCCCGACACGGCAATATCCTGCCCGGCCTCAAGCCTGCGCACCTGATGGGGGGAGAAGAACACCAGTTCCGCCTCCGCCGTGCCATCGCTCACCACCACGCGCCACGGCCGCCTGCCACGCCCGCCGCCCGGCGCTGGCGGCACCACGCGCGTGATCGTGACCAGCAGCGTGCACACCCGCCCGGTTTCCACTTCGCGCAGGGTCGGGCGGTAGCGCCGGTCCACCACCGATTCCGGCAGGTGGAACAGCAGGTCGATCACCCGTCTGCCCCCGGCCACCCGTGCCAGAAGCTTCGCCGTTGCCGGTTTCATGCCCTTCAGGCTTTCAATCCCCGCAAGCAGCGGGGCAAGAAGGGAACTGGCGGGGAGGGCGGTGATATCGGACACGCGGCGGTTCATCCTGCGGGGTGGCATGCTTGTCATGCGGGCTGACATATGCCCGCATGAGGGCTATAGGACACCTGCGTTACGGAACAAAACACAACCATACAGGGGTGGAACGCAATGGAAGCCAGAACGCCTGATCTCTCCCGTCTCGATACACGGCGGCGCAAGATCTATTACCGTGCAACACATCGCGGCACGCATGAAACCGACGTGCTGATTGGCGGGTTCGTCGCCCCCCGGCTCGAGGGCATGACCGAGGCCGAACTCGACGCACTCGAGACGGTAATGGACCTGCCCGACGCCGACCTGGCCGACTGGCTGAGCGGCCGCCGCCCGGTGCCACCCGAACTCAACACGCCCATGATGCAGCAGATCATGGCCGATGCCACCGATCCCGCCCGCCTTGCTGCGATCCGGGGCGGAAAATGAACGATACGGCAGGTTTCTCGCTCGCACCCGGCGCCCCCGTTCCCGTATGGGGCGTGCCGGATGGGTATGACGCCTTTCTGCTCGCCCGCCGCCTGGGCGAGAACAAAGGCCCCGTGCTGCATGTGTGCCGTGATGATGCCTCCATGGCGCGCATTGCAGACCAGTTGGCCTTTGTCGCACCCAAGGCGGAAATCCTCCGCTTTCCGGGCTGGGACTGCCTGCCGTATGACCGCGTATCGCCCAATCCCGCCATCATCGCGGAGCGGGTGGCGACCCTGACCCGCCTGCTGGAAAAGGCGATCACATCCCGCATCGTGCTGACCACGGTGATGGGCGCCATCCAGCGCGTGGCCCCGCGCACGGCCTTTGCCGGGCAGTCGATCACCATAAAGACCGGTGAAAGCCTTGATGCGCCTTTCCTGATGGAACTGCTCATCGCCCATGGCTACAACCGTACCGACACGGTGATGGAGCAGGGCGAGTTCGCAACCCGTGGCGGCATTTTCGATATTTTTCCCGCAGGCGAGGCCGAGCCCGTGCGCCTCGACCTGTTTGGCGACGAGGTGGAAAACATCCGCCGCTTCGACCCCGGCACCCAGCGCTCGACGGCGAAGATCGACAGCCTGACCATGCGCCCGGTGGCTGATTTCAGCCTCGATCCCGCCTCCATTTCGCGTTTTCGCACAAGCTGGCGCGATCTGTTTGGCCCGGCTGCCGCCAATGACCCGCTCTACCAGCACATATCGGATGGCAGGCGGCATGCGGGCATGGAGCACTGGCTGCCCCTGTTCCATGAACAGATGGAAACGCTGGTTGACTACCTGCCCGGCGTCACCATCTCGCTCGCCAACCAGGCCGAGGAGGTGCTGGCCACCCGGCTGGAAATGATTGCCGACCACTACGACGCCCGCAAGCAGCCCACGCGGGAAGGCGAGGTGCCCTACCGCCCGCTACCGCCGCACCTGATGTATCTCGACCGCAAGGGCTGGGATGCGATGATTGCGGGCAAAAAGGCCGTGGTGTTCATGCCCTTCGCCCAGCCCGATGGCGCGCCGGGCATGGATGCAGGCGGCAGGCCGGGCCAGATGTTTGCCAAGACCGTGACCGAGGGGCGCGAGAACGTCTTCCCCATGCTCCATGCGCGGGTTGAGGAATGGGCGCAGACCGGCAGGCGGGCCTATGTCACGGCCTGGACGCGCGGCTCGTGCGAGCGCATTGGCGTGCTGCTGCGCGAATACCGCCTGCCGGTGCAGACCTTTGCCACATGGAAAGAGGCGCAGAAGCTCAAGCCCGGCACGGTGGGGCTGCTGACGCTGGGGCTGGAGCGCGGGTTCGTTGCCGACAACTTCGCCTTCATTTCCGAGCAGGACCTGCTGGGCGAGCGGATCTCGCGCCCGCCCCGGCGGCGCAAGAAGGCGGACCAGTTCATCTCCGAAGCCTCCGAGATCGCGGAAGGCGACCTGATCGTCCATCAGGATTATGGCATTGGCCGCTATGACGGGCTGGAAACCATCGGCGTGGGCACCGCGCCACATGACTGCCTGCGCCTGATCTATGACGGCAACGAGAAGCTGTTCCTGCCGGTCGAGAACATCGAACTGCTCAGCCGCTTCGGCTCCGACCAGGCGCATGTGGCGCTCGACAGGCTTGGTGGCGTGTCGTGGCAGTCGCGCAAGGCGAAGATGAAGCAGCGCATCCGCGACATGGCGGGCGAACTCATCCGCACTGCCGCCGCGCGCGCCCTGCGTGAAGCCCCGGCCCTGACGCCCGAAGAGGGGTTGTGGGATGAATTCTGCGCCCGCTTCCCCTTCATCGAGACCGAGGACCAGTCCCGCGCCATCGCCGACGTGCTCGATGACATGGCATCGGGCAAGCCGATGGACCGGCTGGTGTGTGGCGATGTGGGCTTTGGCAAGACCGAAGTGGCGCTGCGCGCCGCCTTCGTTGCCGCCATGTCAGGCGCGCAGGTGGCCGTGGTGGTGCCGACCACGCTGCTGGCCCGCCAGCACTACCGCACGTTTTCGGCCCGCTTTGCCGGGCTGCCGGTCAATGTGGCGCAGCTTTCGCGCATGGTTACGGCCAAGGAGGCCACTGCCGTGCGCAAGGGCCTGACCGATGGCACGGTCAATATCGTCATCGGCACCCACGCCCTGCTGGCCAAGACGGTGAAATTCGCCGATCTTGGCCTGCTGATCGTGGATGAAGAGCAACATTTTGGCGTGGCCCACAAGGAAAAGCTCAAGGCCCTGCGCGAGGACGTGCATGTGCTCACGCTGTCGGCCACGCCGCTGCCACGCACGCTGCAACTCGCCCTGACCGGCGTGCGCGAGATGAGCCTGATCGCAACCCCGCCAACCGACCGGCTGGCGGTGCGCACCTTCATCATGCCGTTCGACAGCGTGGTGATCCGCGAGGCGATCCAGCGCGAGCGCTTCCGCGGCGGGCAGGTGTTCTGCGTGGTGCCGCGCATCGAGGATCTCGACCGCATGGCCGCCCGCCTGCACGAGATCGTGCCCGACGCCAGGCTGGTGCAGGCCCATGGGCGCCTGACACCAACCGAGCTGGAACGGGTAATGACCGAGTTCAGCGATGGCAAATACGACATCCTGCTCTCCACCAATATCGTGGAAAGCGGGCTGGACATGCCTGCGGTCAACACGCTCATCATCCACCGCGCCGACATGTTTGGCCTGGGCCAGCTCTACCAGCTGCGCGGGCGCGTGGGTCGTGGCAAGCAGCGCGGCTATGCCTACCTGACCTGGCCGCAGACGCATGTGCTCTCGGCCGCCGCCCAGAAGCGGCTGGAAGTCATGCAGACGCTCGATACGCTGGGCGCGGGCTTCACGCTGGCCTCGCACGACCTTGACCTGCGCGGGGCGGGCAACCTGCTGGGCGATGAACAGTCAGGCCATATCCGTGAAGTGGGCATCGAGCTTTACCAGCAGATGCTCGAGGATGCCGTGGCCGACCTGCGCACCGAAAAGGGGCGGCGCAAGCTGCAGGACCGGGACTGGACGCCCAACATCATCCTTGGCCTGCCGGTGCTCATACCCGACAGCTACGTGACCGACCTGCCGGTGCGCCTTGGCCTGTACCGTCGCATCGCCGCCCTGGCCAATGATGCCGAGGTCGAGGCGATGGAAGCCGAACTGGTCGACCGCTTCGGCACGCTGCCCGATGAGGTGCGCAACCTGCTCGACGTGGTGACACTCAAGCGCCTGTGCCGCGAGGCCGGGGTGGAACGGCTCGAAGCAGGCCCCAAGGGCATGGTCATCCAGTTCCGGGGCAACACCTTCGCCAACCCGGCAGGGCTGGTGGCATGGATTGCCCGGCAGAAGGAAGCCAATGTGCGCCTGCGGCCCGACCACAAGCTTGCAATCATACGCGAGATGACCAACGCCCAGCGCATCACACAGGCCCGCAAGGTGCTCGGCGCGCTGGTACGGATGGTGCATGAGGAGGCGGGCGTTTCGGCCTGAGGGCGGGTCTGGATGCTGCCTTTCTTTAAAAAGGCGGCGCGACCAGACTCTTCTTTCAGTCGGTGCCCGTCGTGTTTGTTCACAAAAAAACCTGACAGGCCAATACGGCCTGTCAGGTTGCTGATCCATAGGCCCTTCAGCGAATGGGCAGCGGAATGTGATTGACGGTCATGACGCCACCCTCCCAACTGACATCCCACCCCGTTCCCCCCGAGACCGATTTATGGCCAAACAGCTTGGCTAGGACCAGGGCTGCACTGGCACGGGTCTGGCCCGCGTTGCGCAGGGTATCGATCACGGCATCAAGGTTCTGTACCTGAATATGGCCATTGGCGGATGACGCATCGGTATTGCCCGTCAGGCTGGCGTCGCCATTGCCGGTAATCTGCATGGCGCCGCGCTGGGCGGTGAGTGATGAGACATGCAGCGGCACCATGACAGTCTCGGTCGGGTGGCCGGTAATGGCAGCGGCGAGCGATACGAGCGATGCGCTGGGCACGGAAGCATTGGCCGTGGCCTGCTGCGGCAGGGCATTGACCAGAAGCGTGTTGTGCGAGCCGGTTATGCCAAGGCCCTGCGTATCAAGCGTGATGGTGGCGGGGGCGGTGTCGCCTTTGGCGCCGGCAAGGTGCAGATGCGCGCGGTGGAAGGAGAGCTTCGTCTCCCCGCTGCTCAGCAGCCCGTCCTGCCAGATCAGGTCATAGCTGCGGCCCGCGCGCAGCCCGTCCATGATGGGCGTTGCGGCGGAGACGAAATAATCCTGCGCGCAACCCTGCGAGTGGTGGCCCGTCAGGGTGGCGAGCAGCACGAGGGAGGCCACGTCCTCCATGTCGCGCAGGGCCTGCGGCTCCAGCCCCGTGCCGCTGGCTGCGATATCGCCCGCGTGAAAGGTCTGGCGCACGTTTCCCGCCAGAGCCAGGTCGTAGTTATGGCCTGCAAGCGTATTGCTGCCATGCGGCTGGCTACTGGCAAGCTGTGCGCTGGCGCAGGTGCCGGGCAGGGCTGTCGCCTGCGCCGCACCCATGCACGACAGGGCGGCCAGGACCGTAGTGAGGAATATTTTTTTCATTTGCAGCACAAGGTGGCGTGAATAGGCAGCGGATGCAATCCGGTATAATCTCCGCATCATTCCCATAGCATCAGGCTACCGCCTTCACCATGCTTCGCAGACTTGATTCCTTTCTTGTATGCCTGCTGGCTACCGTTGGCATGGCCAGCGTGCTGCCCTGCCGGGGGATAGGGGTGAGGGTGTTCAATATCCTCGCCATCATCATGATCGCGAACATGTTTTTCCTCCAGGGGGCGCGCCTGTCGCGCCGGGCGGTGGTGGAGGGGGTGACCGGGTGGCGCATCCATCTCGCCATCCTGCTCTGCACGTTCGTCATGTTTCCGCTGCTGGGCATGGGCCTGCATGCGGCCTTTCCACGCCTGCTTGATGGCCCGATGTGGACGGGCATGCTGTTCCTGTGCTGCCTGCCCTCCACCGTGCAGTCCTCCATCGCGTTTACCTCGATTGCGCGCGGCAACGTGGCGGCGGCCATCTGTTCGGCAACGCTGTCCAACATACTGGGCATTTTCATAACACCCGTGCTGGTGGGCATCGTGTTCAGCCGCCATGCCAGCGGGGGCGGCGGGGGGATCATGCCCATCGTGGGGCAACTGCTCGTGCCCTTCATTGCGGGGCAGGGGCTTCAGCCCTGGATCGGGGGCTGGGCGCACCGGCACAAAAAACTGCTTTCCTTCTCCGATCGGGGGTCGATTCTGGTGGTGGTCTATACCGCCTTCAGCGAGGCGGTGACCCAGGGGCTGTGGCACCGCCTGCCAGCAAGCCAGCTTGGCCGCGTGGCGCTGGCCGATGCGGGATTGCTGGCGCTGGTGCTGGGGCTGACCCTGCTGGTGGGGCGCATGGGCGGCTTTGCACGGGCGGACCGGATTGCCATCGTGTTCTGTGGTTCCAAGAAGTCGCTGGCATCAGGCGTGCCGATTGCCAGCGTGCTGTTTGCGCCCACCGAGGTCGGGCTGATCGTGCTGCCGCTCATGATCTACCACCAGATCCAGCTTTTTGCCTGCGCCACGCTGGCGCGGCGTTTTGGCGCGGAGAAGGCGGACTGACCCCATCTTCCCCCTCGCGCATGGCGGCCCGGCCCGGTATGTAGGCAGGCCGACAATGCCCGCCGGGCATGACAACCGCACGAAATGGTGGAGAGAGATGACAGGACTGGACCCGGATAACTGGGATGCGCTGCGGGCCTTGGGCCACCAGATGGTCGATGACATGATGGACCGCCTCTCCACCCTGCGCGAGCGCCCGGTGTGGCAGCCCATGCCGACCGCCCTGCGCGCGCAGTTGCGCACCGGCCTGCCACACGCGCCCACCCCACCGGAAGAACTGTACGCCCGCTTTCGCGAACTGGTTGAACCCTATTCCACCGGCAACGTGCATCCCGGCTTCATGGGCTGGGTGCATGGCGGCGGCACGGCGGTGGGCATGCTGTCGGAACTGCTGGTGGGGGGGCTGAACGCCAATTGCGGCGGCCGCGACCATGCGCCCATCGAGGTCGAGCGCGAGGTGATCCGCTGGGGCGCCGAGATGTGCGGCTTCCCGGCCGAAACCACGGGGCTGCTGGTCACCGGCTCATCAATGGCCAACATGATTGCTGTCATCACCGCCAGTCGCGCCGTGCCCGATGGGCTGAAGATGCGGACCGAGGGCGTGCGCAGCCGCAAACTGGTGGGCTACGCCGCCGCCACCGCGCATGGCTGCATTTCGCGCGCATTCGACCTGACCGGACTGGGCACGGACAGCCTGCGCGTGATCCCGGTGGATGAACACAACCGCATGGTCCTACCCGCACTCGAGCAGGCCATCGCGCGCGACCGCGCGGCGGGGCTTGAGCCGTTTATCGTGATCGGCACGGCTGGCACGGTCGATACCGGCGCGATTGATGACCTGAACACGCTGGCCGACATCGCCGCGCGTGAGGACATCTGGTTTCATGTCGATGGCGCATTCGGCGCGCTGGCCATGCTGTCCGACACGCTGCGGCCAGGGCTGCGCGGGCTGGAGCGCGCCGATAGCGTGGCGTTTGATTTCCATAAATGGGCGCAGGTGCAGTACGATGCAGGCTGCATCCTCGTCCGCCGCCCCGGCGCGCAGGTTGATGCCTTTGCCCAGTCCCGCGCCTATCTGGCGCGTGAGGACCGGGGCCTCGCCACCAATGGCCCGTGGTACTGCGATCTCGGCCCCGACCTGTCACGCGGGTTCAGGGCGCTGAAGGTATGGATGACGCTGGGCACCTATGGCGCCGATGGCATGGGCGACATGATCGCCAACTGCTGCGCCATCGCCCGCCACCTTGCCGCCCGGGTGGAGGCCAACCCCCGGCTGGAACTGCTCGCTCCCGTGACCCTGAACATCGTGTGCTTCCGCATCATCGCCCCCGTGGAGGATCTGGACCACTTCAATGGCGAGGTGGTGAAAGACCTGCATGAAAGCGGGATTGCCGCGCCGTCCACCACCATCATCAACGGCCACAAGGCCGTGCGGGCGGCCATCGTCAACCACCGCACCACCAATGCGGATGTTGACCGCATGCTCGACGCGCTGCTTGAACTCGCCGACCGCAGGCTGGTCGCAGTCTAAAAAAAAGCCCCGCGCCAATGACATGGCGCGGGGCAGGGGAGCGGGAAGCCTTCAGCGGCTGCGTCGCGGCCCCCGCGCTGATTCCTCGCCAAACAGTTCGGACAGCTTTTTCATCATCGTGCCACCAAGTTCCTCGGGGTCGGTAATGGTCACGGCGCGACGGTAATAGCGCGTCACGTCATGCCCGATGCCAATGGCCAGCAGTTCGGTCGTGGTCCGCGTCTCGATATGGGCGATCACCTCGCGCAGGTGGTTCTCGAGGTAGGAACCGGGATTGGCCGACAGCGTGCTGTCATCCACCGGCGCGCCATCGGAGATCACCATCAGGATACGCCTGCCTTCAGGCCGGGCGGCAAGGCGGCGCTGGGCCCAGAGCAGGGCCTCGCCATCAATGTTTTCCTTGAGCAGCCCCTCGCGCAGCATCAGGCCAAGGTTGCGCCGCGCACGCCGCCACGGCATGTCGGCCGCCTTGTAGATGATATGGCGCAGGTCATTCAGCCGACCCGGATTTTCAGGCTTGCCCGCCTGCACCCATTCCTCGCGGCTGCGGCCACCTTTCCAGGCACGGGTGGTAAAGCCGAGCACTTCAACCTTCACCGCGCAGCGTTCGAGCGTACGAGCCAGGATATCGCCGCACATGGCGGCCACCGAGATGGGGCGGCCACGCATGGAGCCCGAATTGTCGATCAGGAGCGTTACCACCGTATCGCGGAAATCCGTATCACGCTCGCGCTTGTAGGACAGCGAGAGCATGGGATTGACCACAATGCGCGAAAGCCGCCCGGCATCGAGCATGCCTTCCTCAAGGTCGAACTCCCACGCACGCGTCTGCTGCGCCATGAGCTTGCGCTGCAGGCGGTTGGCCAGCTTGGACACCACGCCCTGCATGCTGACAAGCTGCTGGTCGAGCGTCTGGCGCAGGCGGAACAGTTCTTCCGCGTCGCACAGGTCCTCGGCCGCAATTTCCTCATCAAAAACGGTGGTGAAGGCATGGTAGCCGCGCTGCGGCTCCGCTTCCTCCGCGTCACCCTCGGCGGGTCCACCGGCTTCTTCCGACCCGCTGGCCGAGCCACCCTGTTCGCCATCATCGGGTTCGTCATCGCTGGCGCCGGTACCCTGCGACATCTGCATGGGCTGGTTGCTGTCATCCTCTTCCGGGCCGTCCTCCTGGGCATCAGGGGTGGTGTCGTCAGAGGGTTCCTCGTCGTCGCTGCTGGCAGCCTCGGCATCGTTCGTGCCGTCATCCGCCTCTTCCTCGGGCGTGGTTTCCTGCTCGAGCAGATCACACGCCATGAGCAGCCTGCGCGCGGCCTGGGCGAATTCCTGCTGGCTGTCCTGCCGTGCCGCCATCTCATCAAGGGCGCGGCGGGCGGCGGGCGGCAGGTCATCGGCCCAGCGCGCCATGAGTGCGCGCATGGATTGCGGCACCGGATGGCCAGACATGTTCTCGCGCGCCAGCAGGCCCAGCGCGAAGGGCGTAGGCAGCTTTGTGTGGCTGGGCAGGCGGTCAAGGCCCATATCGGCGCATTCCTGCGCCAGGCGGGCATCAAGATTTGCGGCCACCCCGGCCATGTGCCGCGCACCCAAGCTTTCCACCCGGGCCTGCTCGAGCATGTCATACACTTCACGCGCCTCACCCGCGGGCGGGCGGGCACTTTCATGCAGGGGCGCGTTGTGGTGGCGCAGGCGCAGGGCGGCGGCATCGGCTGCACCGCGCATGCGGGTCATTTCCGCCTCGGTCATGCGGCGCGAGGGGTGGGGCAGGCGCACATGGGTACCGGTAACCGACACGCCGGAAGGCACGGGACCATTGAGGAACGAGACCTCGGTCTGCGCCTGCCCGCCCACGGCCCGCACGGCGCCAACCGTGGCGCGCTTGAAGCTCTCGGCGCTGCGGGCTTCGTCCTCGGCCTGCGGGGGGGGAGTCTTTTTCCGGTTCTCTTGCATGCGTGCCTGCCCTGTCATCAGCCCCGTGGCGCCAGCGGGCTGGCGTTGAAGCAACGCTGGTAATACTCCGCCACCGTGGGGCGCTCCGCCTCATCGCACTTGTTGAGGAACGTAACGCGGAAGGCGAAGGCAAGATCGTTGAAAATACGGAAGTTTTCTGCCCAGCTTATGACCGTGCGCGGCGACATGACGGTGGAAATGTCACCCGCGATGAAGCCCGAGCGCGTAAGGTCCGCCAGCGCCACCATGCTTTCCACCCGCTTGCGGCTGGCTTCGTCCTTTTGGGGGTCGATGCCCATCTTGGCCAGCACGATGGCGGTTTCCTGCGCGTGGGGCAGGTAATTGAGGGTGGTTACGATGTTCCAGCGGTCCATCTGGCCCTGGTTGATCTGCTGCGTGCCATGATACAGGCCGGTCGTATCGCCCAGGCCCACCGTGTTGGCCGTGGCGAACAGGCGGAAGAAGGGGTGCGGGCGGATCACGCGGTTCTGGTCGAGCAGCGTCAGGTGACCTTCCACCTCCAGCACGCGCTGGATCACGAACATCACGTCGGGCCGACCGGCATCATATTCATCAAACACCAGCGCACAGGGGTGCTGCAGGCCCCACGGCAGCAGCCCCTCGCGGAATTCGGTGATCTGCTGGCCATCCTTCAGCACGATCGCGTCCTTGCCGATCAGGTCGATGCGCGAGATGTGACTGTCGAGGTTGATGCGCACGCTCGGCCAGTTGAGGCGGGCGGCGACCTGCTCGATATGCGATGACTTGCCGGTGCCATGATAGCCCTGCACCATGACGCGGCGGTTGAAGGCAAACCCGGCCAGGATGGCCAGCGTGGTGTCATGGTCGAATTTGTACGACGGGTCGATATCGGGCACATGATCCGTGCGCACCGAGAAGGCGGGCACCTTCATGTCGCTATCGATGCCGAACACATCACGTGCCGAAACCTGCAGGTCAGGCGCATTGACGGCCGAAATGGCGGGGAGTGGCGTGCCGTTGGCATCCACGGCGGCAGTTGTCAGGTCTGCTGGTTCGTTCATCTGCTTTATCTCGTCCGTCACTTCGTCTGTTAAGGCCCACCATGACAGCGCAGGGCGGCATATCGGGCCTCGAGTATAAACATATCTGTAACAGATCGGCCATAAGATGGCGCGGCCCGTTTCAGGCGCTCCGGGCGACATCCTCGCGCCCGCTGGTGGCCACCAGATGGGCGCGCACGGTGGTGTAGGCGATATTGATGCCCTTGAAGCGCTCTTCCGCCTTGCGGTCGCCGCCATTCGCATCTGGGTGATGCTGGCGGGCGAGCAGCTTGTAGCGGGTCTTGAGTTCTTCCATCGACACGGGCCAGCCCAGGTCGAGCACGCCAAGCGGGTAGCGCAGCGCAGGCGGCGCGTCGGCCCGGCGGTCCTCGTCCTGCTGGCGGCGGGTGCGGCTGCGCGCGCGCGCCTTGGCGGCCCCCTTGAGCAGGTCGAGCGGGTCGATCACGTCGTCCTCGCTGAACGCGCGGGCGGCACTGCCCTGGCCCAGCTTCCATGAAGGACGGTCCCATGAGGCATCGGCGCGGATATGCGCCTCGATCTGGCCCGGTGACATGCCGCGATAATAGTCCCACCGTGAATTGTATTCACGCACATGTTCAAGGCAGAACCAGAAATACTTGTTCAGCGCATCACGCGAGCGCGGGGCCCGGTAGCCTGCGGGCTGGTCGCAGCCATGCATGTCGCAGCAGCGGTCCGGCGCATCGGGATCGGGGTCAAAGGCGCGGTGCCGGGTGTTCCTTCTCTTCATCATTCCCGTTATGTGCGCCTGTCCATGCTTCGTGCAAGAGCGAAGCTGTGCAATGAATGATCCCGCTATCATGGAGCCGCCAATGGAACAGCACGCAACCGGCCGGGCCGGACGGATCGACCACATCATACGCCAACACCTCGCCCCGGTGGAACTCACCATCCACGATGACAGTGCACGCCATGCCCACCACGTGCATGTGCGCGACAACGGCGTGCAGGCTGGCGAAAGTCACTATAACGTGCTGATCGTAAGCCCTGCCTTCGAGGGCGTGGGCCGCGTGCAGCGCTCGCGCCTGGTGCATGACCTGCTGGCGGGTGAATTCGCGGGTGGCATGCATGCGCTCTCGCTCGTGCTGCGCACGCCCGCCGAGCAGGCGCGGATGGCCACGGCATGAAACCCGCCTTTCCCTTCGCCACGCGGCGGCTGATGATGGGGGGGCTGCTCACGCTGCTCGCCGCCTGCGCGGGCACGCCTGCCACCACATCGCCCAACCAGGCCGATGATATCGCCCGCGTCGAGACCTATCTCAACACCTCACGCGGGCTACAGGCCAATTTCGTGCAGACATGGCCCGATGGCGGCAAGGGGCAGGGCATCATGCATTACGACCCCGGCCGCCTGCGGCTGGATTATGCAACGCCGGGCTCGATGAAGCTGGTGGCCGCGAACGGGCACCTGCTGTTTGTCGATCACCGGCGCGAATCGGTCACCCGCATGTCGCTTGGCCGCCAGCCGCTCGGCCTGCTGCTCGACCAGCCGGTGCACCTGTCTGGCCAGATTGCGGTGACAGCGGTGCAGCACGGGCAGAACAGCCTGCAGGTCTCGCTGGGGCGGCGCGACAGCGAATCGCAGGGCATCCTGACCCTCGGATTCGCGGATATCGGAGGCAGGCTGTCGCTGCTGGTCATTGAAATGACCGATGTGGAGCGCCAGCACATCCGCCTCGACCTGACCGATACCACGGTCAGCGGCCAGTCCTGGCCTGACACAATGTTTACCCTCAGCGCCAGCAACTGACCGCAGGGCGGCGCGCGGATTTACTCCTGCGCGCCGCGAATCGGGCCGAGACAGGCGGCCCATGTCTCGGCCAGCGCGGCATCCACATCCTCCATGCGCACCTGCCTGCCCAGCTTCGCCAGGCTGGTCACGCCGTATTCGCTGATGCCACAGGGCACGATTCCGCCAAAATCGCTCAGGTCGGGATCAACATTGATCGCAATGCCATGCCAGCTCACCCAGCGTGAGACCCGCACGCCAATCGCCGCGATCTTTTCCTCGCGCCCCGTGGCGGGATCGACCACCCACACGCCAATACGCTCCGCGCGCCGCTCGCCCGTCACCCCAAAGCGGGCAAGGGTGCGGATGATCCATTCCTCCAGCGCATGAACATAGGCCCGCAGGTCGCGCGGGGGCACCATGGCGCGCGGGCGGGTCAGGTCGAGCATGGCATAGGCCACGCGCTGCCCTGGACCATGATAGGTCCACTGCCCGCCACGCCCGGCCGGGTAGGTGGGGTAGCCGCGCGGGTTGAACAGGTCCGAATCCTTCGCCGAGGTTCCGGCGGTGTAGGTGGGGGGATGTTCGAGCAGCCACACGCGCTCGGGGGCGGTACCCGCCCGAATTCCGCGGGCCTGAGCCTCCATCTGAGCCAATGCGGTGGGATAGGGCACCTGTTGTGGCGCTTTATCCCATAAAAATTCATTTTCGGTCATTGCCCGTTCGTCTTTCATCAGCTATACGCCCATTCATCGTCATGACGGTATCGCTCACCCGATGCTCGTTGTCACGTTGCGGCCATGGCGGAATGGTAGACGCGCAAGCTTGAGGTGCTTGTGGGGGCAACCCCGTGGAAGTTCGAGTCTTCTTGGCCGCACCACTGATTTTCTCCTGAAAATTGATGCAAAACAGACACATCACCCCTCCGGGGCAGGTGTGTCTCCGCATGTGCGGAATTTAAATTGCCTGTTCCCTGCAACTCCCTGACGGGAAGGGCGTTCGGGATCATGTCATAAAAAAGTCATGATTATTCCTCATTGAATGCTTCACTCTACCGCAGGATGACACACCCCGCAGAGCAGCAACCCGGACTGGCCAGCATGTTACAAATGATGTCGATTACGCCATCATTGGCGATGAGGCGTGGCCATAGTGATTTAAATCATGTTTGGTCCTGATGAAGCACGCTATATCCTTACTCATCTGGCAACACCCTGATCCCTGTCATCATTATAAAATGGGTGGTCAGCCGGGATTGCCTGTTTCTGCTATGCATCTTGAGGTAAATATTAGTGATTAAGCCCCTTAAAAAAGCCGTATTGCCGGTGGCCGGCCTTGGCACCCGTTTCCTGCCCGCAACCAAGTGCGTGCCCAAGGAAATGCTCACCGTCGTCGATCGCCCGCTGATCCAGTATGCCATCGACGAAGCGCGTGAAGCCGGGATCGAGGAATTCTGCCTCGTGTCCAGCCGGGGCAAGGATTCCCTGATCGACTATTTCGATATTTCCTATGAACTTGAAGACACGCTGAAGGCCCGCAAGAAGACTTCCGCGCTGAAGGCGCTTGAAGCCACGCGCGTGACGCCGGGGTCCATGCTGTCCGTGCGCCAGCAGGAGCCGCTCGGCCTTGGCCATGCCATCTGGTGTGCCCGTGAGTTCATTGGCAACGACCCGTTCGCCATCCTGCTGCCCGATGACGTGGTGCAGAGCGAAAAGTCCTGCATCGGCCAGTTGGTTGAAGTCTACAACAAGACCGGCGGCAACGTGCTGGCCGTGACCGAAGTGCCGCGCGAGCAGACCGGCAGCTACGGCATCCTCGACGTCGGCGCGGATGATGGCAAGACGGTTGAAGTCAAGGGCCTGGTTGAAAAGCCCGACCCCAAGGATGCGCCCTCGACCCTGTCGGTCATTGGTCGCTACGTGCTGACGGCGGACGTGCTCAAGCACCTTGCCAAGCTCGAAAAGGGTGCCGGCGGCGAAGTGCAGCTGACCGACGCCATGGCCAAGACCATTGGCCACGTGCCGTTCCACGGTTACCGCTACGAAGGCAAGCGCTTCGATTGCGGCAGCAAGCCCGGCTTCCTTGAGGCGCAGATCGCCTTCGCCCTCGCACGCGAGGACCTGGCGGGCGACGTGCGGGAATTCCTCAAAAAGTATAAATGAGCTTCAGGCACCATTTCGACCCCACAAGCCTGCGGGAATACGACATCCGCGGGGTTGTGGGCGAAAGCCTGACGCAGGACGACGCCTATGCCATCGGCCGCACCTTCGGCTCCATGGTGGCACGGGCTGGCGGCTCGACCGTCGTTATCGGTTATGACGGACGCCTGTCATCCCCCGCTCTCGAGCATGCGCTCGGGGCGGGGGCCTTGGCATCTGGCATGACTGTACTGCGCATCGGGCGTGGCCCCACGCCGATGCTCTATTTTGCCGCGACCACGCTGGGGGCCGACGGCGCGATTATGGTAACAGGCAGCCATAACCCGCCCGACCATAACGGCTTCAAGATGGTGCTCGGCAACAGGCCATTTTTTGGCGAGCAGATTCGCGAACTCGGGCAACTGGCCGCAAACGGCGATGTCGTGGCCGAGGCTACCGGCACAATGCGCGACGTGAACGTGATCCCTGCCTATGTAGAGCGCCTGCTGCGCGACTGGGACGGCACGGACCGCCCCCTCAATGTGGTGTGGGACAGCGGCAATGGCGCCGCAGGCGAAATCCTGTCGCTACTGGTGAAAAAACTGCCGGGCCGGCACCGCATTCTCAACGCTGAAATTGACGGCACGTTTCCCGCCCATCACCCTGACCCGACCGTTCTGGCCAACCTTGAGCAGCTTATTGCTGCCGTGAGGGAAGAGGGGGCTGATCTGGGCCTGGCCTTTGATGGCGATGCCGACCGCCTTGGCCTGGTGGACAATACCGGCACCGTGCTGTGGGCGGACCAGCTTCTGGTTGTGCTGGCGCGTGACATCCTGCGCGACCATGCGGGAGCCACGGTCATTGCCGATGTCAAGGCAAGCCAGGTGCTGTTTGACGAGATCGATCGCGCTGGCGGCACGCCACTGATGTGGAAGAGCGGACATTCCCCCATCAAGATGAAAATGGCCGAGACCGGCGCGCCGCTGGCAGGCGAAATGTCAGGTCATTTCTTTTTTGCCGATCGCTGGTACGGATTTGATGACGGGCTATACGCAGCACTGCGCCTGCTGGGCATTGTCTCGCGCCTCAGGGGGCCGCTTTCAGATGTGCGGCTGAGCCTGCCCACTGCCGTTTCCACGCCTGAACTGCGTTTTGCCTGCGCCGATACCCGCAAATTCACGGTGATTGTCGAAGTCGCCGCCCGGCTTGAACGCAGTGGGGCATGTGTCTCCACCATTGATGGCGTACGCGTCACCACGCCGGATGGCTGGTGGCTGCTCCGCGCCTCCAACACCCAGGCGGTTCTTGTCGCCCGGGCGGAAGGCACGAGTGCTGCCGGGCTGGAACGGCTGAAGGCCGCGATCACGGCGCAACTGGAAGCATCCGGCCTTCGCGCGCCCGACTTTTCCGGCACGCCCGGGCTACATTAATCAACGCTGCCAGGCGAATTGCTTAAAGACTATTTAAAAAGATAGCCCCGCTAAAACCCTTAAATTATATAAGTTTTTGGTGAAGCTTTTTTCAAAAAGCTTCGAAAGACGTCGCCTTTTTTCAAAAAGGCGACACCTAAAAACTTTTCTTATTTTTTATCAACGATCTGTTTTCAAACAGTCTCTTATTTGCCCAGAAAACGGCGCAGACCCAGACCCTGCGCGCGCTCATGCAGCACGGAAGGCTGGTAGGCGATGGAAATGATGTCATGCGCCTGCTGCCATACCGCCACGTCTTCCGCCCGGTCGGTCTGCACGCTGGTCACGCCACAGCGGAGCAGGAACTCATACTGGTCGGGCAGCGGCGTGCCGGTGGCCCGGATCTCGCCGGTAAAGGACAGATGCTCGCGCAGCGCGCGCGCCTGCGTAAATGCCCGCCCATCGCGAAACGTGGGGAAGTTCACTGCCACCAGCGCCAGCCGGGGCAGGGCAGGGCGCAGCACGGCCACGTCCACATCCGGCCCGATGGCAACGCCAAGCAGCGCATCCTTCGGGCGGGCCAGCCCTTCCTCCAGCCGGTCAAGCGGCACGATCACGGCACCAGCAGGCAGGGCTTCGCCTGCGATGGCCTGCGCCCAGCGGTCTTCGGTCACATGACCATTTTCAAGCAGGGGCATAGACGGCATCCTTGAAGCTGGCGGCGCCAAGGCGCCGGTAGGTATCGATAAACGCCTCGCCTTCGTTGCGAAGCACAAGGTAGGTGTCGATCAACCGGGCTATGGCGTCGACCGTTTCATCCTCCGGCAGGGCCGGACCGATGATCTGGCCAATGGCCACGTCATTTTCCGCCGAGCCGCCCAGGGTAAGCTGGAAGAACTCCTCGCCGCGCTTGTCCACGCCCAGAATGCCGATATGGCCTGCATGGTGATGGCCACAAGCATTGATGCAGCCCGAGATGTTGATGCGCAGGGTGCCGATGTTTTCCTGCAGTTCGGGGTTGGCGAAGCGTGCGCTCAGCTTCTGGGCAATGGGGATGGAGCGCGCATTGGCCAGTGCGCAGTAGTCCAGGCCGGGGCAGGCGATGATATCACCAACCAGACCGATATTGGGCGTGCCCAGCCCGGCACCCTCGAGCCTGAGCCACAGGTCGCGCAGTTGGTCCTTGCGCACATGGCCAAGCACCACATTCTGCATGTGGGTCACGCGGATCTCGCCAAACGAAAAATCATCGGCCAGCGCCGCGATCAGGTCCATCTGGTCGGCGGTTACGTCGCCGGGAATGCCGCCATCAGGCTTGATGGAGACAACTGCGCTGATGAAGCCTTCATGCCGGTGCGCATGGGTGTTGGTGCGCACCCAGCGATCAAAGCGGGCATCGGCCTTGCGGTCGGAATCGAGCCTGTCTGCCGCATTGGCAGGCGCATCCAGAGCAGGGATGCCGAAGCGGGCGCGAATGCCTTCCACAATGGCGGGGTCCAGCCGGTAATCCGCGCGGTTCATCTGGGCGAATTCGGCATCGACCTTTTCACGGAACTGGTCCACGCCCAGCGCCTGCACAAGGATCTTGATCCGCGCCTTGTACATGTTGTCGCGCCGCCCATAGGCGTTGTACACGCGCACCACGGCCTCAAGGTAGGCCAGCAGGTCTTCCTCGGGCAGGTTGTCGCGCAGTTTAACGCCAATGATGGGCGTGCGGCCAAGCCCGCCGCCTACGAACACATCGAACACTGCCCGCCCGTCCGGGCCGGGATGGGCAACCAGCCCGATATCATGAAAACGCGCGGCTACGCGGTCATGCGGACTGCCACTGATGGCGATCTTGAACTTGCGCGGCAGGAAGGAGAATTCCGGGTGCAGCGTTGACCACTGGCGCAAAATCTCGGCGTGGATGCGCGGGTCAAGCAGTTCATCGGCTGCGGCACCGGCAAACTCGTCACACGTCACGTTGCGGATGCAGTTGCCGCTGGTCTGGATGGCATGCATGTTCACGCCCGCCAGCCGCTCGAGGATGTCGGGCGTATCTTCCAGCCGGATCCAGTTGAACTGGATGTTCTGGCGCGTGGTGAAGTGACCGTAATCGCGGTCATAGGTGCGGGCGATATGGGCGAGTTCGCGCATCTGGTCCGAACCCATCATGCCATAAGGCACGGCCACGCGCAGCATGTAGGCATGCAGTTGCAGGTACAGGCCGTTCATCAGGCGCAGGGGCTTGAATTCGTCCTCGGTCAGTTCGCCCGCCACGCGGCGGCCCACCTGCTCGCGAAACTGGGCCACGCGCTGCGACAGGAAGGTGCGATCCACCTCATCATAGGCGTACCGGCCAACCGGCAGGGTTGCGGTGTCAGTGGACATGGGGCGTCTCCACGGGGGCGAAATCGGGGTGCACCGTCGGCCCGAAGGCACGGATGCGCTCGCGCACGGTCAGGGGGGTGATCTGCGTGGCATCAGGGTCAAGCTGCACGCCATAGATGCCCACCACGGTGTTGGCATCTGCCGCGGCCTTCGCCTGCTTTATGGCGTCTTCCACCGCTGCATTGTCAAACACGCGGGCCTGGCCGATCGCCTCCGACCAGCCCTGCGGGGCAAGCCACACGATACGGCCATCAAGCAGCCGGTTGGCGGTAATGACGCTGGCGCCGGTCATGTCCCGGCGGTTGTTCCTGACATCCACTTCTGAACCGATCCCTTTCAGGCAACGGGCATGTAACTGCCTTAAACTGCTGTAAATGGGTGCGCGGGCCAGGCCCGCGCACCCATTTTTTTCACTCCGGTACTGCAATACCGGCATGCCTGCAACAGGGCATGCCGGTTGCAGCATTCAGGATGTCTGGCGCCGTGATGCAGCATCGAGACGGATGGCATCCGTGATGTAAGTCGCAAGCCGGGCGGCTGTCTCATCACGCGTTGCATCGGTGGTACCGACCCGCAGGTCGGGCTTCGCCGGGGCTTCGTAAGGCGCATCCACGCCGGTAAAGCCCTCGATCTTGCCCGCGCGGGCGGCAGCATACAGCCCCTTGGGGTCGCGCTGCTCGCAGGTGGCCTGCGGCGTGTCGATGAAGATTTCATGGAAACCTTCGCCCACGATCTGCCGCGCCAGTTCACGATCCGCCACGGTGGGCGAGATCAGGGCCACGATCACCACCTGCCCGCTCTCGGCCAGGATGCGGGCGACGGCAGCGGCACGGCGCACGTTCTCGCGCCGGTCGGCTTCCGAGAAGCCAAGGTCCGCGCACAGCCCGGCCCGCAGCGTATCACCATCAAGCACCGAGACGTCGATGCCACGGGCAAACAGGCGGTTTTCCGCCTCGCGCGCCAGCGTGCTCTTGCCCGCACCCGGCAGGCCGGTCATCCAGAACACACCACCACGATGCCCCTTGGCCTGCGCGCGGTCCCACAGCGATACGGCGCTGCCGGTGGGGTGGATGGCATTGCGGCCTGCAACGCTCTCGGCCACCCCGATCAGCGGCGCGCCGCCCACGATCTGCTGGTTGCGGTCCACCAGCACGCCACGCCCGTCAGCCGTGCCGGGCACGAACGGGTCGAACAGCATGGTTTCTGACACGGCCAGCGTAATCTCGGCAAAGCCTTCGGGCGGCACTTCCTCGGCGGGGTGCTCGGTCAGGTCTTCAAGCCGCACGACCGAATCAATGGCGGCTACGGTGACCTGATGCTCGGCCGTGGCCAGGCGCAGCTTGAAGCTCTCGCCCACGCGCAGCGGCTCCTGGCGCAGCCAGAACAGGCGCGTGCGGATACGCGCTGCCCGCTGCGGCGCGTGATCGGCAGGGAACAGGAAATCGCCCCGGTCGGGGATCACGTCCGGCTCAAGCGTTACGGCCACGGACTGGCCAGCAACGGCGGCAACCTGCGGGGCGGTGTGCCAGCTTTCAATGCTGGCGATGCGCGCTTTTGCGCCATGCACCCCAATCACCACCTCATCGCCCACGCGGATGCGCCCGCGCTCGATGCGGCCCACTACGATGCGCTTGGTGTCAAAGCGGTAGACATCCTGCACCGGCAGGCGCAGCGGCAGGTCGGCGCGTGACGAGGGGGCCGGGACGGCGGCCAGCGCCTCGGTCAGGGTCGGGCCCTTGTACCATGGCATCTTGTCCGAGCGCGAGGCCATGTTGTCGCCCTCACGCGCGGATGCGGGCACGAACACGGTCGGCTCGATTTCAAGCTGGAGCAGCAGCTTGGTGATGTCGCGCTCGGCGGCCTCGATCTTCTTCTGGTCGTAGTTGAAGATATCGACCTTGTTCATGAACACGATCACATGCCGGATGCCGATCAGGCGCAGCAGCATGGCATGGCGGCGGGTCTGCTCCTGCGCGCCCTCATTGGCGTCAACCACCAGCACGGCGGCCTCGGCATCGGCGGCGCCCGTAATCATGTTGCGCAGGAACTGGCGGTGGCCCGGCGCATCCACGATCACGAACTGGCGGCTGCCCAGCCTGAAGGGAATGCGCGTGGAATCAACCGTCACGCCCTGGTCGCGCTCGATCTGCAGGCTGTCGAGCAAAAAGCTCCATTCAACCGTCAGCCCGCGCTTCTTGCTGGACTCGATGATCTGCGCCACGCGCCCTTCGGGCAGGCTGTCGGTATCATACAGCAGGCGACCGATAAGCGTGGACTTGCCATGATCGACATGGCCCACGATCACGATGGGGGTGGCGGCATCCTGCGGGGCAGGGGTCGGGATTGTATTCATTGTCTGTAACTCCGTCCTGTCCGCTCAGAGATAGCCGGCCACGCGCAGGCGCTCGAAGGCGTCCTCGGATTCATGATCCATCGCACGGCCCGCGCGCTCGGATGTGCGCGAGGTTTCGAGCTCGGCAATCACCTCGGCCACGGTCGAGGCATTGCTCTCGATCGGGCTGGTAATGTCCTGGTCGCCCAGCGAGCGGTAGCGCTTGCCCTCTTTCGAAAAATAGAGGTCGACCAGCGGAATGCCCTCACGCTCGATATAACGCCAGATGTCGATCTCGCGCCATGACAGCAGGGGGTGAACACGCACATGCACGCCCGCCTCGTGCGGGGTGGCGTACTGATCCCAGAATTCGGGGGGCTGGTTACGCACATCCCATTTATGGCCCGAGCCGCGCGGGCTGAACACGCGTTCCTTGGCGCGGGTGGCCTGTTCATCGCGCCGGATGCCCGCGATCACGCCTGCCAGCTTGTATTTGTCGATCATCGCGGCAAGCCCGGCCGTCTTGCGCGCGGCGGAACGGGCAGCGGGCGGCAGGGTGGGATCGATTTCCTCGACCGGCGGGCAATCGCCCAGCAGCAGCTCGAGGTTCCACTTCTTGGTGTATTCATCGCGGAATTTGTACATTTCCGGGAATTTCTTGCCGGTATCGACATGCATGACCGGAAACGGCACGCGCCCGAGGAAGGCCTTGCGCGCCAGCCAGAGCATGACGTTTGAGTCCTTGCCCAGCGACCACAGCATCGCCAGCGGCTTCAGCTTGCGATAGGCTTCACGCAGAATGAAGATGCTCTGGGCCTCGAGTTGGTCGAGATCGTCCATGGAATTACAGACCTTCCGTAACAGGAAAGAAAACGGGAGAAACCGCGCGCCCCGGCGCGGGGGAGGCGGAAAAGGAAATCATGCGCCCTGCCTTGCCGGCTTGCGCATATGTATGCCGCATTCGGTCTTGGCCTTGCCTGCCCAGCGCCCCTCGCGCGGGTCGGCGCCCTCGGCCACGGGGCGCGTGCATGGCGCGCACCCGATGGAAGGATAACCGCGCAGCGTAAGCGGGTGGCGCGGCAGGTTGCGGCGCGTCATCTCGGCATCGAGTTCGCGCGGCGTCCAGGCAATGAGGGGATTCAGCTTGATCTTGCCGCCCGGCGCATCCTCGATCACGGGCAGGCCCTGCCGTGTGGCCGCTTGCGTGCGCTTGCGCCCCGTAATCCACGCATCGAACGGGATCATGGCCTCATCCAGCGGCTCGACCTTGCGCAGGGCACAGCAGGCATCGGGGTCAAAGGCCCAGAGTTCCGCCGTGGGGTCGCGCTTTTCAAGCTGTACGGGGTTGGGGTGCAGGTCGCGCACATCACGCAGGCCCAGCACGCGGGCGAGTTCGTGGCGGTAGGCCAGTGTCTCGGGGAAGTGCTGCCCCGTTTCAAGGAACAGGACCGGAACGGCAGGATCAATTTCAGCCGCAAGGGCCAGCATGACAGCAGATTCCGCCCCGAAGGACGATACCAGCGCGATCCGGCCGCGCAGCCGCGCCAGGGCGACACGCAGCACGTCGGATGCGTTTTCACCCGCCTGCTTCAGTTCAGCCACAACATCCGCATCGATACGCATAATGTTCCCCGCACCCGATTTACACTAGGCCATAGCGTTCTTTTCACGCCACACCTACTCTTGGCGGAGTGTAAAATCAAGGGAAAGGCATAATTTATACGTATCCTGATGCGTATTTCATATATGTCCCTGCGGCATGGCAGCGCCGGGGTGCGAAACCACGGCTAACGGCTCATGAGCACCACGATATCGCTGTTTTCAAGCATATGACGCGTCACCCCGCCCAGGATCATCTGGCGCAGGCGGGAGTGCGAGTATGCCCCCATGACCAGCATGTCGGCATTGAAATCATGAGCGGCGGCGAGCATTTCCTCACCGACGGGACGTGTATCACTCCCGAATTCGTGAATATTGGCCTCAATGCCATGCAGCGAGAGGAAAGAGCGCACATGCCGCGCCTCCGGCCCGGGCCGCTGGTAGGCGGGGCTGTAGAGGATGCATACCGCTTCCGCCCGGCGCAGCAGGGGCAGGGCGTGATGGATGGCCGATGCCGCCTCCGACGTGCCATTCCAGCCGATGCAGATGCGCCGGCCGATGGTGGGGGGCGCTACGGGCGGGGCAATAATGACCCCGCGCCCGCTTTCAAACAGGATGGCGTGCAGGGTCTCGGATGATGAGACATCGCTTTCCGGGTTGGGCTGGCGCAGCACCACGATATCGGACAGCCGCGCCTGAAACGACACCACGCTGCGCGTATGCCCGCTATGGGCGATGAAACTGGCCGAAAGCGCATGCATGTTGCCCGGCGAAAGGGGAGAATCCACCGCCACGACCGGAATGTTCTCACGGCGCGCAAAGGCATCGAACAGGCCGCGCACCTCATGCAGGCGCTCGGAACTTTCCTTCAGCGCGGTGGAGATCATGTCCTGCACCATCACGCCGGACATGCCTTCGCCCACCAGCGGGCCAACTTCCTGCATGTCGGTTCCGACATGCAGCACGGCAAGATGCGCATCGAACATACGCGCAATCGCGCCACCTACATGCAGCGCACTCTGCGCGTGGCTTGCGCCACCGAGCGGCAGCAATATCCTACGCACACACATCTGATGAGCCTCCTGATCCGTTCATTGGGCATCTGCCTGGGTGGCGTTGCAGGCACCCGTTACCGGGCAAAACGGATCAGGCGCCGTTAAGTTCTGCCATCAGGGATAAAGGCGCTCGGTCTGCCACCCGTCGGGCACACGATCCCATACCGCGCGGTCATGCAGGCGGTAGGGGCGATCCTGCCAGAACTCGAAGTGCCGGGGCACGAGGCGGAAGCCGCTCCAGTTGGCGGGGCGGGGAATGATCGCCTCCGGGTCGGGGTAGCGGGCCTCGAGATCCGCCACCGCTTTTTCAAATACGGCACGCTCAGCGAGCGGGTGCGACTGGTTCGAGGCAATCGCGCCAAGCCGCGAGATGCGGCTGCGGCTGGCAAAATAGGCATCGGCCTCGGCAGGGGTAACGGGTTCGACAGGCCCCTCGATGCGGATCTGGCGGCGGATGCTCTTCCAGTGAAACAGCAGGGCGGCGTGCGGGTTGGCCTTCAGTTCGCCCGCCTTGCGGCTGTTGAGATTGGTGTAGAACACGAAGCCCCGCCGGTCGGCGCCCTTGAGCAGGATCATCCGCACCGAGGGTCGCCCTTCGGCTGTGGCGGTGGCCAGCGCCATGGCGTTGGGGTCGTTGGGTTCATGGGCCGTGGCATCCGCCATCCAGGCCGTGAACAGGTCGAACGGGTCGGCGGCGAGGTCGATCAGGGGTGAGGTCATGGGCTCCGGGTTCCGCAGGGCGTTTCGCGCGCGCCGCCCCGGCTGGGCGACGGCATGCGAAACATATGGAAACATAAGGTAAGTTACCGTGTGACAAATATTAGCTACAATTACAGCACTCGGCATCTTGTCCGAAACGGCAGCTTGTGCAACCACGAGGCCGAAAATTTCATCTGTCATTTACCAGTTTAAGGATAGCAGCATGTCAGACGGCGCGCCCAAAATCGCCATCAAGGGTTCATTGATGAAAGGCAAGCGGGGCCTTGTCATGGGTGTTGCGAATGACCGCTCCATTGCCTGGGGCATCGCGCGCGCCGTGGCCGAGCAGGGAGGCGAGCTGGCCTTTACCTATCAGGGCGAGGCGCTGGGCAAGCGCGTGCGCCCGCTGGCCGAGACCGTTGGCTCGACGCTGGTGCTGCCATGCGACGTGACCGATGATGCCGCGATGGACGAAACCTTTGCCGCCATCGAGAAAGAATGGGGCAAGATCGACTTCCTGGTCCACGCCATTGGCTGGGCGGACAAGCAGTTCCTGCGCGGGCGTTATGTCGATACCCCGCGTGACGCCTTCCTCAAGGCGATGGACATTTCGTGCTATTCCTTCACCGCCGTCGCCCGCAGGGCTGCCGCCATCATGAACCCGAACGGCTCGCTGCTTACGCTCACCTATCTGGGCGCCGAGCGCGTGATGCCGCATTACAACGTGATGGGGGTTGCCAAGGCGGCACTCGAGGCTTCGGTGCGCTACATGGCGGTTGACCTTGGCGGCGATGGCATCCGCGTCAACGGCATCTCGGCAGGCCCCGTCATGACGCTGGCCGCCAACGGCATCGGCGATTTCCGCTATATCCTGAAGTGGAACCAGTACAACTCCCCGCTCGAGCGCAATGTGTCGCTTGAGGAAGTGGGCGGTGCGGGGCTTTACATGCTGTCCGACCTGTCGGGCGGTGTTACGGGCGAGATCCATCATGTTGATTCCGGCTACCACATTGTCGGCATGAAGAACCCCACCGCGCCGGACATTACGGTCGCGGGTAACTGATCGCGGGAAGTCTGCCCTCATGTCGTACAACACCTTCGGCCACATGTTTCGCGTCACCACCTGGGGGGAAAGCCATGGCCCCGCCATTGGTTGCGTGATTGATGGCTGCCCGCCGCGCATCCCGCTGGATGTGAGCGACATCCAGCCCTGGCTGGACCGTCGCAGGCCGGGACAGTCAAAATTCACCACCCAGCGCCAGGAGGCCGATCAGGTCGAGATCCTGTCCGGCGTGTTCGAGGGGCAGACAACCGGCACGCCCATCTCGCTGCTGATCCGCAATACCGACCAGCGCTCGCGTGATTATGGCGACATCGCCACCCGCTACCGCCCCGGCCATGCCGATGTGGCGTATGACACCAAATACGGCATCCGTGACTATCGTGGCGGCGGCCGCTCCTCGGCCCGCGAGACGGCCATGCGGGTGGCTGCCGGTGCCGTGGCCCGCAAGGTGCTCGGCGCGGGCGTGCGCATTCGGGGCGCCATGGTGCAGGTTGGCCCGCACGGCATCGACCGCGCGCAGCTGGACTGGGATCTGGTCAATGCCAACCCGCTCTTCTGCCCCGATGCGCAGGCGCTGCCCGTTTGGGAGGATTACCTGGCCGATATCCGCAAAAAGGGGTCTTCCATCGGTGCCGTGATCGAGGTGGTGGCCGAGGGCGTGCCCCCGGGGCTGGGCGCGCCGATCTATGGCAAGCTTGATTCGGACCTTGCCATGGCGCTCATGAGCATCAATGCCGTCAAGGGCGTTGAAATTGGCGAAGGCTTTGCCGCTGCCAGCCTGACGGGCGAGGAAAATGCCGACCCCATGCGCATGGAAGATGGCAGGCTCCGTTTTGCCTCCAATCATGCAGGCGGCGTACTCGGCGGCATTTCAACCGGGCAGCCGCTGGTGGCACGCTTTGCGGTCAAGCCCACAAGTTCAATTCTGACACCCGTGCCGTCCGTCACGCGGGAAGGGGAGAATGTGGACGTGATGACAAAGGGGCGGCATGACCCGTGCGTGGGCATCCGCGCCGTGCCGGTGGGCGAGGCGATGATTGCCTGCGTGCTGGCCGATCACCTGCTGCGCCACCGGGGGCAGGTGGGAAGCTAGGCTCCCCACCACAGGCTGCTCAGCCCTTCAGCTTCGCGTCCAGCGTAATGGTCGCGTTGAACAGCTTGGACACCGGGCAGCCTGCCTTTGCCTTCTCGGCCAGTTCCTTGAACTGGGCTTCGCTCGCACCCGGAATCTCGGCTTCCAGCGTCAGTTTCGCATGGGTGATGGCAAAGCCTTCGCCCTGCTTGTCGAGCACGATCTCGGATTTTGCATCGAGCGACTTCGCCGTAAGGCCTGCGCCGCCAAGAATACCGGACAGCGCCATGGCGAAGCACGCCGCGTGGGCCGCGCCAAGCAGTTCCTCGGGGTTGGTGCCGGGCTTGTCCTCGAAGCGGGTGTTGAAGCCGTAGGGCTGGCTTTTCAGCACGCCGCTCTGGGTCGAGATTTCGCCCTTGCCGTCCTTCAGGCCGCCTGACCAGTGAGCCGTCGCAAATTTCGTAATCGCCATTGTGGTTCAAGTCCTTCATGCAGTTGCATCATGGGCACATCCGGCACCCGGGGGTGACGGTTATCCCTAGCACTGGGCAACCGGCCCGTGACCCCAAAGTTGCATCACGATGCATTCGCCACCGGTTGGGTCTTGCATTATGCGCCCAAAACGGCCATATCCCGCCACGGTCCCGCGTTGGGGCCAATTCGCACGTGAAGCCGAGACCTCTGGTGTCCTTGCAATACAGGGCGTGCTTCACGGAGGATAAACCAGACACAAGGATTTAGCCGACATGGCGATGCCTGAATTCACAATGCGCCAGCTGCTTGAAGCCGGCGTGCATTTCGGTCACCACACCCGCCGCTGGAACCCGCGCATGGCGCCGTACCTGTTTGGCGTGCGCAACCAGGTCCACATCATCGACCTGCAGCAGACCGTTCCCATGCTGGACCGTGCGCTCAAGGCGATCCGTGACACCGTGGCCGGTGGTGGCCGCGTGCTGTTCGTGGGCACCAAGCGCGCCGCTGCCGACCAGGTGGCCGAAGCCGCCAAGCGCTGCGGCCAGTATTACGTCAACCACCGCTGGCTTGGCGGCATGCTGACGAACTGGAAGACCATCACCGGTTCGATCAAGCGCCTGCGCGGCATTGACGAGATGCTGGAAAACGGCACCCAGGGCCTGACCAAGAAGGAAGTCCTGGACATCACCCGCGACCGCGAGAAGCTTGAGCGTTCGCTCGGCGGCATCAAGGAAATGGGCGGCCTGCCCGACATCCTGTTCGTGATCGACACGAACAAGGAAAAGCTGGCGGTCGAGGAAGCCAACAAGCTGGGTATCCCGGTCGTGGCCGTGCTGGACAGCAACTCCGACCCGCGTGGCGTGACCTTCCCGATTCCGGGCAATGACGACGCCATCCGCGCCATCGCACTGTATTGCGAGCTGGTTTCGTCCGCCGTGCTCGATGGCATCTCCGCCGAGCTGGGCGCATCTGGCGAGGACTTCGGTGCATCCGAGGAACTGCCGGTCGACCCCGCCGTGGAAACGGCCGTGACGGAAGCCGCCGCAAGCGCGGAATGAAAACGGGCGCCAGCGTGGCCTAGGCCTGCTGGCACAACTGACACAGCAAGGACACGCCCCGCCCGCTTGCGGGGCGTGCGCCTGTCGTGATGGAGTATCAGTATAATGGCGCAAATTACCGCAGCGCTCGTCAAGGAACTTCGCGAGAAGACCGGCGCGGGCATGATGGACTGCAAGAAGGCCCTTAACGAAGCCGAAGGCGACATCGAGGGCGCGATCGACTGGCTGCGCAAGAAGGGCCTGTCGGCTGCTGCCAAGAAGTCCGGCCGTGTTACCGCCGAGGGCCTGGTTGGCGTGGCGCAGACCGACCTGAAGGCCGCCATGGTCGAGATCAACGCCGAGACCGACTTCGTTGCCCGCAACGAGCATTTCCAGAACTTCGTGTCCGAAGTGGCGCATGCCGCACTGACCGTGGGCGATGATCTGGAAAAGCTCAAGGGCGCCGTGCTGAAAAGCGGTCGCACCGTGGCCGATGAACTGACGCACCTGATCGCCACCATTGGCGAGAACATGTCCATCCGCCGCGCGCGCGTGCTGAGCGTGCCCTCGGGCGTGGTCGCCACCTACGTGCATGGCGCGGTCAGCCCCGGCCTGGGCAAGATTGGCGTTCTGGCCGCTGTTGAAGCGCCGAGCGCCAGCGAAGCGCTCGAAGACCTCGGCCGTCGCATCGGCATGCATGTCGCAGCCACCCGCCCGGCAGCACTCGATGTTGACAGCGTTGACCCGCAGGCGCTCGAGCGTGAGCGCGCGGTGCTGGTGGAGCAGGCCAAGGCTTCGGGCAAGCCCGATGCCATCATCGAGAAGATGGTCGATGGCCGCATCCGCAAGTTCTATGAGGAAGTCGTGCTGCTCGAGCAGATCTGGGTTCATGATGGCGAAAGCCGCGTGCGCAAGATCGTGGAGAAGGCAGGCGCCAAGCTGAAGGGCTTCGAGCGCTTCCATCTTGGCGAAGGCATCGAGAAGGAAGACAACGACTTTGCCGCTGAAGTGGCGAAGGCCGCCGGCAACTGATCAGTTGCCGGTTTCCGGTTTTCTTTTGACGAGGGCGGGGGCTTCCTGATGGAATGGGAGGCACCCGCCCTTGTGCTTTCTGCCGCGCCTTACGGCGAGGGCAGCGCCATCGTGCATGTGCTGACCGGTGAGCATGGCCTCTATCACGGCCTTGCCCGTGGCGGCTCGGCAAGCCGGGGGCGTGCGGTATGGCAGACCGGCAATCTGGTGCGCGCGCGCTGGGTGGCGCGGCTGTCCGAGCAGTTGGGTAATATCTCGGCCGAGGTGGTGCATGCCTCGGCTGCACGCATCCTCGATGACCCGCTGCCACTGGCCATGCTGGCCTCGCTCTGCGCGCTGGCCGATGGCTGCCTGCCCGAGCGCGAGCCACACCCTGCCATTTTTCAGGGGCTGGCCAGCCTGCTGGCGCGGATCAGCCTCGACCCGCACTGGGCGGTGGCCGAGGCCATGCCTGAAATCGTACGCTGGGAACTGATGCTGCTCTCCGATCTGGGCTTTGGCCTCGATCTGGGCTGCTGCGCCCTTGGTGGCCCTGCTGATGATCTGCGCTGGGTCTCGCCCCGCACGGGGCGCGCGGTATCGGATGCACGGGCAGGGGAATGGCGCCAGCGCCTTCTGCCGCTGCCCGGTTTCGTGCTGCACCCCGATGAGACCGGCACCCCGCAGGACTGGTATGATGGCCTGCGCCTGACCGGGCATTTCCTGCAACGCGATGCGTTTGGCCAGCGTCACCGCCCGGTGCCTGAAGCACGCTTCAGGCTGCTCGACCTGATCGCGCGCGAGGCTGATATCACGCCGCCCGGAGCCCCGGCGGAGACGACACCCACCCCGCCGGGCTGATACACCATTGGACAAACCGTAAAGTTTCGCTATCTGTTCACCTGCGGGAGGAAGATTGCATGTCTGTGGACCCAACAGTCGGCCATATTGAAGATACCAAGCTGGCCGATGCGCTGAGCCAGCGCTACCTGGCCTATGCCATGTCGACCATCATGTCGCGCTCGCTGCCCGATGTGCGCGACGGGCTGAAGCCTGTGCACCGGCGCATGATCTATGCCATGCAGCAGCTCAAGCTTGACCCCACGTCGGGGTTCAAGAAATGCGCCCGCGTGGTGGGTGACGTGATCGGTAAATACCACCCGCATGGCGATGCCTCGGTCTATGAGGCGCTGGTGCGGCTGGCGCAGGATTTTGCCGTGCGCTACCCGCTGGTGGAAGGGCAGGGCAATTTCGGCTCGATCGACGGCGATAACGCCGCCGCCATGCGCTACACCGAATCCCGCCTCACCGCCGTGGCCAAGGCCCTGCTTGAAGGCATTGACGAGGACAGCGTCGATTTTCGCCCCACCTATGATGGCGAGGAGCAGGAGCCGGTCGTGCTGCCTGCCGCTTTCCCCAACCTGCTGGCCAACGGGGCGGCTGGCATTGCCGTGGGCATGGCAACCTCCATCCCGCCACATAACGTGGGCGAGATCTGTTCGGCAGCCCTTGCGCTGATCCGCAAGCCCGCCACCACCACGCTTGAGCTGCTCGAACACATGCCGGGCCCGGATTTTCCCACCGGCGGGTCCATTGTGGAGGATCGCGACGCTATTGCCCGCGCGTATGAGACCGGGCGCGGCTCCTTCCGCATCCGCTCGAAGTGGGAAGTGGAACAGGGCCGGTTCGGCACATGGCAGATCGTTGTGACCGAAATCCCGTACCAGGTGCAGAAATCACGCCTGATCGAGCAGGTAGCCGATCTGATGGAGCTTAAAAAGCTCCCGCTTCTGGCCGATATCCGCGATGAAAGCACGACCGATATCCGCCTGGTGCTTGAGCCCAAGTCACGCGGCATCGAACCCGCCGTGCTGATGGAAACGCTGTTCCGCGCCACCCAGTTGGAAAGCCGCTTCGGCCTGAACATGAACGTGCTCGGCGCCGATCAGGTGCCCGGCGTGCGCAGCCTGAAGGACGTGCTGCAGGCATGGCTCGACCACCGCCATGACGTGCTGCTGCGCCGCAGCACCAACCGGCTGCAGGCGGTCAACCGGCGGCTGGAAATTCTTGATGGCTTCCTTGCCGTCTACCTCAACCTTGATGAGGTCATCCGCATCGTGCGCGAGGAGGATGATGCGAAGGCAGCGCTGATGGCCACCTTCAGCCTGACCGAACTGCAGGCTGACTCCGTGCTCAACATGCGCCTGCGCAGCCTGCGCCGGCTGGAAGAAATGGAAATCCGCGCCGAGCACGCCAAGCTGAGCGCGGAAAAGCAGTCCCTGCAGGACCTGCTGGGCCAGGAAGGGCTGCGATGGAAGCGCATTGCGGCTGAAATCAGGGACATCCAGAAGAACTTTGGCAGTGGCGCGCTTGGGGCCCGGCGCAGCACGCTGGCCGAGCCGCCGCCCGAGATCGATGTGGAAGCGGCCCTGCCGGTCGAGCGGGATCCGCTGACGGTCATCCTGTCGCAAAAGGGCTGGATCCGCACCGTACGCGGCCATGGGCAGGATCCGCAGGGCCTCAAGTTCAAGGAAGGCGACGGGCCGGGCATGGCAGTGGAATGCCACAGCAACGACCGGCTGTGCGTCTTCGCCACCGATGGCCGCGCCTTTACGCTGCGCGTGGCCGAACTGCCGCGTGGCCGGGGCGATGGCCAGCCGCTGCGCCTGCTGATCGACCTGTCGAATGATGAAGACATCATCACGATGTTCCCGGTTGATGACAGCGCCAGGCGCCTGCTGGCCTCAAGTGCCGGGCGTGGCCTTGTCGTGGCGGAATCAGCCATGACGGCGGAAAAACGCACCGGCAAGCAGATCCTGAACCTCAAGGAAAACGAAAGCGCGCTGATCTGCGCACCGGCAGACGGCGATCATGTGCTGGTGCTGGGGCAGAACAGGCGCATGCTGGTCTTCCCGCTCGCGCAGTTGCCGGAAATGACCCGTGGCCTTGGCGTAATCTTGCAGAAATACAAGGAAGGCGGCCTGCGTGATGCCATGGTGTTCACCGCGGCAACCGGCCTGGCCTGGCCTGATCCCAACCGCACCCGCCCCTTTGCCGATGTGAAGGAGTATGTGGGCAAGCGTGCCGATACCGGCAAACCGGCCCCCACCTGGGCCACCCGCAAGCCAAAGGGCTGAAACGGGAAAAGTTTTTGGTGAAGCTTTTTTCAAAAAGCTTCAAAGAACGCCGCCTTTGTGAAAACAGGCGGCGTTTTACTTTTTATCCATACCCGGTTGCGGCGGATGGAACAGGTCATCGGGCAGGAAGGCGCTGTCCTGCGGCTGCGCGGCATCGGGCTGGCTCAGGTCAAGGTCATGCCATACGCCGCGCATCATGATCTGGGCGGGGCGGAAGCGGGCCTTGTAGGCCATCTTGTGGCTCTCGCTGATCCAGTAGCCCAGATACAGATAGGGCAGGCCGAGCGTGCGGGTATATTCGATCAGGTGCAGCACCGCGAACGTGCCCAATGAGCGTGAGGGCATGTGGGGGTCAAAAAAATCATAAACGGCGGACAGTCCGTCATCAAGCTGGTCCACCAGCGCCACGCAGACCAGGCGGCCCGCCGTGTCGCGGAACTCGATCATGAAGGTCTCGACCGTCGTATCCTCGATCATGGCGCGGTAATCGGGGAAGGTCATGGAGGCCATGTCGCCCCCGTCATGCCGGGTGGCCTGATAGGCGCTGAACAGGTTGAACTGCTCGGGTGTGGCATGGGGCGGCACGCGCGTGCCCGACAGCGCGTTATTGCGTGCAAGCACGCGGCGCTGCGTGCGGCTGGGCGCAAAGCGGGCCACCGGCACGCGTATGGGCGTGCAGGCGGTGCAGTTGGCGCAGACAGGGGCATAGGCAATGGTGTGGCTGCGCCTGAACCCCGCGCGTGACAGGCGGTTATGGAACGGCACGGCCTCGGGGCCGCCAATTTCGGTCACGACCTTGCGCTCCATGCGGCCCGGCAGGTAGGGGCAGGGCATGGGGGCGGTGGTATAGAACAGCTGTGGATGCCGTGGCGATGTGTAGGTCATGCGCTCTTCACCAGCCGGAAAACGGAAAAGGACAGCCCCGCAAGCCGGAAAGACAGACTGCCCGTATGCTTATACGGTTATCATATCTTCCCGGTTGCAGGCATCAACTATCCGGCGATGACGGATGGGCGCTTTCCGGCCGGATCAGGCGCGCAGCAGGCGGGCTGCGTCGAGCGCGAAATAGGTCAGCACGCCATTGGCGCCCGCGCGGCGAAAGGCCATCAGGCTTTCCAGTATCACGCGGTCACGGTCGAGCCAGCCATTCTGTATGGCGGCCATCAGCATCGCGTATTCACCTGATACCTGATAGGCGAAGGTCGGCACCGCGAATTCCTGCCGCACGCGCGCGATCACGTCCAGATACGGCATGCCAGGCTTGACCATGACCATATCGGCCCCTTCGCGCAGGTCCTGGGCTACTTCACGCAGGGCTTCATCGCTGTTGGCGGGGTCCATCTGGTAGGTTTTCTTGTCACCTGTCAGCAGCCCGCCCGAGCCGAGTGCATCACGGAAGGGACCGTAGAAGGCGCTGGCATACTTGGCGGCGTAGGACATGATGCGGGTATTGACCAGCCCGCTGCCGTCAAGGGCGGCGCGGATGGCGCCGATACGCCCGTCCATCATGTCGGACGGGGCGATGATGTCGATGCCCGCCGCCGCCTGGTTGACCGCCTGGGTTACCAGGATCTCCACCGAGGGGTCATTGACCACGTAGCCATCCTCGATCAGCCCGTCATGGCCGTGGCTGGTATAGGGATCGAGCGCCACATCGCCGATCAGCCCGATTTCTGGGAATTCCTTTTTCAGCAGGCGGGAGGCGCGACACATCAGGTTGTCGGGATTGGTGGCCTCGCTCCCGGCCTCGTCACGCACGTTGGCGGGGGTTATGGGGAACAGGGCGAGGGCAGGGATGTCGAGCTTCGCTGCCGGTTCGACGTGGGCTGCCAGCCTGTCAAGGCTGACACGCTGCACGCCGGGCATGGAGGCCACGTCGGTTACCGCGTTGGTGCCCTCGGTCACGAAGATCGGCCAGATCAGGTTATCGGTCGAGAGCGTGTTTTCAGTAACAAGCCGCCGGGTGAACCGGTCATGCCGGTTACGCCGCAGCCTTACATTGGGAAACTGACCGATGCTCATCCAATCCAACTCCAGTGAGGTAAAGGGAACCCGACTATGATCCGCTGGCCGCGCCCTGCCAAATGATGATGCGGTAACACTTACTCCCGGCCCTGCATGGCAGGCATGTTCTGCCCCAGCCTGCTGTGCCGCATGCCATACAGGCCGTACACCACCAGCCCGATGGCCAGCCACACCACCAGCCGCAGCCATGTCAGTCCATCAAGCGAGACCATGACCGCAAGGCAGCAGACAATGCCGGCAACGGGTACGACCATGCCACCGGGCACGCGGAACACGCGCGGGCGGTCGGCCTCGCGCACGCGCAGCACCATAACCCCCACGCATACGATGACAAAAGCCAGCAGCGTGCCGATCGAGGTCATGTTGGCCAGTTGCGTGATGGGCAGGAAGGCGGCCATGAGTCCGGTCACCACCATAAAGAACAGATGGCAGGCCACAGGCGTGCCCCAGCGTTTATGGGTGCGGCCAAACATGGGGGGCAACAGCCCGTCGCGCGACATGGCGAAGAACACCCGGCTCTGCCCCAGCAGCATGAGCAGCATGACCGACAGGAACCCGCAGATCACCCCCACCTTGACGGCAGCCTTGAGCCAGACAAAGGGGGTCTGGTCGATGGCGGTGGCCACGGGGGCGGCGTCGCCTGCAAGGTCGCGGTAATTGACCAGCCCCGTCAGCACGAACGAGAAACTGATATAGACCAGCGTGCAGATGGCCAGCGTGCCCATCAGCCCAATGGGCATGGCACGGCCGGGGTTGCGTGTTTCCTGCGCTACGGTGGAGATCGCGTCAAACCCCAGATAGGCGAAGAACACCAGCCCCGCCGCCCGCATGATGCCTGACAGCCCGTAATGCCCGAACTCACCGGTGTTGGGGGGGATGAAGGGCGTGTAGTTCGCGGTCTTGATGTAGGGCAGGCCAAAGCCGATCACGGCCGCAATGATGACCAGCTTGACCACCACGATCACGCCATTGAGCCGCGCGGATTCGGAAATGCCGCGCATGAGCAGCACGGAAAGCGCGAAAATGACGAATACGGCAGGCAGGTTGGCCAGACCATGCACGGGCTGGCCATTCGCCATGCCCACCACCTCGAATGGCGAGGCCATGAAGCGGGGATCGATATGAATGCCCCATTCCTCAAGCAGCGAGCGCATGTATCGTGCCCAACTGACCGACACGGCAGACGCGCCGACCGTATATTCGAGCACCAGATCCCAGCCGATGATCCAGCCCGCCAGTTCGCCCAGCGCCGCATAGGCATAGACATAGGCACTGCCTGCCGAGGGGATCATGCCCGCAAGCTCGCCGTAGCACAGCCCGGCAAACGCGCAGGCGATGGCGGCCACGGCAAATGACACGATCACCGCAGGCCCGGCATTGCTGCCCGCAGCGATGCCGGTCAGCGAGAACAGGCCCGCGCCGATGGTGCCCCCCACGCCCAGGGTCAGAAGGCTGCCGATCCCCAATACGCGTTTCAGCCCCGCGTCAGGGGCCGGGGCGCCAACGGGCAGCCTGCGCAGCAGCGCGCGCCTGATGTCCGTGCTCATGAGGCCACGCCTGGCATGCCGTGGCGGAGTGCATGGGGGGGAACAACAGTCAAATCAGCCTCTCTCAGTCATTTTGGCGTTGTCTAAACGCCACGATATGGCGCACATAGCAGGCCTGTCCCCATAGGTGTCATGTCCGTTTGCCCAGCCGGAAATGACAGACGATTAATTGATGGAGAACCATACCGGTGTCGGACCCTATCAGCCAGAGTGACCTCAAGCAGTTTTTCCGCGCCCCCCTGACCGAAGCCGACCCTGATGTCGCCGCCATGATCGATGCGGAACTCGTGCGCCAGCGCGACGGGATCGAACTGATCGCCAGCGAGAACATGGTCTCGGCCGCCGTCATGGCCGCCCAGGGCAGCGTCCTGACCAACAAATACGCCGAAGGCTATCCCGGCCGCCGCTATTATGGCGGTTGCGTGGAAGTGGACAAGGTCGAGACCCTGGCCATCGAACGCGTGAAGAAGATGTTCGGCGCCGAATTCGCCAACGTGCAGCCCCATTCGGGCGCCAACGCCAACCAGGCGGCGTTCATGGCCATGGTCAAGCCGGGCGATACCGTGATGGGCATGAGCCTTGCCGCCGGTGGCCACCTGACGCATGGCGCGGCCCCCAACTACTCGGGCAAGTGGTTCAACGCCGTGCAGTACGGCGTGCGCAAGCAGGACGGCCTGCTCGACTATGAGGAAATGGAACGCCTTGCGCGCGCCGAGAAGCCGAAGCTGATCGTGGCCGGTGGCTCGGCCTATCCGCGCATCATCGACTTCGCCCGCTTCCGCGCCATTGCCGATGAGGTGGGTGCCTACCTGATGGTGGACATGGCGCATTTTGCGGGCCTTGTCGCCGCCGGGCTGTATCCCTCGCCGGTGCCGCATGCGCATGTCGTGACATCGACCACGCACAAGACCCTGCGCGGCCCGCGTGGCGGCCTGATCCTGACCAACGATGCCGACCTGGCCAAGAAGATCAACTCTGCCGTATTCCCCGGCCTGCAGGGCGGCCCGCTCATGCATGTCATCGCGGGCAAGGCCGTGGCGTTTGGCGAGGCGCTGCGCCCCGACTTCAAGACCTATCAGGAAGCCGTGGCCACCAATGCCCGCATCCTGGCCGAGACGCTGGTCAAGGCTGGCTTTGACATCGTGACCGGCGGCACCGACTGCCACCTGATCCTTGTTGACCTGCGCCCCAAGGGCGTTACGGGCCGTGCCGCCGAGCGTGCGCTTGAGCGCGCGGGCATTACCGCCAACAAGAACGCCATTCCCTTCGACCCCGAGAAGCCGGCCATCACCTCGGGCATCCGCCTGGGCAGCCCGGCGGCCACCGCGCGTGGCTTTGGCGCAGCCGAGTTCCATGAAATCGGCCTGATGATCGACGAAGTGCTGACCGCCCTCGCCAAGACACCCGGCGAGGAAGGCTGCGAGAAGACGGAGCAGGCCGTGCATGAGCGCGTCAAGGCGCTGTGTGCCCGCTTCCCCATCTACGCCTGAACATGAGGCACGCCCGCCCCGGTTGATAACGGGGCGGGCCTTTACGCCGGGCTGCTGACGGCCCGGGCAAAGCGCACCGCCGTATGCCCGCGCGCGGGGCGCAGGTTAGGCATGACCAGCATGCACCGGTCATAGGGCGTGCGAATCTCGTCACGTCCGTCATGCGCGACAAGCGTGCCCCGCGCGGGCAGAACCTGCCCGCCACGAAACGGGGCCACGAAACGGAACGCGCCGGTACGCGCCGTCACCACATTCGTCACCACCATATCGCGTTGCGGCACGGGCGCGGCGGTGGCGGGTACAGGCAGGCCGCAGCACGGCCCGATCAGGGACATGACAGCCTGCATGGCGCGGTTTACCGTGCTTTCATGCCAGTGCTGGCCTGCCTCGAGCAGGCAGGCGGCGGCGGGGCCTCCATCGCTGAAGCGGGGATGGTCGATCAGCCTGCATCCGCTCCGGTGCCCCTGATCGGCCACGGCTGTCGTAATACCGCCAATACGCTGCGCCATCTGTCGCCCTGCTGCTGCAAGTCCTGACAGGACCAGCGGATCGCCCGGCCACAGCATGGAATGCAGGTCAAGCAGCCTGTCCGCCGTCAGGATAACGGGCAGCAGCACCCGCGCGCGATCGAGTTCATGCGCGCTGCGGGCACTGTCCAGCGTGGCGGGCGACCAGACGCGGTTCATGTCCTCATCCACGCAGCGTGCCCTTACGGGGTCGCGCGGGTCGAAGAGGTCCATGGCCTCGGGGTTGGCGAATATGAAGGACAGACGGCCCGAGCGCGGGCGGATGCGCGCACGCAGCAGGCGGTCGAGCACGATGGCGCCCGAGAATTCATTGCCGTGAATGAGGCTGACACACACGATATGCGGCCCCGGCCTGCGCCCCTCGTAATGCATGACGCCGGGTATGCCGCAATTCCCCGCCCGCCATGGCGTGATGTCGGGAGGGGTGAGGTCAATACGCCATCGGGGCAGGGGCTGGGCTGGCGGCGGCAGGCGGTCAAGAAACGGCGTGGGTCGCGTCACGCGCACCGGCAGTGGCGTTTCATCCGGCCCGCATGTCATGCCACGGGCTGCCCGCCGGGGCGCAGGCCTGACCCATCACGGTGCAGGCCGGGTGCGTGCATGACATCGTGCTTCATCATGCCAGCAGTTTATCCGGCCCGCCTGCCACGGCAAGGCCACCATGGCACCCGGAACATGACAAATGCATGACGGCGTGCAGGCTTACTCCGGCAGTGTTGCGATACGGATACGCTGGCCGGTCAGGCGTTCAATATCCTTCAGCGCCTGCCGCTCCTCGGGCGCGCACAGGGCCACGGCCATGCCGCGCCGACCCGCGCGCGCCGTGCGGCCGATGCGGTGCACATAGGCTTCGGCGGGGGAGGGAATATCGTGGTTGATGACCAGGGCGATGTCATCAATATCGATTCCACGCGCCATCACGTCGGTCGCCACCAGCACGCCCACGCGCCCCTGCCGGAAATCACGCAGCATGCGCTCGCGCTTGGCCTGCGAATGATCGCCATGGATGGCAACGGCAGGCGTCAGCGCCGAGACCGCGCGGGCAACGGCATCCGCCTCCTGGCGCGTGCGCACGAAAATCATCACGCGCTGCATGCCATACTGCCGCAGGCAGGCCAGCGTGGCCTCCGCCTTGTGGCGCATCGGCACGAAAATGGCATATTGCGCGATGCGGGGCGTGGGGGCCTGTTCGGCTTCCATGCTCACGCGCACGGGCTTGTGCAGCAGGCGGGCGGCGAGTTCGGCCATGGCGGGCGGCATGGTGGCCGAGAACAGCAGGGTCTGGTGGCGTGGCGGCAGGGCGGCTGCCAGGGCCAGCATGTCCTCGGCAAAATTGGGGTCGAGCATGCGGTCCGCCTCATCAAGCACGAACTGCGTGATGGCTGACAGGTCGAGTTCGCCGCCCCGCGCGAGGTCGATCACGCGCCCCGGCGTGCCGACCACGATGGCGATTCCCTCGGCCAGCGTTTTCGCCTGTGCCACGCGCGCCGTGCCGCCGGTGGCCTGCAACGCACGCAGGCCGCTGCCACGGGCGAGACCACGCAGCACGCCCGCCGTCTGGCCTGCAAGCTCGCGGGTGGGCGAGAGCACAAGGCAGCGCACGCGGCTGTTATCGGCGCTGTCATCCGCACCTTCGCCCTGCATCAGCGCGGACAGCAGCGGGGCCGCGAAGGCGATGGTCTTGCCGCTGCCGGTGCTGGCAAGGGCCTCCACGTCCCGGCCCGCCATGATGGGGGGGATGACCGCGTTCTGGATCGCGGAAGGTTGGTGCAGGCCCATGCGGGCCAGTGCTGCCACCACGCGGCCATCAAGCCCCATGCCGGAAAATGTCGGTTCTGTCTCGCTCATTGCTGCCCCATAGCGCGGCTAAGCCCGCGACAAAAGGGGCAGGGCATTGACGGCCCGCCCCATGTCCCGCCAGATGGAGGCATGCAAGCCTCCTTACGCCCCGCAACCGTTATCGCGCCAGACCTTGCGGGCATGCGTTCGCAAACCTTTGGCCTGGCACAGCGCGCGGGCCTTGAGCCCGAACTGCATGCCCTGGCGCCCCGCGGCCTGTGGAGGCACATGCCCGCCGCGTGGTGGCCTGCGCCGCTGCGTGCGATAAAGCCGCTAAACCTGCCTGATACGTATCGCGACAACCCGGTCATCACCATAGGCGGCAGCGGCGGCGCGGTAGGGGCGGCGCTGAAGCGCGAAGGGGCCTGCGTGATACAGGTGCAGAACCCCCGCCTTTCACCCACGCATTTCGATCTGGTCATTGCCAACCACCATGACCGGCTGCGCGGCCCCAATGTCGTGCTCACGCGCACGGCGCTCCATGGCATGACCCCCGCGCTGCTGGCGCAGGCGCGCCAAGAATGGATGCCCCGGCTGGCACATCTGCCACGCCCGCTGGTCGCGGTGCTGGTGGGCGGCGGCAACGGGCGCTTTCGTCTTGGCCCGGCAGAGGGTGCCGCTCTAGCAGGCGAACTGGTGGCCATGATGCGACGCGACCATGTGGGCATTGCGCTCACGCCCTCGCGCCGTACCGATCCTGCCGTGTGCCGTGAACTGCAAAGCGCTCTTGCAGGCCCCGATGCTTGGGTGTGGGACCAAACCGGCCCCAACCCCTATCCCGGCCTGCTGGCCTGTGCCGATGCGATCGTGGTGACGATGGACAGCGTTTCCATGGTATCGGAGGCGGTGGCGACATCGGTGCCCGTGATGGTGGCAACACTGCCGGGCCGCTCGCGCCGCATCGGGCATTTTTTGCGTGAACTCGAACAGGCTGGCCGTATCCGCCCCTTTGCCGGGCGGCTGGAAACATGGGGGGTCAGCCCCCTTGATGATACCGAAGTGGCAGCGCAGGCCGTGCGGCATTACTGTGGCCTGCCACCCCTGGCCTGAATACTCTCCCGCCCGCACCGAAGTGGAACAAGACGGCACCCATGCTTGGCATTCGCACCTTTGACCCGCGCACCGGCGGCAACATGGCCTACCGAGCCCTGACCCATCCGCTGACCGCTGAAAAACTGGCCCTGCTGAACCGCAAACTCGTCGCAGCAGGTCCTGTCGCGATCTATGACCCGCACGGCATGATTGACACCATCCTGCCGCTGCTGCCCGTGCCGCTACAGGTTGCGGGGCTGTACACCCATGATTCGCTCAGGGTGGGGCAGCCCTGCCGCGGGCAGGTCCTGCGCGCGCTGGCCGACCTGCCCGCAAGCACGGCCACGACCGTGTGGGCACTGGATTTTTCATCCGCTGTCATCGAAAACCGTCTGGCGAGCCTCATGCCTGCGGGCGGCACGCTGCATACGCTGGCGTCAATACGCCTGCCGCAGGATATGCTCTCGGTGGGGCATCACTATCTTGACCGGCTCAATTTCGGCACCAATTTCGCTTTCTTTCGTGAAACGGACGCGTTCTCCACCCGTCTGGTCACGGCCAATTACTGGGCCCGCTATGGCGCGCGCAATGTCAGGCTGTGGCTGCGGCTGTTTGATGAAGACGGCTGCGTGCTGCACACGTGGGAGCAACCCGTGCCAAAGGGGGAGCAGGCCATCGTGCTGGATAGCGCCGAGATCCACCAGCGCTTTGGCCTGCCCGCGTTTACCGGCCAGCTTTTCATCCACGCCATCGGCATCGCGGGCCATGATGTGGTGAAATACGCGCTCGAGACGCGGGGCAAGGGAGCCAATGCCAGCCTGTCGGTCACGCACGACGCCAATGCCTGGCCTGCCAACCGCTACGCCAACCTGCCAGCCCCCGCACTGGGCGAGGACGTGGTGCTGTGGGTGCAGAACAGCCACGACCTGACCATTCCCGCTGGCACCATGACGCTAAACCGCATGGGGCGTGACGAACAGGTGCCCATCAGCCAGACGCTGGCCCCATACCAGACTCTGGCGGTGCATCTGCGCGATATGCTGCCCGATCTGGCCTGGCCCGCGCAGGTTGAATTCCGCGCGGGCGGGTATGTCGTGCGCCCGCGTTATGAGGTGATGCGGGGCGCGCGCACCCGCATCGCGCACCTCAACGTGCAGCGCGCCGACCTGCAGCCCGATCCCGGCATTGCGGAACTGGACCCGCGTTTTTTCGGGCGCGGCTATCTGCTGCCATTCCCCGTGCCCGACCCCGCGCGTTACCGCACGCTGGTCGTGCCCGCCCCCATGGCCGAAAGCCTGACAAGCCTGCCCGTGCGCGTGGACAGCTTCGACCGCTCCGGGCAGGCCGGGGCCACGCAGTTCATGGGCAATCTGGGGCGCGACCATGCCAGCGTGCTTGATGCGGGCGCGCTTGCAGGCAGCGCAGGGCATGCCGAACTTGTCTATGACTTCCGCGAAGGCGGGCAGGCCGATGGCTGGCTGCATGCCCTGATCCGCTATGAGGACCGCGTCAGCGGCCATGTAGCCGAGACCAGCTTTGGCGCGCATATCTTCAACACCGCCATGACCTATCGCGGGGAGCCGCAATCCTATGCCGGGCCGCCGCCCGGGCTTTCCACCAGGCTGTTCCTGACGGCAGCACCGCATGAACCCTACAGTTTCTGCATGCTGATCTATCCGGTCTCGGGGCCGTGGCATGCAGTATCCGATACGGGGCTGTCGCTCCATACGGCCGACGGCGCGGTCATGGCGGAGGAACGCCTCGCCATTCCCCAATCCGGCTCGCGCGAAATATGGCCGCATGAAGTATTCGGGCGGTCTGCGCTGGAAATTGCGGGGGAGGGGGCTTATGTCATCATCCGTGACACGACCTGCCGCCTGTTTGGCTATCATGGCCGCAGGAGCGGCGATGGACGGTTTTCAATCGACCATATGTTCGGCTTCTGAACGCACCGTCATGGCGGGTGGCGACGGACGGACAGGCGTGCGGCTGGCGCGCATGGGTGCCCCTGCCTGACCGCTCCGCAGGCAATGAACCGGCCCATGACCGGCATGGAGGAAGACCGACCACACCATGATCGTACAGGACACCAATTTCTTCTGTGACATGCCCGACGACATGAAATACCTGCGCGACCGCAACCCGCCGCAGAATTTTCTTGAGCAGAACATGATCTTTGTCCTGCCCGAGCGGCTGCGCAAATTCCGCCGCAACCTGTTTCATGTCCGGCGCACCCAAGCCGACGCCACCGTCTATGCGCCGCTGTTTCGGGTGCGCTGCATAACCGAACATGAACCGGTGCCCGAAGGCTATGACGGCCCGTTTGATGTCTTTCCGTTCTACACAAACCCCACCCGCAAGCGCCGCCGCACGCTTGATTACTACGTGCTGTTCCTGTTTCAGGACAAATTATCTTACGTGAGATGCCGGGATGCGTTGGGGCAGGTGCCGTAAAGGCTGCGTTTTCAAAGCTTTTAAAAAAAGCCTTACCAAAAACTTTTATTTTCCGGGGCAGGCGGCAAGCCTGTCTGTATGGCAATGCGCTGCGTGTGCCATACCTCATCAGGTGAGGCGTGCAACGCAGTGTTTTATGCTTACATTTTAAGGGATAAGGCCGGATGGTGGGTGCGACAGGGATTGAACCTGTGACCCCCGCCGTGTGAAGGCGATGCTCTACCGCTGAGCTACGCACCCATCCGCTTCGGTGGGGCTTATTTAGTCCAGGCAGGCAGGGCGCGCAAGAGGGAAAAATCGCTTTCAGGTCATTTTCCGCCCGCGCGGCGGAAGCGGTAGGCCAGGGCCTCGGCAATATGGCCACGCTCCACATCGGGCTGCGCGCCCAGATCGGCGATGGTGCGGCCCACGCGGAGCAGGCGGGTGAAACCACGGGCGGAAAGGCGCATTTTTTCAGCGGCCTGCACGGCAAAGTCACGCGCAGGCGTGGTAATGCGGAAATCATCGGTCGAGGCCTCGGCATTGCGGGCCGCACCCTGACGGGCCTGCTGGCGACCCACGGCCGCACGCACACGGGCCGCCACGATGGCACTGGCCTCGCCGCCCCTGAGTTCGGCAATGCGGCTGAGGGGCATCGGTTCGACATTAACGGTCATGTCCAGCCGGTCGAGCAGCGGGCCGGACAGGCGGGCCTGATAATCCTCGCCACAGCGTGGCGCCTTGCGGCATTCCTGCGCAGCACCACCCAGATAGCCGCATTTGCACGGATTCATGGCGGCAATGAGCTGGAAGCGGGCAGGGTAGGTGACATGGGCCGCGGCCCGGGCGATGGAAATGCTGCCGGTTTCCATCGGCTGGCGCAGCACTTCGAGCGCCGAACGCCCGAATTCGGGCATTTCATCCAAAAACAGCACGCCACGATGCGCCAGGCTGACCTCGCCGGGCCGCGCCCGCGCGCCGCCACCGCTCAGGGCAGCAGGGCTGGAGGAATGATGCGGATCGCGGAACGGCGGCCGGCGCACGGGCTGGCCATCCCTGAGCAGGCCGCCAATGCTGTGGATGCGGCTGATCTCCAGCATTTCAACGGGTGTCAGGTCAGGCATGATGCCGGGCAGGCGGGCGGCGAGCATGGATTTGCCAGCACCCGGCGGCCCGACCATGAGCAGCGAATGACGGCCCGCGGCAGCAATCTCCAGCGCGCGGCGCGCGGTTTCCATGCCACGGATGTCAGCGAGGTCGGGCAGGGCGGTCAGGTCTTCTGGCGCGATGGGGGGCAGTTCGACCGGCTCGATCACCTGCTGGCCGCGAAAATGGTTGAGCAGTTCGGGCAGGGAACGGATGGCGAGGATGTCCATGTCCTCACTGGCCCAGCGGGCCTCCACGCCCTGAACTGCGGGGCAGATCAGCCCGAGCGACAGGCTGGCCGCGGTCATGGCGGCAGGCAGCACGCCACAGACCGGGTTGACGCCGCCATCAAGCGACAGTTCGCCCAGGGCCGCGTAACGCTGCGCCATATCGCCCGACAGCAGGCCCATGACCACAAGCAGGGCAAGGGCGATGGGCAGGTCGAAATGCGATCCTTCCTTCATCAGGCTGGCGGGCACCATGTTGACCACGATGCGTTTGGCAGGCAGCGCAAGCCCCATGGCCGACAGGGCCGCGCGCACGCGCTCACGCGATTCATTGATGGCCTTGTCCGGCAGGCCCACGATCAGGAAGGATGGCAGGCCGACGGAAAGCTGGACCTCGACTTTGACAGGAACGGCCTCAATGCCGGAAAATGCAAAACCGCAGATCGATGCGAGCGCCGTATCAGTCATGCATGGATGATGCCGGATTGCGCGCAGCTTGGCCATTATGGAACATGACGGAAAGCAGCATGGCGAAACTGGCCGGATCATGCGCCCCAGCTTCTTTCACTCCTAATTTGTTGGCATAATATTTCTTATAAAACTTCTGGATGCGTGGAGAAGAGGGTGCCTGTGCCTGACCGGCCAACTTTCATCATCCCATTCTGGCTGTGCGGTTTTGTGCACACCCGTGTGCCGCCCAGCCGTGCCGTGCAGTTTGTGGCCCCCATGCCACAGTGATGCGCCGCCCGGACACGACGCATCACTTTCGCCCTTCCCTTAAGCGTCGTGGAACATGTCGAGGTCGCCAAAGCGCGTGAACTCGCCTTCGAAGAACAGGTTCACCGTCCCTGTAGGGCCATGACGCTGCTTTTCCAGAATCAGCTCGGCGCGGTTATGGGCCAGATCCATCTTGCGCTGCCACTCCTCCATCGCGGTCTGGTACTTGTCCATGGAATCGTAGGAGGTTTCCTTGGGCTGGCGCTGCTGGAGGTAGTACTGGTCACGATAGACGAACATCACCGCATCCGCGTCCTGCTCGATCGAGCCGGATTCACGCAGGTCCGACAGCATGGGCCGCTTGTCTTCCCTGCTCTCCACCTGGCGCGAGAGCTGCGACAGCGCAATGACCGGCACCGAGAGTTCCTTGGCCAGCGCCTTGAGCCCCTGCGTGATCATGGAGATTTCAAGCACGCGGTTATCGGCCTTGGTGCCGACCGAGGGCCGCATGAGCTGCAGGTAATCAACCACCACAAGGCTCAGCCCCTTGGTGCGCGCCAGCCTGCGGCAGCGCGTGCGCATGGCCGAGAGCGTGATGGCCGGCGTATCGTCAATATGCAGTGGCAACTGGGCCAGTTCGCGGCTGACCTGCACAAAACGGTCGAATTCCTTCTGCACCAGTTCGCCACGGCGGATTTTCTCGCCCGACACGCTGGACTGCTCGGACAGGATACGGGTGGCCAGCTGCTCGGCCGACATTTCAAGCGAGAAAATGGCCACCGAGCCCTTGGGCTTGGCATCATCCTCGGCATTGCGCGCGGCCAGCATGAGCGAGCGCGCGGCGGAGAACGCAATCTTGGTGGCGAGTGCTGTCTTGCCCATGGCGGGGCGCCCGGCAAGGATCAGCAGATCGGATGGATGCAGGCCGCCGGTTTTCTTGTCTAGGTCGCGCAGGCCCGTGGTCAGGCCCACCACATCGCCGTCGCGGTCAAAGGCATGCTGGGCAATCTTGACCGCATCGGCCAGGGCGCGGTCAAAGGACAGGAAGCCACCATCCTGCCCCTTCTCGGTGGCCAGGCGGAACAGCGCCTCCTCGCTGGCGGCAATCTGGTTGGGGCCATCAAGGTCGGGGCGCGCGCCAAAGGCGTTGTTCACCACATCCTGCCCGATATCGATCAACTGGCGGCGGATCCAGGCATCATGGATCACGCGCCCATAGTCAGCAGCATTGATGATGCCGACCATCGATGTGAGCAGCTTGGCCAGATAGGACGTGCCACCTACGGGATCGAGCACGCCGGTATTCTGGAAATAGATGCGCAGCGTAACCGGGTCGGCCAGCTTGCCTTCCTCGATATGCTGCGAAATCGCATCATAGACCTTCCCGTTGATCTCATCGGCAAAATGCACGCCGGTCAGGAAGTCGGAAACGCGATCATAGGCCTTGTTATTGGTCAGCAACGCGCCGAGCAGCGCCTGCTCGGCCTGCAGGTTGGCAGGCGGCAGGCGCTGCGACACGCCAAGGAGCGAGTCCGGCTGGCGGGACTCAGCGGAGGGAGGATTCTGGATGGTATTCACGCCTTCCTTCTATCCGATCAGGCGGCCGTGCCGGAAGAGATGATTACGCATGGCCGCGCCGGCGGCTGCCCTGTCCTGCGTGGCACGATAAAAAACATGTTTTCCGCCCGGCTCCGGGCCAACGCGCGGGGTAGCGCGATTTTTGCCCATGCCTGGCGCGCCCACAGGTGCCGGGCGCGCAGGGGGGCGGGTTGCCGCATGGGTCTTTTTCTGATTAGGCGTCGAAAAATCCTTTCCGTGGAAATATGGTCATGACCCCACTTAACAAGACATCCCTGCCCCACCTGCCGCCCGAGATCGTGGTGCCTGCCTATGACCGCAGCAAGGTAACGCCCGGCATCGCGCATATCAGCGTTGGCAATTTTCATCGCGCCCACCAGGCGGTCTATATCGACCGCGTTCTGGCGCGCGCGGGCCAGGAAGGCTGGGGCCTGCTGGGCGTGGGCCTGATGGAAACCCCGCACGAGGCGCTCAAGGCGCAGGACATGGCGGCGCAGGACTGCCTGTATTCCCTGACCGAATGCGCGCCCGATGCGCCGAACCTGGTGCGCGTGATCGGCTCCATTACGGAATATATGTACGCCCCCGCCGACCGGGCCGCCACCATTGCCCGCCTGGCCGATCCCACCATTCGCATTGTCAGCCTGACCGTGACCGAGGGCGGCTATTACGTTGATGAAAATGGCGTCTTCCCCCTCGACCACCCCGTCATTGCCGAAGACCTGAAGCGCGATGTGCCGCACACGGTGTTCGGCCTGCTGACCGAGGCACTCCGCCAGCGGCGCGAGAGCGGTGCTGGCCCGTTCACCATCCTGTCATGCGACAACCTGCCCCAGAACGGCCATGTGGCCCGCGCCGCCTTCCTCGGCTGGGCGCGGGCGCGCGACGCGGGGCTGGCACAATGGATGGAGGAGAACGTCACCTTCCCCTGCACCATGGTGGACCGCATCACCCCCGCCGTGCACCCCGAGGACGTCAAACGCCTCGATGCCGAAAGCGGGCTGGATGACCGTATTCCCGTTTTCTGCGAGGATTTCATCCAGTGGGTCGTCGAGGACAAATTCTGCGCGGGCCGCCCGGAACTCGATGCCGTGGGCGTTCAGTTTACCGATAATGTCGAGCCCTATGAGGCGGTGAAGCTGCATATGCTCAATGCCTCCCACTCGCTGCTCGGGCTTTCGGGCGTGCTGTCGGGCTACCGGTTTGTCAGCGAGATCATGCTTGACCTCAACGAGGTGGCCCTCGTCGAGCAGTATCTGGCCTTTGATGCCGAACCCCTGCTGCATGCGCCCCCGGGCATGGCGCTGCGGGAGTATGGCAGGCGCCTGCTGCATCGTTTTCGCAACAAGGCGATCAGCGACCAGTTGCTGCGCATTGCCTTTGACAGCACTTCCAAGCTGTCCATGTTCATCAGGAGCACCGCCATGGGCGTGATCGCCCATGGCCGCCCGGTGGAGCGCATTGCCTTCGTGGTGGCCTGCTATGCGGAATATCTGCGCGGGCGTGATGATAAAGGCACAATCTATGATGTGGTCGAGCCACACCTGACCGATGAAGACCGGCTCAAGGCCGCTTCGGCACACCTTGAAGATGCACTGGACATGACCGCTTTTGCGGGCTGGGACCTGCGGGAAAGTGCGATTTTCGTGCAGCGCTACCTCGCGTTGCGCCAGTCCGTTCGTGACCGGGGAACCCGCGCCACGCTGGCGGAGGTTGTATCCACCGGGGAATAGACGCTCAGGGGGAGATGTAATCCCCTGAAATATTACGACACACGTTTTATTCATAAAGTTGGGCTTGACCTGATGGCGTGTCCTACGTTTTCTCATTGAAAATGTTCGGACTGTATCACGGTAATCAGGAAAACTTATGAATAGCCTCATGCGCTCGGCTCCCCTTCTCGCTGCGGCCATTGCCGTCTGCGCCCTGACGGGTCTCTACCTGCTGGGAGGCGGGCTATGGCTGTGTCTCATCGGCGGCTCCTTTTATTATGTTGTCGCCGGTGTGCTGCTGCTGGTCACGGCCGTGCTGCTGGCGCGGCGGCAGGCCATGGCGCTTACGGTCTATGCCGTGCTCCTGCTCGGCACGATGGTGTGGGCCGTGCAGGAAGCCGGGTTTGATTTCTGGGCGCTCGCACCGCGGGGCGATATTCTGGTGCCCATCGGCATCGTGCTCGCCCTGCCGTGGGTCACACGTCACCTGCAGCCTGCCAGCCCCGCCACCCACCTGCCCCTGTTCGGCGCAATTGGCGCCGCCGTGGTCGTCGTTGGCGCGGCCCTGACGCAGGACCCGCAGGATATCGCGGGCAGCCTGCCCCCAGTCGCGCAGAATGCCCCCGAGCCGGGCGATGCCCACCAGATGCCTGATGAGGACTGGCAGGCCTATGGCCGCACCCAGTTCGGTGACCGGTTCTCCCCGCTCAAGCAGGTCAATGCCAGTAATGTCGGCAAACTGAAGGTGGCCTGGACCTTCCGCACCGGCGACCTGCGCGGCCCCAATGACCCCGGTGAAATCACCGATGAGGTCACCCCCATCAAGATCCGTGATACGCTCTATCTGTGCACCCCCCACCAGATCCTGTTCGCGCTCGATGCGAAGACCGGCCAGCAGCGGTGGAAGTTTGACCCCAAGCTGGCCTACAACCCCACCTTCCAGCACCTGACCTGCCGTGGCGTGTCCTATCATGAGGACAGGGCGGATGACGCGCAGGCAGCCGATGGTGCCGCAGCCCCGGCCGAGTGCGCGCGCCGCATCTTCCTGCCCACCAATGATGGCCAGCTTTTCGCGCTCGATGCCGCAACCGGCGCGCGCTGCGCAAGCTTTGGCAATAATGGCGTGGTGAACCTGCAGGACGGCATGCCGGTCAAGACGCTGGGCTTTTATGAACCGACCTCCCCCCCGGTCGTGACCGATACCACCGTGATCGTGTCCGGCGCCGTGACCGACAACTATTCCACGCATGAGCCTTCGGGGGTTACGCGCGGCTTCGACGTGCATACCGGCGCGCTGAAATGGGCGTTCGACCCCGGCAATCCCGATCCGAACGAGATGCCGTCCGAGCACCACACCTTCGTGCCGAACTCACCCAATTCGTGGATCACGTCGTCCTATGATGCCAAGCTGGACCTGATCTACATCCCCATGGGCGTGCAGACGCCCGATATCTGGGGCGGCAACCGCGGCGCCGATGCCGAGCGCTATGCAAGCTCCATCGTGGCGCTGAACGCCACCACCGGCAGGCTGGTCTGGTCCTACCAGACCGTGCACCACGACCTGTGGGACATGGACATCCCCGCCCAGCCCAGCCTGGTCGATATCCGCAACGAACAGGGCGAGGTCATCCCCACCCTGTATGCCCCGGCCAAGACCGGCAACATCTTCGTGCTTGACCGGCGCAACGGCCAGCCCGTGGTGCCCGCCCCCGAGCACCCGGTGCCGCAGGGCGCAGCCCCTGGCGATCACGTTTCGCCCACGCAGCCTTTCTCGGAGCTGAGCTTCCGCCCCAAGAAGCTGCTGACCGATGCCGATATGTGGGGCGGCACGATGTATGACCAGCTGGTCTGCCGCATCATGTTCCACCGCCTGCGCTACGAAGGCACATTCACGCCGCCTTCGCTGCAGGGCACGCTGGTCTTCCCCGGCAATCTCGGCATGTTCGAATGGGGCGGCCTTGCGGTCGACCCCGTGCGCCAGATCGCGATTGCCAACCCCATCGCCATTCCGTTCGTCTCCAAACTGATCCCGCGCGGCCCGAACAACCCGGCAACGCCTGACAAGTCCCTGCCCTCGGGCTCGGAGAGTGGCGTGCAGCCGCAGTTTGGCGTGCCTTACGGCGTGGACCTGCATCCGTTCCTCTCGCCGTTTGGCCTGCCGTGCAAGCAGCCCGCCTGGGGCTACATGTCGGGCATCGACCTGCGCACCAACAAGATCGTGTGGAAGCACCGCAACGGCACGATCCGTGACAGCGCACCGCTGCCCCTGCCCATCAAGATGGGCGTGCCCAGCCTTGGCGGCCCGCTCACCACGGCGGGTGGCGTGGCCTTCCTCACTTCCACGCTCGATTACTACATCCGCGCCTATGACGTGACGAACGGCCAGGTGCTGTGGCAGGACCGCCTGCCTGCCGGTGGCCAGTCCACGCCCATGACCTATGCGGTCGATGGCAAGCAGTACATCGTCACGGCCGATGGCGGCCACGGGTCGTTCGGCACCAAACTCGGCGACTACATCGTCGCCTACAGCCTGCCTGACGGGAACTGAGGCCCCGCGCCGGGGAAGGATTTTTTCCTTCCCCGGCTTGACATTGCCCGTCACATCTATATTCAACTGTATATAGATGCTGCTCATACAGGCCACCTTGCAAACCATTATCCACGGTTTTGCAGGGATTTTGTGCATTAAGCAGAAAATCAAATAAGTCTTATCATCGCTTTGATCTTACGCGCGCCCGAATGGCTTGATTAGGAAACGGTAATACTAAAGTTTCCGCCGTGGCGCCGATGTTCCCGCACATCCGGCAGTTCCGGTGCTTCGGAGGGGGTGCAATGTTGCGCCGCCTCCTGTGTTTCGCGCCATGACGGCACTGGAACCGGGCGGATGATACGGGGTGATATGATGACTTTCACAACCGCGAGAACATCGTGATTAAACGTATTGCAGCAGCGATTGTGGGGATCGGTGTCGCCGGTGGCGTCGGGTTCCTGGCCTATGCATGGTATCCGGCCATTGCGCCGGTTGCACCGCCTCCTCCCTCCACCTTCACCGCCGCCCAGATCGAGCACGGGCGCGTGCTGGCCGCTGGCGGCTACTGCGCTGAGTGCCATACCCGCACCGATGGCGTGCGTGGCGTCGAGCTTGCAGGTGACTACAAGATGGACACGCCCTTTGGCGCCATCTTCTCCTCCAACATCACGCCCGACCCCGAGACGGGCATCGGCCACTGGTCGGAGGCTGCCTTCAAGCGCGCCATGCGCAAGGGCATCTCGCGTGACGGCACGCAGCTCTTCCCCGCCTTCCCGTTCGATCACTTCACCCACATGACGGATGAGGACATCGATGCGGTCTACGCCTTCCTCATGACACGTGCGCCGGTGCATTCGGTCAAGCGTGACAATACGGTGGGCTTCCCCTTCAACATCCGCCTCGAGCAGGCGGGCTGGAAACTCCTGTTCCTGCATGAAGGGCCGCTCAAGAACAATCCGAAGCAGGATGCCGAGTGGAACCGTGGCGCGTACTTCGCCGAAGGTCTGAGCCACTGCTCGGCGTGCCACACGCCGCGTAACCTGATGGGGGCCGAGAAGGCTGGCTCACCCTATGATGGCGCCCCGGTCGATAACTGGATCGCCCCCCCGCTTAACGAGCATAACCCGACCCCGGTTGTGTGGACCGAGGACGAGTATTTCAAATACCTGCGCTTTGGTTCCGCGCCGCTGCACGGCAGTGCTGCTGGCCCGATGTCGCCGGTGGTGCATGGCGGCCTGAGCGAAATGCCGGAATCGGACGTGCATGCCATCGCGCATTACCTCGCCGAGATCGATCATGCCTCGACCCGCGTCAGCCAGGACCCGAAGGCCCTTGCATGGGCCATGAAGGCGTCGATGAAGGATCTGGTCGGCCCGCAGGTCAACCCGAACGCCAAGCTCTATGCCGGCGCCTGCGCCGCGTGCCATGCCAATGCAGGCCCGCAGCCGGTTGAAGGCCGCCCCGACCTCGCGCTGAACAACGCGCTGTGGCTGGATGAGCCGACCAACCTGTTCCAGGTCATCCTGCGCGGGATTGGCACGACGGAAGGCATTTCCACGGTGTCCATGCCCAGTTTCTACCATTCCCTCTCGGATGCGGATCTGGCCCGACTGGCGACCTACCTGCGCGCAACCCGCACGACCCTGCCGCCGTGGACCGATCTTGAAAAGAAGGCCGCCGACGTGCGCAAGACCCTGCCCACGCCGCCTGTCGCGTCGTCCCATTGAGCTGAAAGACGGAGCTAGAACATGACGACCTTTCGCCTCAATGGACGAGACGTAACCGTTGACGTGCCGGATGATACCCCCCTGCTGTGGGTCATCCGCGACGAAGTTGGCCTGACCGGAACAAAATTCGGTTGTGGCATCGGCATGTGTGGTGCGTGCACCATCCATATCGGTGGCCGGGCCACCCGCTCGTGCGTGACGCCAGTCAGCGCGGCAGAAGGTGCCGACATCACCACGATCGAAGGCATCGACCCCGAGGGTAACCACCCCGTGCAGCAGGCCTGGCGCGAGATCCAGGTGCCGCAATGCGGCTACTGCCAGTCCGGGCAGATCATGCAGGCCGTGAGCCTGCTGAAGGATTACCCCTCTCCCACGGATGAGGAAATCGATGCCGTCATGGCAGGCAGCCTGTGCCGGTGCATGACCTATATTCGCATTCGTGAGGCCATCAAGAAGGCCGCGGCCAACGCACGCGGAGATGCATCAAATGGGTAGATTAAACCGCTTCCGCCTTGGCAAGGACGGACGCCGCGAACAGACCAGCCTGTCGCGTCGTGGCTTTCTTGTCACATCGCTGGGTGCCGGGGTCATGTTCGGCTTCGCGCGCCCGGCCTCGGCCAACCAGATTTTCCCGCTCGACAAGGCGCTGCCCGGCGATGGCGCGTTCGAGCCGACCATCTGGTGCTCGATTGCGCCCGATGGCGAGATCACGGTCAACATCATCCGCGCGGAAATGGGCCAGCATATCGGCACGGCGCTTGCCCGCATCATCGCGGACGAGATGGAAGCCGACTGGAGCAAGGTCCGCATCAACTACGTCGATACCGACCCCAAATGGGGCCTGATGGTGACCGGCGGCAGCTGGTCGGTATGGATGACGTGGGATGTGTTCCGCCAGGCCGGTGCCGCGACCCGCACCGCGCTGGTCGAGGAAGCCGCCCGCCTGCTAGGCACGACGCCCGACAGGTGCACGGTTGCCAATGGCATCGTGACCGCAGGCACCAAGCAGATCAGCTTTGGCGATATCGTGGCCAAGGGCCATCCGTCGCATTCCTTTACGCCTGAGGAAATGGCCAAGCTGCCGCTCAAGCCCGCGAGCGAACGCCGCCTGATCGGCAATGCCGAGATCAAGGCGCTGGACATTCCGGCCAAGACCAACGGCACCGCCATCTACGGCATTGATGTCAAGGTCGAGGGCATGGTCTATGCCCGCCCCAAGATGCCGCCGACCCGCTATGGCTCGAAAGTGCGCTCCGTTGACGATACGGACGCCAGGAAGATCAAGGGCTACGAGCGCTACCTGATCATCGAGGATCCGTCCGAGGTGGTGCAGGGCTGGGTTGTGGTGCTGGCCAAGACGTACAGCGCCGCCATCCGCGCAGCCGATGCGCTGAAGGTGGACTGGACGCCGGGCGAGACCATCCACACATCCGAGGCGGACATCCAGGACCGTGGCCGCGAGCTGATCAAGAACAGGGATGGCGGCGTCTACATCTTCAATGATGATGGCGTGGACCAGGCCTTCAGTGGCGCGCATACGGTCATGGAGCAGGAATATACCTGCGCATCCGTGCTGCACTACCAGCTTGAGCCGACCAATGCCGTCGCCTTCGAGAAGGATGGCGTGTACGAGATCCATGCCGGCAACCAGTGGCAGAGCCTGATCCTGCCCACGCTGGCCAAGGCGCTGCAGGTGCCCGAGAGCAAGGTGATCCTGCGCAGCTACCTGCTTGGTGGCGGCTTTGGCCGCCGCCTCAACGGTGACTACATGATCCCCGCTGCCCTTGCCTCCAAGGCGCTCGGTGGCAAGCCGGTCAAGCTGATCCTGACCCGCTCGGATGACATGCAGTTCGATTCCTTCCGCTCGCCTTCGGTCCAGCGCGTGCGCATGGCGTTTGATGGCAGCGACAAGATTACGGGCATGGACTACCAGGCAGCCGCGGGCTGGCCCACGGGCGTGATGGCGCAGGCCTTCATGGAAAAGGGCGTGGACGGCAAGCCTTATGACCAGTTCGCCATCGCCGGTGGCGATCACTGGTATGAGGTTGGCGCCTTCCGCGTGCGTGCGCTGCGCAATGACCTGGCGGAAAAGACCTTCCGCCCCGGCTGGCTGCGTTCGGTCAGCCCCGGCTGGACCAGCTGGGGTATCGAGTGCTTCCTCGATGAGGTCGCGCATCGCCAGAAAAAAGACCCTGCCCAGTTCCGCCTTGACCTGCTGACCGCACAGGGCCGCAACAAGGGTGAAGCGCCGGATTCCGTGGGTGGCGCACTGCGCCAGGCCGCTGTCGTCCGTCGCCTGATGGAAAAGTCGAACTGGGGCAAGACCACCCTGCCCAAGGATACCGCACTCGGCCTTGCCACCACGGCGGGGCAGGAACGCGGCATGCCGACCTGGATCGGCTGTGTGGCACAGGTGCATGTTGACCGCAGCACCGGCGTTGTCACCTGCCAGAAGCTGAGCATCGTGGTTGATGCAGGCACCGTGGTTGACCCCGATGGCGCCAAGGCCCAGACCGAGGGTGCTGCGCTATGGGGCCTGAGCATGGTCCTGTTCGAGAACACGGAAATCGTGAACGGCATGCCCGTGGACCGGAACCTCAACACCTATACGCCGCTGCGTATTGCCGATACGCCGGAGATGGACATCGAGTTCCTGCCCAGCACCGAGAAGCCTATGGGCCTTGGTGAGCCGGGCACGACGGTGGTGGGGCCAGCCATTGGCAACGCCATCTTCAATGCCGTGGGCGTGCGCCTGCGCCACATGCCGGTGCGCCCGGCCGATGTGCTGCGCGGATTGCAGGGAAGCTGATCTCCAGCAGCCAGATGCACTGAAAAAGCCCGGCATGCGCGTTGCATGCCGGGCTTTTTTCATGGCCTGCGCACGACCCTTCAGCTACCGGGGCGCATGCCCATGCAGGCTGCCAGAATCGCCACGAAGCACAGTTCCGCCACGCAGATGACAAACCACTGCACCGTCATGTAGCCCCGCGGCATGGCGCCTTGCCGCCAGGCCATGCGCTCCACCACGGCTGTTGCAGCAAAGCCCGCAATCAGCGTCATGAGCCCGGCGAGTTCCTGCACGGTGGCGACGCATAGCCCGATCCAGCCAATGAAGGCAGGCAGGCCGCCCAGTGCAAGGCGCAGGTTGGTCAGCCGCTGCGTGCCGCCTGCGGGTATGATGTCAGGCTGCTCCAGCGCCAGGCCCCAATGCACCGCCCCGAGGAACGACAGCATGACCGCGCCATAGCCCACGGCGGCGGTCAGCAGGCGTGGGGTGTGGTCGGGTGAGAGGAACAGGATCGCGCAGGTGCAGCCAATGAGTGGCAGCAGGCTGGCCAGGGCGGTGACGATGGCGAGCAGCGGCAGGCGTTTCACGGCGGGGGTCTCCTAATATCTTATGCTGAGTGCATAGCCTACTCTGGCATGATGCGTTGCATCTGTTATCGTGGGGAAGGATATGCGTGCCGGTGGCATGCGGTATCCCCATAATGTCAAATCTGAGGAAACAGATACCATGAGCGCCATTATCGATATCATCGCCCGTGAAATCCTTGACAGCCGGGGCAATCCCACCATCGAGGTGGATGTTGAACTGGCATCGGGCGCCAAAGGCCGCGCTGCCGTGCCGTCAGGCGCGTCCACCGGCGCGCACGAAGCCGTGGAACTGCGTGATGGCGACCCCAAGCGCTATGGCGGCAAGGGCGTTCTCAAGGCCGCGGCCAATGTCGAAGGTGAAATCCTTGAAGCATTGCAGGGCGTGGAATCGACCGATCAGGTGGCCATTGACGAGGCGATGATCGACCTTGATGGCACCCCCAACAAGGCCCGGCTGGGTGCGAACGCCATTCTCGGCGTGTCGCTCGCGGTCGCCAAGGCCTCGGCGGAAGAACTGCAGGTACCCCTCTACCGCTATGTGGGCGGCGTCTATGCCCGCACCCTGCCCGTGCCGATGATGAACATCATCAATGGCGGCCAGCATGCCGATAACCCGATCGACATCCAGGAGTTCATGATCCAGCCCGTGGGCGCTCCCACGGTCACCGATGCCATCCGCATGGGGTCCGAAATCTTTGCCCAGCTCAAGAAGAGCCTGTCAGGCGCTGGCTACAATACCAACGTCGGTGATGAAGGCGGGTTTGCCCCAGCGCTGAAATCGGCGGATGAAGCCCTTGGCTTCATGATGCGCGCGGTCGAGGCGGCGGGCTACAAGCCGGGTGATGACGTGACGTTCGCCCTCGATTGCGCGGCCACGGAATTCTATAAAAATGGCCGTTACGAACTGGCGGGCGAGGACAGGAGCCTTGATGCGGCTGGCATGATTGCGTATCTGGCCGATCTTTCCGCCCGCTACCCCATCATCTCCATCGAGGATGGCCTTGCGGAAGACGACTGGGAAGGCTGGGCCGAGCTGACCGCCAATCTGGGCCACAAGCTGCAACTGGTGGGCGACGACCTGTTCGTAACCAACCCCGACCGCCTGCGCCGGGGCATCAAGGATGGCGTGGCCAATTCCCTGCTGGTCAAGGTCAACCAGATCGGCACGCTGAGCGAGACGCTGGAAGCCGTGCAGATGGCCCAGCATGCAGGCTATACGGCCGTGATGAGCCACCGCTCGGGCGAGACGGAAGACAGCACCATCGCCGATCTGGCCGTGGCAACGAATTGCGGGCAGATCAAGACCGGCTCGCTGTCACGCTCAGACCGCACGGCAAAATACAACCAACTGATCCGTATCGAGAACGAACTGGCCACGGCGGCACGCTATGCCGGGCGCACGATTCTCAAGAACGGGTGACATGCTGGCCCGGACGGGTTAAGCCCGTCCGGCCTGAAGGAATGCGAAAAAAAGGGGGAAATGGGATGCAGGTAGTCAAGATCGCGAAGCGTGTGATGCGGGCGACCATTCCCCCTGCCCTGTTCATCGCGCTGACAGGCTATTTTGGCTGGAACGTCATGCGCGGCGAGCATGGGCTACATAGCTACGCCACGCAGTTGCACCTGCTTGATGAGGCGCGTTCGGCCCAGCAGGACGCCACCGCCGAGCAGGAAGTGTGGCTGCGCCGCGTGCGTGGCCTCAAGGAAGGCGCGCTCGACACCGACCTGCTCGATGAACGCGCCCGCTCCATGCAGAACCTCGCGCGCCAGGACGAGATTGTCGTGCCTTACGCGGAGCATGACCATCTGTACTGAAGGGGTCCGGCGCTACGGCATGCGGCAGATATAAAAAAACCCCGGCGGAAAACCTGCCGGGGTTTTTTTCATCTCCACAGATCGGGAGATTATTTGATCTTCGCTTCGCGGAAGGCCACGTGCTTGCGCGCGACGGGGTCGTATTTCCGCAGTTCCATCTTGCCGGTCTGGGCGCGGGCATTCTTCTTGGTCACATAGAAGTAGCCCGTGTCCGCCGTGGAGACGAGTTTGATCTGAATGGTGTTGCTCTTGGCCATGATATCCTCAGCACTGCTCCGCCGCTGCTGGAACACTCAGGTGCAGCAGTGGTTCAAGTGGGCGGAAAATGCGCATACACAAGGCTCAGGTCAAGCGCCTTGACCAATATTTCTGCTGGAATCGACCCAGAATGGCAAAAAAAATGGAGTGCCGTGCCCGATGTTGAGTGTAGCGCAAGCCCGTGAGCGGATTCTGGAAGGGGTTTCCCCCCTACCCGCCGAGATCGTGGCCCTGACCGATGCCTGCGGGCGCGTAAGTAGCGCCCCCATCATGGCGGGGCTGTTCAACCCGCCAGCCGATGTCTCGTCCATGGATGGCTACGCCGTGCGCGCTGCTGATCTTTCGGCTGGCGGGGTAACGCTCGCCTGCATGGCCGAGGCCCCTGCGGGCCATCCCTTTACCGGCGCGGTTGGCCCGGGGCAGTGCGTGCGGATCTTTACCGGCAGCCTCATGCCCGCAGGCGCCGACGCCGTGCTGATACAGGAAAATGCGCAGCGTGAGGGCAGCCGCGTGCACACAACGCACACGCTGGCTCCCGGCACCTATGTGCGCCGCAAGGGGCAGGATTTTGCAGCGGGGCAAATGCTTGTGCCCGCAGGCCACAGGCTGTCAGCACGGGATGTGGGGCTGGCGGCGGCGGCCAACAATGCATGGGTGCAGGTCACCCGCCGCCCGCGCGTGGCCATTGCCGCCACTGGCGATGAACTGCTGCTGCCCGGCAGCGCCATTGGCGCGGGCCAGATCGCCAACGCCAATACGCCCATGCTGGCTGCCCTGCTGCGCGCCGTGGGCGCCGAGCCGGTCATGCTGCCGGTGCTGCGTGACGACATGGCCGATGTGGCGATGCTCGAGCGCATGGTCGATGGCGTGGACATGCTGCTGACCGCAGGCGGCGCCAGCGTGGGCAGCCATGACCTGGTGCGGGCTGGACTGGAACAGGTGGGGCTTAAAACCGATTTCTGGAAGATTGCCATGCGACCGGGCCGCCCGCTGATGTCAGGCCATCTGGGCCGCCTGCCCTTTATCGGCCTGCCGGGCAATCCGGTTGCGGCCTTCGTGTGTTCCATCGTGTTCGTGCTGCCTGCCCTGCGGCGCATGGCCGGGCTGGCGCAGGCCATCGAGCCGCCGGCACGGGCCATTCTGGGCTGCGACGTGCCTCAAAACGACCAGCGCATGGACCATCTGCGCGCAACCCTTGCACATGACGGACAGGGCCGCCTAGTGGCAACACCCTTCCCCGTGCAGGATTCGGCCATGCTGCACGTGCTGGCGCAAAGCCAGGCCCTGGTGCTGCGCGCGCCCCATGCGCCTGCCGCGCAGGCAGGCGATGAATGCGCGGTCATCCGTATCGATCATGTCTTTGCATAGGCTGCAATGCCGGTTGACGCGCAAGGGGGAACCAATATAGAACATGGAACAGGTTTTTGATTTGTTCCATGGCGTTCGCGCATTGGCGGCGCTGCTCACGGCAAAAGGACATGTGGCATGCTCACCAGGAAACAACATGAGCTTTTGCTGTTTATCGATGGTCATCTGCGCCGCACCGGCTTTTCACCTTCCTTCGATGAAATGAAGGACGCGCTCGGCCTGCGCTCCAAATCCGGCATTCATCGCCTCATTTCAGCGCTGGAAGAGCGTGGGTTCCTGCATCGCAGGCATCATCGGGCCCGCGCGCTCGAGATCCTGCGCCTGCCCGATATCGATCCGCCGCCGCCCCGCCCCGCCGATTCGCGCCGGCCCATGCCTGATGTGCCCGCCCCTGAACAGATCGCCGCGGTGATGGACGTGCCCTTCGTGGGGCGCATTGCCGCGGGCAATCCCATCGAGGCCATCACCCCCGAGACCACCCGCATCACCGTGCCCGCCGACATGCTGGGCAAGGCCAGCCATTACGCGCTGGAAGTGACAGGCAACTCGATGGAGGAAGCCGGTATTCTTGATGGTGACATGGTCATCATCCGTGAGCAGAACCATGCGAGCGATGGGGAAATCGTGGTGGCGCTGATTGATGGGGATGAAGTCACCCTCAAGCGCATCCGCCATCAGGGCAGCGAAATTGCGCTGATCCCGGCCAATAGCGCGTATGATACCCGGGTTTTTCCGGCAGGGCGTGTGTACATACAGGGCACGCTGGCTGGCCTGATCCGGCGCTATTGAAGAATACGGCTCGCTGCCAGCCCCAAAGTTTCTGAGGGCCGCCTTTCTTTTAAAAAGGCGGCATTCTCATGACTGCATGATGTCACGCCACGGCGGCAGCAGGGTGGCCAGTTGCGCTACCGCTTCCGGCCCCATGGGCGTCATGGGCGGGAACTGCGCCAGAATACGGACCTGCCCGTGGCGCATGATGGCATCGCGCCCCACGGATTCGGGCGGGCCGTTCAGGATCACGCCTGCCACATGCAGGCCGCGCGCACGCAGGGCGGCAAGACTGAGCAGCGTATGGTTGATCGTGCCCAGCGTGCTGCGCGCAACCAGCACCACCGGCAGCGCCAGCCGCGCCATCAGGTCGATCATCAGGTAATCGGGCGCGATTGGCACAAACACGCCCCCTGCCCCTTCAACCACCACCGGGCCTGCGGAAGGGTCGTGATGTGGCAGGGCAATACGGGCCGGGTCGATGCGGGCATGGGCTTGGCGCGCTGCATCCTCGGGCGAGAGCGAGGCCCCGAAACTCGCCGCGGGCGGATAGAGCCGCGTGGCATCAAGACCGGTCAGGTGGCGCAGGCTCGTGCTGTCGGATGGCGCATCATCCGTGCCGCTTTGCAGCGGCTTCCAGTAGGCGGCATTCCACGCCCGCACCAGTGCAGCGGAGGCGACGGTCTTGCCCACATCCGTATCCGTGCCGGTCACGAACACGCCGGGCCATGGCGCACGGTGAAACTGCCCGTACGCCACATGATACGATACGGCAAAAGGCGCATCCCCCGCACCTGCCGCAGCCATTACGCGCCGCAGGCCAGCCGTGTGGGGGCTATCCGTATGAGTTGCGCCGATCGCCCGGAGTTCACGCACGAAGGCCAGTGGCGAAGCAGGCGTATCAATGAGTTCAGCCTCATCCCACAGCCCTGCGCCACAATCGGGCCATTCGGCCTGCAACGTGGCGCAGGGTGGGTAATCGGCCATCGGGCATGTCCTGTCCACGGCCCTGTAGGCCGCCCGCCACTGGCGAAAGCTGCCCGCGCACAGGGTTGCCAGTGCCATGTGCCCCCCCGGCGCCAGCAGGCCGGCCAGCGCGGCAAGGGCTGCCTTGCGGTCGGCAAACCACTGCATGGCCAGGCTGGAGCAGATCAGGTCGAACGGGCCGGTCAGGTCTGGCGCTTCGCCATCCATGCGGCGGAGCACGAGTTGCCCGTCATCGGGCATGCGGTGGGCCAGGCGTTGCAGCATGCCCGGCGCGATATCGGTGGCGGTGATGTGGGCATGCGGGAACAGGCGGCGCAGCTCACGGGTCAGGAATCCGGTGCCACAGCCAATTTCCAGAATGCGGCGCGGGGCATGAAGGCGCATGCCAGCCGCAATGCGCCGGGCCAGCTCGGTGGCGGCAATGCGCTGGATCCGGGCCGCCTGCTCATAATTCCGCGCTGAGTCGAAACCGGCGGCAATGCTGTCCTTGCGCGTCATGATGGCGTTATCCGTCTGGCCATGGTGGTGATGGCATCCGCGCAGGCCGTGGCATGCGTGAGCGGAAGCAGGTGGCCGCCTTCCAGCCATTGAAGGGAGCGGGCAGGAAAACACGCCTCGGTCAGCGCGGGGGGCGCAATGGCATCCTGCGTGCCCGCCATGACATGAATGGGGCATGTCGTACGGTGCAGGTCGTCCCGGCAATCCATGTCCATCAGGGTCTCTAGCCCGGTTTCGAGCCGGTCGCGCGCAATCGGTTCAGGCACTGGCGAATCAATGCCCGCGCGCAGGCGGAAGCTGTGCAGCAATCCCTGTGGTGCGCGCAGCAATCCCTGCCGCATGCGTTCGATCACGCGCCGGGCGATACCAGCCGTAAAATCCGGCCCGGCCCCGAACCGGCTGAAGCCGTTGATCAGGATCAGGCCCCGGCATAGCGGACCGTGGTGACGCAGAAGCCATAACGTGCCCAGTGAGTGCCCGACGCCGATATAGGGCTCCTGCGGCAGTTCCATATGGGCGCGCGGGGCGAAGAAGCCAAAGTCGAGGCAACGCGTGCGCGTCTTGCCAAGGGCCGCACGGGTCGTGGCCCAGAAGGTAGGATCGAAGGCCCAGCCATGCACGAAGGCCAGCGGCAGGGTGGCGCTCATGCTGTGCTCTGTTGCAGGGCCAGCGGAATGGCTGTGGCAAGTTGGTCGATCATGGCATCGGTATGGGCCGCACTCAGCGCCAGACGGATGCGGCTGCCATTGGGCGGCACCGTGGGCGGGCGTATGGCGGCGGCAAGCAGGCCCTGCGCCTCAAGGCTTGCGGCAAAGCGCAGGGCGCGCGCGGCATCACCGAGCATGATGGGCACGATCTGCGTGGTCGAGGGCTCGGGCGACAGGCCGCAACCGCGCACCACGTCGCGGATATGGGCTGCGTTGCGGGCCAGCCGGGCGCGTTCTTCATCCAGTTGGGGCAGGCATTCAATAGCGGCATCCATCGCACCAAGCATGGCAGGTGGCGGGGCGGTGGTGAACACGAAGCCCGAGCAGGCATTGACCAGCCAGTCACACAACGCACGCGAGCCGGTTACGAACGCGCCAAACCCGCCCAGCGCCTTGCTGAACGTGCCCATCACCAGATCGATCTTATGCCCCGCGCACAGGCCGCGCCCCTGCGGACCGAGCACGCCGGTGGCGTGGGCTTCATCCACGTAGGTGAAAGCGCCGTGTTGCCGCGCCAGCGCGCTAAGGCGGGCGATGTCGGTGCGGTCACCGTCCATGCTGAACACGCTTTCCGTCACGATGATCCGCAGGCCCGGATCATCGGCATGGCGCAGCAGCAGGCTTTCCAGATGATCAAGGTCGTTGTGCCGGAAGCGGATCTGCCGCACGCCTGCCGCCATGCAGCCATGGTGCAGGCTGGCATGGTTCAGCCGGTCGGCAAAGACCAGCGGGGGCGCGCCCTGATCGGCCGCCAGCCGCAATATGGCCGCCAGAACCGATGCATTGGCCTGCCACCCGCTGGCCAGCAGTAGTGCTGCTTCCGCCCCCTTGAAGGCCGCAAGGCGCGCTTCCACCGCCATATGCTTCGCACTCGTGCCGGTCACGAGCCGCGAGGCGCCCGCACCTGTTCCGTCCTCATGCAGCCACTGCGCCGCGCGGGCGGCAAGGGCGGGGTGATGTGACAGGCCGAGGTAATCATTGGATGAGAAATTGACCAGCGCGCGCCCGTCGCGGATAACGGTCACCGGCCCGCTATGGCGCACGGGGCGCAGCACGCGGCAGATATGGCGCTGCGCCATGTGGTCGAGCGCGGTCTGGAAAAGGGTGTCGAAACTGGCCATGAAGCGCATTCTCCTGCCGGAGCCTGCCGCCCCGGTCAATCCCGCCAATGCAATATCACGGAGACAGCGCATGAGTGGACCTGAATGGCTGGAGCGAGGCATGCAGCATGTCTGGCTACCCTACGCGCAGATGCAGACCACCCTGCCCCCACTGCCCGCCACCCGCACGCAGGGCTGCACCATCACGCTGGCCGATGGCAGGGAACTGCTGGATGGCATCGCCTCATGGTGGACCGCCTGCCACGGCTACAACCACCCCCATATCCGCGCCGCGATAATGGCCCAGCTCGAGCGCATGCCGCATGTCATGTTTGGTGGCCTGGTCAATGAACCGGCCCTGACGCTGGCAAGCCGGCTTGCCAGCCTGCTGCCCGGTGATCTGGAGCGGGTATTCTTTACGGATTCAGGCTCGGTCGCGGTCGAGGTGGCCATGAAGATGGCCATCCAGTACTGGCTCAACCAGGGCCAGACCGGGCGGACAAAGCTGCTGGCCTTCCGCGGCGGCTATCATGGCGATACAATCGCCACCATGGCCGTGTGCGACCCGGAGGAAGGCATGCACGGCCTCTATAACGGCGCGCTGCCCGAGCATTTCATTGCTGACCTGCCGGTCGATGCCGCCAGCACCGCAGCCCTTGATGCCCTGCTGGCGCAGCACGCAGGCAGCATTGCCGCCATCATCACCGAACCATTGGTTCAGGGCGCGGGCGGCATGCTGTTTCATGCGCCTGAAGTGCTGCGCACCCTGCGCACCCTGGCCGACTGCCACGGCGTGCTGCTGATCCTTGATGAAATCTTTACCGGCTTTGGCCGCACCGGCACGATGTTCGCCTGCGAGCAGGCCGGGATCGTGCCGGACATCATCACGCTTTCAAAGGCATTGACCGGGGGCACGATGGCGCTGGCCGCCACCGTTGCGCGCAGGCATGTATTCGAGGCTTTTTTGTCCGATGATCCGCTGCATGCGCTCATGCATGGGCCGACCTTCATGGCCAATGCCCTGGCCTGCGCCTGCGCCAATGCCTCGCTCGACCTGTTTGCAACCGAACCGCGCCTGCAACAGGTGGCCCGTATTGAAGCACGGATGCGCGCCGAACTCGAACCCTGCCGCACCCTGCCCCATGTGGTTGACGTGCGTGTCATGGGGGCCATTGGCGTGGTGGAACTGGACCGCATACGTGACATGAATGCGCTCAAGACCGCCCTGATTGCACAGGGTGCATGGGTGCGGCCGTTCCGTAATATCGTTTACCTGACGCCTGCATTCACCATCACGCCAGCCGAACTCAGCCGCCTTTGCGCTGCAATCCACACGGTTCTGGCGGGGCTGCGGCCGGATCAGCGCTAGGCCATCAGAGACTGATCTGGTATGGAAGCATATGACTTTTTTTCAGCATAGATCCTGGCGCATGACAAATCATGACAGCAAGCGGCAGATCGTACTGAAGATCCTGTCGGATGGTCAGGCGCGTTCCGTCAAGGAAATTGGCGACCTGTTTCCCGAACTCGGCACCTACCATGCCCGCCTGGCCCTGCAGGCCCTGCGCAATCAGGGGCTGGTTACGGTGGAAGATGCACCGGGCGCAAGCGATGGCCGCAAGCGCAAGGTCTGGCGACTGGTCAAGCCAGCCGCCTGAATGAAATAACCCCCGCAGCAGCGCTGGCGGGGGTCAGTCCGTCTGTCAGGACGGGGTGGATTCCAGTTCTTCCTTCTTGCCCGCGGCGGGCTTGGCGCGGCTGCTGCGGCGCGGGGCGCGGGGTGCACGCGGCGCGGGGGCCGGTGCGGCTTCAGGGGCTGCGTCGATCGTGGGCTGGGGGGCGGTTTCCGCAGGCTCGATCACGGCGGGCTGCTCGGCTGTCGGCTCGGCGGATTCATCCGCAGCATTATCGCTGGGCTGGCGGTTCTCGACAGGGCGCGGCTGCCGGCTGGACATGCGCTCCTGACGTTCCTGCTGGCTTTGCTGGGCCGCCTGCGTCATGGCGTTGAGAATACGGAAATAATGTTCGGCATGCTGGAAATAGGCTTCCGCCATGACGCGGTCGCCACTGCCGCTGGCGTCGCGGCCAAGCTGCAGGTATTTTTCAAACAGTTGCTGTGCCGTGCCCCGCACGCGCAGGTCCGGACCACTGCTGTCGAATACATGGTTGCGGTTCAACGGGATCTGGCCATTATTATGGCGTACGGTTCCACCACTGCTGCCGCCCGAACGATGGTGACGGCTCCGCATGCGTTTCATGTTCATAAGCTGTCGCAGCACTTTCCTGTTGCCGGTCGCTGGCGCTGCCCTGGACCGTGGGGCGGTCTCTGCCCGTCCCGTCTGTTGCCATATTGGTTGTCCGGTACGACACCGGACACGGATCCCTGCGCGTGGCGGAACCTGTCAAGGGTTCGGGTCGCCTGTATTTGTGTTTTGCAATCGGGATCGCCCGCGGGGAATGGAACAGCAATCAACCCGCTTTTCGTTTTCCCTGCGTTCTGGCAATATAACCTGCGCTTTTCTTTCTGCCAAATTATTTTTTCACCACCAGCGCCCGCCCTATTCCGCCAAGATCGGGGCGTATTTCCACAACGCACAGCCCTGCCGCGCGCATGAGCGCGGACACGCTCCGGTCCTGCCCGATGCCCAGTTCCAGCACGCCCAGGCCGCCGGGGGCCAGCAGGTGCGGCAGGATCCGGGCCAGGGCGCGATAGGCGATCAGCCCGTCCGGTCCGCCATCAAGCGCGCGCGCGGGTTCATGCGCCACCACATCGGGCATGAGGGTGGCCAGGTCGCCGTGCGGAATATAGGGCGGATTGCTCAGCACGAGGTCAAACGGCCCCTTCACCCCATCAGCCCAGTTACAGCACAGCATGGTGCCGCGCGTGGCTAGTCCGGTGCGCGTGGCGTTAAGGCGGGCCAGAGCCGCTGCCTGCGGGTTGAGGTCCGTGCCAATGCCATGGGCATGCGGGTATTCCGCAAGGATGGCCAGAAGCAGGCAGCCCGTGCCGGTGCCGATATCAAGCACGCGCAGCAGCGCATTACGGTCAGGCAGATGGTCGAGCACGGCCTCGACAAGGGTTTCGGTATCGGCGCGGGGAATGAGGGTTGCAGGTGACACCGCAAGGTCAAGCGACCAGAACCCGACCTGCCCGGTAATATAGGCCATGGGCTCGTAATGCAGGCGCCGGGACAGCACATGGGCGAACCGAGCCTGGGCGGCGTCATCCAGCGTATCGATGCGCAGCAGCCCGGCAAGATCCGTCCGGGCCGCGTGGGCGGCGAGCAGGCGGGCCTCGCGCAAGGGGGCCTCGATGTTGGCTGCACGCAACTGTTGCGTTGCCTCATGCAACATCTGGCGCAAATTTGTGGGCGCTGGTGTCATGGCATCTTTCATCGCCGCTGCTTTCCGTCATACTGAGGCATTATGTCCCTGCCCGCCCCTTTATCACGCCTTGCGCGCGTGTTCCTGACCGCCCTGCTATGCGCTGGTGCGTCCCCTGCCCTTGCCGGATCGTTCGATGTGAGAGACGACTATGGCAGTGGGGAGATTTCGGAAGCCGAGCGCTTTTATGTTGATGAGCAGCTTGTCGCCACCTTTCGCCTCGACGCGGACCATACCAGCCAGACGGTGCATGTCGATACAGCGATGGGGCGCCTCAACCACAGCTACGCCCTGTGTGGGGAAATTTACATTCGCCGCCCCAGTGGCAAGGTCGAGATCCATCAGGTCAGCGGCGAAGGCGTGCTGTATCATCCCGATGGCCATCATTTTGAAGCCATTGCCTCGCGCAATTTCACCGAATTCTACCTTGTCGATGAAGATGAGCCCGAAAGCGTCGAGCGCCACCCCGGCCATAGCAGCCTGTGTGCCGCGCCCACTTCCTGAACCGGTGCTCCCTCAGCCCTCATCCGCCGCAAGCAGGGCGGCCTGTTCTTCCTGTGTCAGGGCATCGACAAACTCATCGAGTTCGCCCGCCATTACGCGGTCGATCTTGTAGAGCGTGAGGCCGATGCGGTGTTCGGTCACGCGGCCCTGGGGGAAGTTGTAGGTGCGGATGCGCTCGGAGCGGTCGCCCGTGCCCACCTGGGCGCGCCGGTCGGCGGCGCGGGTTTCGTGGGCGGCGGCGCGGTTGCGCTCATACAGGCGCGCACGCAGGATCTTCATGGCCTTGGCACGGTTCTTGTGCTGGCTTTTTTCCTCCTGCATCGCCACCACGATATTGGTGGGCAGATGGGTGATGCGCACGGCGCTCTCGGTCTTGTTGACGTGCTGCCCCCCCGCGCCGGATGCCCGGTAGACATCAATGCGCAGGTCGCCCTCATTGACCTCGACATCCACTTCTTCCGCCTCGGGCAGCACGGCCACGGTAACGGTGGACGTATGGATGCGCCCCTGGCTCTCGGTCGCGGGCACGCGCTGCACGCGGTGCACGCCCGATTCATATTTCAGCCGCGCAAACACACCGCGCCCCGTAACGCTGGCAATACCCTCGCGCAGGCCACCGAGTTCTGACTGGTCATATTCCAGAATTTCGAAGCGCCAGCCGCGCAGGTCGGCATAGCGCTGATAGGCGCCAAACAGTTCGGCGGCGAACAGTCCGGCCTCGTCACCGCCTGCGGCAGGGCGGATTTCAAGGATGGCGCTGCGTTCATCCGCCTCGTCACGCGGCAGCATGGCCAGGCGGATATCATGACGCAGGGTCGGGATCTGCGTGCGCAGTTCGTCGAGTTCGGCCTGGGCGAGTTCGCGCATTTCGGGGTCGGCGAGCATCTGGCTGGCATCGCGCTCGGCTTCTTCCGCCCCGCGCAATGCGTTCACGCGCGTGACAATCGGCTCAAGCTCGGCATACTCGCGCGAGGCCTGCGCGAAGTCGCTGCCCGACAGACCTTCAGCCAGCAGGGCCTGCAATTCCGCGCACCGGCCAACGATCCGGTCCAGGCGTTCGTCGAATTTTGACACGCTCAGCCCCCTGCGGCGCTTCCGGCCTGAAGGGCTGCGGCCACGCCATCAAAGGGTATCTCGGCCTGCTGCCCGCTATCGAGGTTCTTGAGCTGGACCACGCCGCGTGCAATTTCGTCGCTGCCAATCACCACGACATGCGACGCCTTCATGCGGTTGGCGCGTTCCATGCGGCGCTTCATGTTGCCGCGATAGGATGTTTCCGCCCGGATGCCAGCAGCCCGCAGGCCCTGCAACACGGTCAGGGAAGCAGCCTGTGCATCCGCGCCCATCGGCACGACGGCAACCGGGCGCGGCTCGGCCGGAACATCCTCAAGCAGCATGGATAGGCGTTCGATCCCGCCCGCCCAGCCAATGGCGGGCGTGGCGGGGCCACCCATTTCGGCCACGAGGCCATCGTAGCGCCCACCAGCCAGCACGGTACCCTGCGCGCCAAGGCGCTCGGTCACGAACTCAAAGGCGGTATGGCCGTAATAATCCAGCCCCCGCACAATGCGCGGATTTTCCCGAAAGCGCACGCCCATCGTGTCCAGCGTGCTGCGCAGGCCATCCCAGAATGCCTGGGCCTCGGGTGTGAGGAACTGGGCGATGGTGGGCGAATCCGCAACCAGCGCACGATCCTGCGGGGCCTTGCTGTCGAGGATGCGCAGCGGGTTACGCTCCAGCCGGGCCTGGCTGTCAGCGGAGAGTTCGGCGCGTCGTTCGCTGAAATAGGCGATCAGCGCCGTGCGCCAGGCATCACGGCTTGCGCTGTCGCCCAGGGTGTTGAGTTCCAGCACCACTTCATCGCCAATGCCAAGCGCGTGCAGCACGTCGCGGCCCATGGCAATGACCTCAGCATCGGCCAGCGGCTCGGCTGAACCCAGCAGTTCGGCACCGATCTGGTGGAACTGGCGGTAGCGCCCCTTCTGCGGGCGCTCGTAGCGGAACATCGGCCCGGCGTAGAACACCTTCTGCGGCAGGGACTGGGTCAGGCCGTTGGTGACCAGCGCGCGGCAGATGGCTGCCGTGCCCTCGGGCCGCAGGGTCAGGGATTCACCGCCACGGTCCTCGAATGTGTACATCTCTTTCGAGACAACATCCGACGTATCGCCCAGCGAGCGCGAAAAGACCCGCGTATCCTCGAACACGGGGGTCGACCACTCATCAAACCCGTACAGGCCGACAATGCGGCGCGCGGTTTCCACTACATGGTTGAACCGCCTGCGTTCCTCACCAATCAGGTCATGGGTGCCACGAACGGGCTGTAAGCTGCTCACTACGCGATATTCCTGTCTTCACGCCAATGGCCCGCGTGCAGGCCACCGGCCGGGCCGCGCACCCCTTGGCCGGACACGCGGCGTTTGATTCAGTCCGTGGTGGACATGGTGGCCTCGCGGGCCATTTCCTCGGCGGGGGTGTTGTCGGCATCCGCCTTTTCCAGCACGGCCACCTTCTTTTCCACCAGGTCCACGATATGCTCGATCATGTCACCGGCGGGCATGGTGTGATCCTGCTTGCCGGCGGAATAGACCATATGTCGGCCTGAGCCACCACCGGTCACGCCGATATCGGTCATCAGCGCCTCACCGGGGCCATTGACCACGCAACCGATGATCGACAGCGTCATGGGCGTCTTGATATGGGCCAGGCGATCTTCCAGCGTCTGCACGGTCTCGATCACGTTGAAGCCCTGCCGCGCGCAGGACGGGCAGGAAATGATCTTCACGCCACGGTGGCGCAGCCCGAGCGACTTGAGGATATCCCAGCCAACCAGCACTTCCTCTTCCGGCTCCGCCGAGAGCGAGACGCGCATCGTGTCACCCACGCCCGCCCAGAGCAGGTTGCCCAGCCCGATGGAGGACTTGACCGTGCCCGCGCGCTTGCTGCCCGCCTCGGTAATGCCGATATGCAGCGGGTGGTCGCATACATCGGCAAGCTGCTGGTAGGCCGCGACCGCCATGAACACGTCCGATGCCTTCACGCTGATCTTGAACTCATGAAAGTCATGATCTTCAAGAATCCTGGCGTGTTCGAGCGCGCTTTCCACCAGGGCTTCGGGGTTGGGCTCGCCGTATTTTTCCAGAAGGTGCTTCTCCAGCGAACCGGCATTGACGCCGATGCGGATGGAGCAGTTGTGGTCCTTCGCAGCCTTCACCACCTCGCGCACGCGCTCGGCGCTGCCGATGTTGCCGGGGTTGATGCGCAGGCACGCGGCCCCGGCCCGGGCGGCCTCGATGGCACGCTTGTAGTGGAAGTGGATGTCGGCCACGATCGGCACGTTCACTTCGCGCACGATCTCGGCGAGCGCCTTCGTGCTCTCCTCATCGGGGCAGGACACGCGCACGATATCGACGCCTGCAAGCTCGGCGCGGCGGATCTGCGCGATCGTGGCCTCGGCATCGGTGGTCAGCGTGTTGGTCATGGTCTGCACCGAAACCGGGGCATCACCACCGACCGGCACGTTGCCGACATGGATCTGCCGCGACTTGCGGCGTTCGATGTGCTGATAGGGACGATAGCTGCTCATTTCTGTGCCCTCCACATTAAGGCGGCGGTGTGTGCTCCGGCCCGCCGTGGCGGGGCGTGGCACGGCCCGTTGGTCTGTTACATGCCGGTTCCCGGCATGGTGACCACAGTGTGGACCATGCCGTAGGAGACCCTTTTACTCTGGATTGATGTGCTGTGGGAGGGGCGGAGAGAGATTATTGCCGCCCCCTGTGGCGGTTGTGCCGCCTGGCTGCATGGATGAAGGCATTGGCGGGTGGATATTTTCCGCCGGTGCGGCTTGCAGCACCGACCCATCAGCCACGCCCGCCGGGCTGAGCGGAATATTGTGCCGCACTTCGCCATTACGGCCGAGCGGCTGGGTCGTGATCCCGCCTGCCGCAAGTGTCAGCCCGCCAGCGTTGCCCACGGTCAGTTCCAGGCCGGACTGGCCGGGCGGCGTCTGCCATGTATCGCCAGCATGAAGTACGTGCTCATACAGCACCGGGCCGCCGTGCTTGCGCACCTCCACCCAGGTCGTGCCCGATGCGTTCAGGGTTACGCTGTCGGTCGCGGTGGCAGAGGGTACGGATGCTGGCGCGGGCGAAGCCTGCTGGGCCAGCACGTTACGGTCCTCGCCCATTTTCTCGAGCGGCTGCGGGGGAGCGGCAGGTGCTGGCATGGGCGGGAGCACTGCTGCCGGTGGCAGCGTGTCGGGCACCCCGGTCAGCGCATCGCGCTCCTGCGGTGGCAGGGGCTGTGGCGCGGGCCGTTCATCTGTAGGCGGCAGCACGGAGGCCACCTGCGGCGACGCGGTCGTGCCCGATGACAGGCCCGGCAGGGTCAGCTTGGCCGGAAGGTCGTGAATGCCCTGCGAGCCGGTCAGCTTGTACCATCCCGCATAGGCACCCACCAGAATAACGAGGCCGCACAGCAGGAGCACGCCGGTTGGCAGCCCTCGGTCAGGCAGCGGCACGGGAAAGGACAGTTCAGCCCTGCGGGTAAAGGCCCCGCGGCTTTCTATCTTGAAGCGTTCGACAAGCTGTTCGCCTTCCAGCCCCAGCGCATTGGCGTAGCTGCGCAAAAAGCCGATGGCATAGGCCGAGCCGGGAAGTTCGCCGGGGCGTCCCTCCTCAAGGGCCTGCAGGTAAGGCAGGCGGATGCGCAGCCATGCCGCGACATCAGGCAGGTTCCAGCCCAGTTCCTCGCGGCGCGCGCGCAGCATGTCGCCGACCGAGGCTATGGGAGTGGCACCAGGTGCTGACGCGGGCGTGCCCGGCGTTGCCTTGCCGCGGAAAATGCGCTTGCCATCGGTCATCCGTAGCGGGCCCTCTCTTCCTGACGGATCAGGGCATCGATGGCCTGATCGACCAGCTGATTGATAATTTCGCTGACCGGCTGCTCTGCGGTGATCATGCCCACTGACTGCCCGGCCATGACCGATCCGTTCTCCACATCGCCATCAATCACGGCGCGGCGCAGGGCACCCGCCCAGAAATGCTCGATGTCGAGCTGGGCGGCTTCCTTGGTCAGTTCACCATCCTGAAAGCGGCGCAGCGTTTCCGCCTGGTGCTGCATGAAGCACCGTGTGCCGGCATTGTTCAGCCCCCGCACCGGAATGACAGGAAAACGCTCGTCAAGCTGCACCGATGTCACGGCATCACGCGCGTTGGCGCGGATGAAGGCCTTCTTGAAGTTTTCATGCGCGATGCTCTCGCGTGAGGCGGCAAAGCGCGTGCCAAGCTGCGCGCCCGATGCGCCCTGCTCAAGGTAGGACAGGATCGCATCCCCCCGCCCCAGCCCGCCTGCCACGAACACCGGCACGTCATGGATATGGGGCAGGATTTCCTGCGCCAGCACCGTCAGCGACACGGGGCCGACATGACCGCCCGCTTCCGATCCCTCGATCACCAGCGCATCCACGCCCAGGCGCACCAGCCGCTTGGCCAGCACGAAGGCGGGCGCGAACGCGATGACCTTGGCACCCCCATCCTTGATGGCGCGGATGACCGGGCCGGACGGGATGCCCCCTGCCAGCACGACATGGGTAATGCCTGCCCTGATGCAGACCTGCACCAGATCATCAAGCCGGGGATGCATGGTGATCAGGTTCACGCCGAACGGGCGGGTGGTCAGGGCCTGTGTCGCGGCAATTTCCTCGGCCAGGCGGTCGGGTTCCATCGCGCCGCAGGCCAGCACGCCAAAGCCGCCCGCATTGGAAATGGCCGAGACAAGGTTGCGCTCGCTCACCCACGACATGGCCCCGGCCAGCAGCGCGTATTCGCTACCCAGAAAGCGCGTGCCACGCCCCCACAGGTGGTCGAGCCGGGCGCGGGCCTCGGTACGGCGCGCGGGGTCGGTCAGGGCGGACGGGGCATCAGGAATGGCGGACATGGTCGTGCTCACGCCGCATCCAGCCCATAGGCGGTATGGAGCGCGCGCACGGCCAGCTCGGTATATTCGGCGGCGATCAGCACCGAGACCTTGATCTCGCTTGTCGAGATGACCTGCACGTTGATGTTGCGCTCGGCCAGGGTGCGGAACATGGTGCTGGCCACACCGGCATGCGAGCGCATGCCCACGCCCACGACGCTGATCTTGACTACGCTGTCATCGGTCTGCAGTTCGGCGTAGCGGGTGGTGGCGCGCGTGTCTTCCAGCACCGCAATGGCGCGCGCGAGGTCGGTCTTGCCAATGGTGAAGGTCATGTTGGTCATGCCGTCATCGCCGGTGCTCTGCACGATCATGTCCACGTTCACGTTGGCATCGGCCAGCGGGCCGAACACGGCGGCGGCAATACCCGGCCGATCGGGAAGCTGGCGGACGGAAACCTTCGCCTCGTCCCGGGAGTAGGCAATTCCGGCGACCTGTTCCTGTTCCACGATTTCGTCCTCATCCACGACTAATGAACCGGGCAGATGCCCTTCCGATGGTGCTGGCCCGTCATTGAAACTGGAGAGCACCTGCACCCGCACGCGCTTCTTCATGGCCAGTTCCACGCTCCGGGTCTGGAGTACCTTGGCGCCAACCGACGCCAGCTCCAGCATTTCCTCATAGGTGATGCGGTCCAGCTTGCGTGCCTTGGTAACAATACGCGGATCGGTTGTATAGATTCCGTCCACATCCGTGTAGATGTCGCAGCGATCCGCCTTCAGTGCCGCGGCCAGCGCCACGGCCGAGGTGTCGGAGCCGCCACGGCCCAGCGTGGTGATGCGCCCGTCTTCCCCAATGCCCTGAAAACCTGCCACGACCGGCACCTGGCCCGCGCTCATGCTTTCGATCAGGGCCGTGCCGTCGATTGATTCGATGCGGGCCTTGCCGTGGGCGTTATCGGTGCGCAGCGGAATCTGCCAGCCCAGCCAGGAGCGGGCGTTGATGCCCAGCTTCTGCAGCGCGATGGCAAGCAGCCCGCTGGTCACCTGCTCGCCGGTGGAAACGACGGCATCGTATTCGCGTTCATCATGCGTTGCGGAAAGATCGCGGCAGTAACCGACGAGGCGGTTGGTCACACCAGACATGGCGGAAACCACAACGGCAACCTCGCATCCGGCCTCGACCTGTTTCCGGACTTTTTCCGCCACGGCCCGAATCCGGTCAAGATCAGCGACAGAAGTGCCGCCGAATTTCATCACGATCCGCGGTACGGTAGGGGACATCGGAATAATGGCTCCATTATGGCTCGGGCTTCAGCATATCCGGAACGGGGGCCTGTTGGCCAATCCGGGGCATTGCGTTATGCGCAAGCCGCGTCACATACATCTCCCCAGCTTCCGCGTCCAGCGGGAGAAAGCCAATTGAAAGGCGGTGCACCCATGCAACATCACGATTCGACCGTTGTGTCAGCGGATTCCGTCGCCCCGGATGAAATCGCCCATTTCAGCGATCTCGCTGCCCGGTGGTGGGATCCCGCGGGTCCCATGCGCCCGCTCCACGCCATGAACGACCTGCGCACGGGCTGGGCCATGCGCCACCTGCCCGCTCCCGTGGCGGAGGATGGCACCCGGCGCACGCTGCTCGATATCGGCTGCGGCGCGGGGCTGGCCAGCGAGGCCTTTGCCCGCGCGGGCTTTGACGTGACCGGGCTTGATGCCTCCCAGGCGGCGATCACGGCGGGGCGGCTGCACCTGCGCCACCACCCCCTGCCCGCATCCGCAGGCCCGCTGGCTTATCGTTGCGGCAGCGCCGAGGAACTTGTGGCCCATCATGCGCGGTTTGACGCGATTTCCGCCCTCGAGGTCATCGAGCATGTGACCGACCCGGCCGCTTTCCTGTGCATGCTGGGCAGCCTGCTCAAGCCGGGCGGGGTCATGGTCGTCTCGACCATGAACCGCACATGGCGCTCGATGGCCATGGCCAAGATCGGGGCGGAATACGTGCTGCGCCTGCTGCCCGTGGGCACGCATGACTGGAAGAAGTTCATCACGCCCGCCGAGCTGGGCCAGTACGCCGCCCGCGCAGGCCTGCGCGTGACCGATGTGGCGGGCATGGTGCCCGGCCTGGGTGGCTGGCGCGAGAGCCGCGACATGGCGGTAAACTACATCGCGGCCCTCGTGCGCGACTGAGGAAGCTGCGCGCCCGTTGTGGTCAGGCCACTCAGATCGTGTTCATGAACGCGAAGGTGGTCGGGCTGCCCACGGGGGTGAAGTTCCATGTAAAATCGAGCACGCCGGTCTGGGCATTGGCCTTGAACGACGTGACCGAATCACTGCGCTGGTTGGCGCAGAACAGAAAGGTGCCGCTGGGGTCGAACATCATGGCGCGACCATAATCGGCATGCATCCATATTTCTTCCACCAGGTTGAGCGTGCCGTCATCGTTCACGTGGAAACTGGCCAGCGAATCGCCCAGCCGGTTTGACACGTACAGATATCTGCCGTTGGGCGAGAGCAGGATGCCCGCTGCCAGCGTGCTGCCGCGAAAATGCGGGGTCACGGTGCTGACGGTCTGCTGCGGCACGATCTCGCCGGTCTGCGGGTTGAAAGTGGCGGCGACCACTTTCGAATCCTGCTCGCCCAGGATGTAGATCATCGTCCCCTTCTCGTTGAAGGAGAAATGGCGCGGGGCGGAACCCGGCGTCATGGCGATGAAGGGTGTCTTGGCGGGCACGAGGCGGCCGGTATGCAGGTCGAGCGTCCAGACATAGACCCGGTCCAGCCCGGCATCACAGGCCAGAACGTAGCGGCCCGAGGGGTCGGAGGCCACCATGTGCACATGCGACATGGAATGATCGCTGATGGCGAAGTTGCCCGGCGGGTTGTCCGCCGCGCGGTCGGGCATGCGCGGGCCGGTGTTGTGCACGACATCGGTCGGATCGCCAAGGCTGCCATCGGGGTGGATGGGCAGCACGCCAACCGTGCCGCCCATGTAATTGGCCACCAGCACGTATCTGCCCGAGGCATGGATGCTCAGATGCGCGGGCACGGCGCCGCCTGAACGCATGACGTTGAGCTTGGTCAGTTCCCCGCTTGAACGGTTGACCGAGAACGCGGTGACGCAGCCTTCCTTGTTGGCATTGAAATCATCGATCTCGCTCAGGGCGTAGAGATGCCTGAAATCGCCGGACATGGCCATGAAGGACGGGCTGGCGATATCCACATAGGTCATGAGCGGGGAAAGGCTGCTGGTATCGGGGTTCATCTCGAACACCGATATGCCCTGCCCGTTGCCGGCCCCGCCCGGCGGGGCATGCTGGGTGTAGCCACCGATGTAGCAGATGGTGCGCGGCTTGCTCGGCGCGGTCTGGGCCTGCGCCATGGCGCGCCGGGAGAGTGCGGGCACAGTGGCGGCCAGGGCGGTGGCGAAGGTGCGGCGTGAGAGGGTTGTGCTCATGACAGAAGGGGCGATCCTGGTCAGTTGGAACTGTTTTTATTGCTTGCTACGGCAGTTTGCACGCAGGGCCGATATCTCCGGTATAGCGGGTCCATGTTTCGGTTTCACCAAATAAAGGCACCGCCACGAAGCCACGCAGCTTCAGGTCGCCCGATTGCGAGACCCACAGCTTGGCATGGTACACATGCCCCGTATCCGGATCGGTAACGTGGCCATTCCAGTGCCCCTTCGTTTCGGGGTCAGGTGTAAACCCGTTGAGCATGGGCAGGTTGCATTCAGGCTCGCCCCGCTTGTCGCGCGGCATGTCAGTGGTGTAGCGCAGCCCCGCCAGCCTGCCGCACACTTCCTGCCCGCACTGGCTGATCTCGAACACGCCATCATGGTCCTTGGTCATCCACCGGCCAATAATCTCCGCCCCGTCGGCATGGGCGGCGACGGGGGAAGCCAGCCCGACCGCCATGGCACATAACGCGGCCATGCCCGGCAGGGCGAACGCCCGGAGGATGCGGCCACCCTTCTGGCGCAGGGTCGTGTTCCGTTTTGTGTCGTGCATCTTGAATCGTTCCCCCGACATGGCGCGCATTCCGGTCAGTGCCCCGAAGCGCGCTTGCGTCTACCCTCTAGCTGTCAGCGCGCCGGACCCATGGAATGGCGTGGATCTCCACGCCCGCCTCATCAAGTTCGGCATGCTCCTCTTCCGTCATGCTACCATAAATGCCCCGGGCTTCACGCTCGCCACGGTGCATGCCCAGGGCTTCCTCGGCAAAGCCGTCGCCTACGTCGTCGCAATGCGTCTCAACCGTTTCGCGTATTTTCTGTAACAGGGCGAGCATGGTATCAGGCATGGCCTGTGGCGCATGGCCGGGTGGCGTGGGCGCAGGCATGGGCGTGGCGGGCGTTGCGGTTGCTTCGGCCTGCCGCGCGGGCATGCCCGTATGGACGGCGGGCGCCATGAGGGCGCGCGTTACGTCGGGCGCGCCGCAATGCGGGCAGGACAGCAGCCCACCTGCGGCCTGCCGCTCGAACGCGGCGCTGCCGGGAAACCACCCTTCAAACTCATGCCCCGCGCCACAGCGCAACTGATACCGGATCATGCCGTTATGTCAGCCCCTGCCCAGCAGGCCATCGAGCCTGCCCGCGCGTTCAAGCGCCATCAGCTCATCGCAGCCGCCAATGGGCGTGTTGTCGATGAAGATCTGCGGCACGGTGGTGCGCCCGCCCGAGCGGCTGATGGATTCCGCGCGTTCGGGCGTGCCGTAGGGGGCATCGATTTCGTTGAAGGAGACACCCTTCTGCTTCAGCAGCCGCACGGCGCGGATGCAGTAGGGGCAGCCGGGTTGGGTGTAGATATCGATTGCGGGCATTGAACCTTCACTTGGCTTGCGGGTTGATCCGCCACCCATAATCCGGGGCGAATGCGTCTGTCTCGGGTCATCCTATCCTATTGCGGCGCATGCTGGCCACTGGCACGCGCGGCCGCAAGCACATCAACCCGCGTAGCACCCGCCGCAAGCAGCGGAACAGCGCAGGCCGCCAGCGTGGCGCCGGTGGTCATCACATCATCCACCACGATGACATGCCGCCCCGATAGCGCGGGAATCCGCTCCGGCCGCACCGTAATCGCCCCATGCATGAGGTGCTGGCGCTGGCTGCGGCCCAGCCCTTCAAGCGGGCGGGTGGCGTGGATGCGCTCAAGCCCGTCGCAAAGGACCGTAGCCCCCGCAAGGCGCGCCAGCGCGCGGGCCAGAAGCGCTGCCTGGTTGTAGCGGCGGCCAAACAGCCGCAGGCGATGCAGCGGAACCGGCATGAACAGGCTCTCCCCCGTCATGATGTCCCTGCCCGCCTTGGCCATGTAACGTGCCAGCAGCGATACGTTTTCCGTGCTGTCGGCATATTTCAGCGGCAGAATGAGGCTGCGCGCGGTCTCATCATACATCATGGCGGCACGGGCTTCGCGCCACGGCGGCGGGTTCTGCTGGCATGTGGTGCAGGTCATGTCCGGCCCCGCGGCCGCGCGGGAGGAAAACGGCAGGGCGCAGCGCCGGCAGAAAGGCGGCGTAATCAGGTGCATCTGCCCCACGCACGCCCCGCACAGATGCCCGGCCTGCGCCACCTCCGCCCCACAGGCAAGGCAGCGGGGCGGAAACAGCAGGTCAAGCACCGGCGTTGCGGCCTTGCGCCACCATGGGGCGGAACGGGTCATCGGCTCACACGATCGTGGGCTTGGCAGGGTGCGGGCATGGGTTCACACCAAGGGGCATGAGCCCGGATGTGCCGCAGATATTCGACCGCCATGCCGTGAGGCTGCACCGTGACCGCGCGGCACCCGACGTGGCGGCGGTGCGCCCCGTTATGGAGGAAGCCGCCACCCGCCTGCTCGACCGCCTTGATGATGTCACGCGCCCGTTCGCCACGGCGCTGGATATTGGCGGGCGTGGCGTGGTGGCTCCGCGCCTGCGCGCGCGCGGCATCCATACCGTTGCCGCCGATCTCTCGCCCCGCATGGCGGCCCTTGATGCCGGGCCTGCCGTGGCCATGGATGGGGAATGGCTGCCCTTCGCCCCACACAGTTTCAACCTGGTGGTGGCATGTCTTTCGCTGCACTGGATCAATGACCTGCCGGGACTGCTGGCGCAGGTGCGCAATGTTCTGGCGCCGGATGGGCTGTTTCTGGCCTGCATGCCGGTGCTGCCCACGCTGGGCGGCCTGCGCACGGCGCTGATGGAAGCCGAGATGGCGCAGCGCGGCGGTGTCTCGCCACGCGTCTCGCCCTTTCCCGGCCTGCGTGACTGCGCGGCCCTGCTGCAACGCGCGGGGTTTGCCCTGCCGGTGGCCGATGCCGATGTGATCGAACTGAGTTACGCAACGCCCATGGGCCTTCTGGCCGATCTGCGCCACGCAGGCGAGACCAATGCCCTGTGCCAGCGCGCGCGTGGCCTGACATCCCCTGCCCTGCTGGCCGAGGTCCTGGGCCGCCTGCCGCGTGATGCCGATGGCAGTATCGCGCAGTCGCTGCACATCGCGGTCATGACCGGCTGGGCCCCTGCCCCCACGCAACCCCGGCCGCTGCGGCCCGGCCAGTTCAGCGTGAGCCTGGAGGAGGCGCTTCGCGGGCCACCGTAACATTCAGCCGCCCGTAACACTCATGTGGCGCCGCACGCGGGCGGGATCATCCGCATCGCGCCCGATCAGGAAATCATGCCCCTTCGGCTTGCGCAGGATGGCGGCGCGGACATGGTCCATCATCGCCACGTCATCCTCGCCCGCGCGCAGGGGGGCGCGCAGGTCAGTCGAGCCTTCATGGCCAAGGCAGGTGTAAAGCCTGCCGGTGCATGACAGGCGCACGCGATTGCAGCTTTCACAAAAATTATGGGTCATGGGCGTGATGAAGCCGATGCGCTGGCCCGTCTGGCCAATGCGGGCATAACGCGCCGGGCCGCCGGTGCGATAGGCCAGCGGCTGCAACGTCCAGTTCTGCTCAAGCCTGCGGCGCACGGTCGAGAGTGGCAGGTAATGATCGGTGCGGTCCTCGCCCGTCTCGCCCATGGGCATGGTCTCGATCAGGCACAGATCGGCGCCGATCTCGCCGCACCAGGCAATCAGCGTGTCGAATTCATCTTCATTCACGCCCGCCATGGCCACGGTGTTGATGCGCACCGCAAGCCCTGCCTCCCTTGCCGCGCGGATGCCATCAAGCGTGCGGGCAAGGTTGCCGCGCCGGGTGATGCGGGCAAAGCGGGCGGGATCAAGCGAATCAAGGCTGACATTGACGCGGCGCACGCCACAGGCATGCAGGCCATCGGCAAATTCGGCCAGCCTGCTGGCATTGGTGGTGAGCGTGAGTTCATCCAGCCCCGGCTGGCCGGTATCACGGTGCAGCCATTTGCCCATTTCGTGGAAGAAGGACATGACATCGCGCCGCACCAGCGGCTCGCCCCCGGTCACCCGCAGCCTGCGCACACCGTGGCCGATGAAGGCCGCGCACAGGCGCTCGAGTTCGGGCAGCGACAGGATTTCCGCCTTGGGCAGGAAGGTCATGTCCTCGGCCATGCAGTAGATGCAGCGCATGTCGCACCTGTCGGTGACTGACACGCGCAGGTAGGTCAGCAGGCGGCCGTAGGAATCGGGTAGCGGGGCATGGTTCATGCAGTCACAAACCCTGGGAGAGCACGGTCAGCTGCACGACCATGGCATTGACCATCACCTTGCCTGCATGGGGAAACATGACCGTAACGCGTTCGCCAATGGCCGACTGCACCGCGCCATCGCCCCATTCCGGGTGCTCGGGGTGGCGGACTATCTGCCCCGGAACGAGAAAGGACCGGAAAGGTGGAGGGGCCATGATGCTGCGCGGTTCCTGCATGGGGGTCATGACCGGCATATCGGACCGGTGCGGGCCTTATTAAACCCCATTGGCGGGTATTCAACAAAAAAACAGCCTGCCTGCCGCTGCTGCCCCGCCTTTTCCCCCATCACAAGGCATGTTACCGCAAGGACATGCGCACACCCTTTTCCCGGCCGGTACAGGCATGACCCAACGCCCCGCCACAAGGGGTCGCCTGTGCGGAGCCTTGCTCGGGGCGGGATGGCATGGCCTGTCTGCCCTGCTGGCCCCTGTTTTGCGCCTCAACCTGCGCCGCAGGCTGGCGCGCGGCAAGGAAACCCGGGACAGCCTGCCCCAGCGTCGCGGCCTGGCCACCCGGCCCCGCCCCCCGGGATTGCTGGTGTGGCTGCATGCGGCCAGCGTGGGCGAGACGGTTGCCCTCCTCCCGGTCATTGAGCAGTTACTTGATGCTGCCTCCGCGCCGCACGTTCTGGTCACGACCGGCACGGTCACGGGAAATGCCATCCTGCATGACCGCCTGCCTGCCATGGCCGGACAGGAGTGGGTCATTGCGCAGTTCGCGCCGCTGGACGTGCCACGGTGGGGGGCGCGGTTTCTTGATTACTGGCGGCCTGACGTGGGTGCGCTGGTGGAAAGCGAACTCTGGCCCAACCTGATTGCGGCCTGCCACGCGCGTCATATGCCGTTGGCCCTGCTCAACGGCCGCATGTCCGACCGTTCGCTGGCTCACTGGCGCCGGGCCGCCTGCCTGCTGGCCCGCATGCTCTCGGCCTTTACGTGGGTCATGGCCCGCAGCGCGGAAGATGCAGCCCGCCTGCAACAGGGCGGCGCAACCCGGATCGACCTGATTGCCGACCTCAAGGATGCGGCCCCCCCCCTGCCACATGACCCCACGGCGCTGGCCGAACTGCAAGCCATGCTGGCCGGTCGGCCGGTCTGGGTCGCGGCCTCCACCCATGAGGGAGAAGACGCCGCCATCATCGCCGCCAGCGCCCTTGTGCGGCAGATGGTGCCCGATGCCCTGACCATCCTCATCCCCCGCCACCCCGAACGCGGCGCGGATATTGCCGCACATGCCCCCTCCAGCCCTCCGCGCCGCGCATTGGGGCAGGCCCCTACCGCGCAGGACGGACTATGGATCTGTGATACGCTGGGCGAGATGGGCCTGTTCCTTGCCCTTGGCGCACCGGTGCTGATGGGCAACAGCCTGCCGGGCTGCGCGGGCGGTGGCCATAACCCGCTGGAACCCGCGCGGGCCGGTTGCCCTGTGGCCAGCGGCCCACTGATCGGCAATTTCCGCCAGGCTTATGGCCGGATGGCAGATAGCGTGCGGTTTGTCGAAACCCCGGCCGATATTACCCAGTGGCTTATCCCGCTACTCCAGAACCCTGATGCCTGCCACAAGGCAGGCGCATACGCCAAGCAGCACGCCCTACCCGATTCCGCGCTGGTCAGGCGCATAGCCCACGCCCTTCTTGCACTGGACCCGCGCTGATGCAGCCACCCGCCTTCTGGTGGCGGCCAGCCACCAATGCTGGCCTTCCGGCGGCGCTACTTGCCCCCCTTGCCCATATTTATGCTGCCGCAACCGCACGCCGCCTGCGCCGTGCATCATGGCAGGCACCCGTGCCGGTGCTGTGCTGTGGCAATATTGGCGTGGGTGGCGCGGGCAAGACGCCGCTGGTGATGGATCTGGCACAGCGCGCCATAAGCCGCGGACGCAGGCCCGCTTTTCTTTCACGCGGATATGGTGGCCGGGCGCGGGCAGGCACACGGGTTGACCCGAACCGTCACACCGCGCGCGACGTGGGCGACGAACCCCTGCTGCTGGCCTGCATCGCACCATGTTATGTGGGCGCTGACCGCGCTGTATCGGCACGCCGCGCCGTGGCGGATGGCGCGGATTGCCTGCTGATGGATGACGGGTTCCAGAACCCCACCCTGCATCAGGACCTGGCGCTGGTGGTAGTTGATGGCGCGGTCGGTTTTGGCAATGGCCGCGTGCTGCCTGCTGGCCCCCTGCGCGAGCCGGTGGCCACGGCACTCGCCCGCGCCGGTGGCGTCGTCATCATGGGCGGTGACCAGCAGGGCATTGCAACCCGCCTGCCTGATGGACTGCCCCGTTTTGCAGCAACCCTGCAACCCGACACGCAATCGGTACCGCGTAACCGGCCCATCATCGCCTTTGCGGGCATCGGGCGGCCCGCCAAGTTTTTCGAGGGGCTGGCGCAGCGCGGCATTCACCCCGCCCGCTGCCTCGCCTTTCCCGATCATCACGCCTATACCGCAACCGAGCAGGCCCGGCTGCACAGACTTGCGGCACAGGCCGGGGGCTGCCTTGTTACAACACAGAAGGATGCCGTGCGCCTCAATGCCGCCCTGCGGGCGGAGGTGCATACGGTGGGCCTGCAACTGGCATGGACCAACCCCGCCATGCCCGAACGGATACTGGATCTATGGCTGGGCACGACACAGAGATGAAAGCAGAACAGCCCCAGGCACAACACCCCACACGGCAGATGCACCTTGAAGCGGCCCTGGTGCGCGCGCTTGCGGCCCTCTTCCGTCGCCTTGGCCCGGTGCGGGCCTCCAACCTTGGCGGGTGGCTGTGCCGCACGGTGGGGCCGCGCCTGCCCATCTCGAAAATAGCCGATGCCAATCTGCGCATGGCCATGCCCGAACTTGATGGCGGAATGCGCCGCGCCGTCATCCGCGCCATGTGGGACAATATCGGCCGCAACGCTGGCGAGTTCCCCCACCTTGCCACCCTGCCCCGCAACCCGGCGGATGGCGGCCCCGGCTGGGATGTGGTGGGCGAGGAACACCTCGTCGCGCAGGCGGCGAAGGGCGGGCCGACCATTTTCGTATCCGGCCATATTGGCAACTGGGAGATGCTGCCCCCCGCCGTGGCGCGGTACGGACTGCCATTCTCCTCGTTTTACCGCGCGCCGAACAACCCGCTTGTCGATCGTATCCTGCGCGACCTGCGCAATGATGCGATGGGCGCGCCCGTGCCGCTGTTTGCCAAGGGGGCACGTGGCGCGCGCAATGCGCTGGCCCACATACTCAAGGGCGGTCATCTGGGCATGCTGGTGGACCAGAAGATGAATGATGGAGTCGCCGCCCGCTTTTTCGGCCAGCCTGCCATGACGGCGGGCGCCATGGCGGCCATGGCGCTCAGGCTGCGCTGCCCCGTCATACCCGGCTATATCGAGCGCATCGGCCCGGCACGGCTGCGCATGCATGTCTATCCCCCCATCAACCTGCCTGATAGCGGCAACCGTGCTGCGGACCAGATGACTCTGACGCAACAGGTGAATGACTGGATTGAAGGCACGATCCGGCAGCAGCCGGGCAGTTGGCTCTGGATTCATCGCCGATGGAATGGGCAAATGCCTACTGAAGAGCCTAAATAATAGCCATGTATGCTACAAAATATTGCTTTTTTGCCACAGGGTGTTGTTTCTGCCTGTTTGTGCGGCTTTCTGCCTGAAATTCAGTTTGGCAAAGCTGCCATGCAGGAATAGCGTTGTTCCTATCTTGTCACGCCAAGACAGTCAGAGGGCCAACGGAATGCACATGATGACCAGGCAGGCTTCCGCCACCAATGTTGTTTCCCTGCGGCAGGGCTTCCTGCCCCGCCACCGCGAATACCTGATGCGCTGGCTTGAAGCCGGTGCGTGCATGGGCCTGTGTGATGCGGACATCTCCGATCACAACGATGAAAACGAGCCCGATATCGAGCATGTGCTGGTCTGGGTGCGCGAAAATGCCCGGCCTGCCTACATGGTCCGCCCCGAGGGCATGGGCTGGGTACTTGTTGACCAGATCCGCGACCGCCAGCTTGCCACCTACAGCAGCTTTGAAGCCGCCCTTCACGCCATCCGCCCGGTGCTGGCGCATGGGGCAACCGCCGCCGCCTGAAACAGGTCAGCGACGGTTACACCATCCTCCTGCGCTGCCCCTAGTTGGCGCTGCGCCGCAGCCTGCCCGCAGGGGGAATGACGATCCTGCCGCCACCGTTGGGCAGGATCTGGAACACGGCCAGATCACGCCGCGTCCTGCCATTCTCCAGAAAACCAAATGCGCCATCCACCCCGCCAAACCCGTCGGGGCGGGTCAGCGCCTGCACGGAGTAGCCATTGGCGCTTCCGGCGGGGCGGTTCTGGTCCAGCGCCTTCACCAGGGCCGCCGCATCATAGGTCAGGTCGGCCAGAGGGGTCGGCATATGGTGGTAGTTGGCCATGAACTGCTGCACGAATGCCTGCCGGGTGGCTGGATCGGGCGCTGCGTACCACGCCCCCTGCAGCGCGCCGAGCTTGGTGGCGAATGCCGACCACAGCCCCGGCCCCATGATCTGCACATGCGTATTGTCCACATGCGCCAGCGCCAGCGCGTTGATGATCATGCCCAGTTGCAGCCCGGTATCGCCCAGGAGCAGCGCATCAAACGGCGGGGCAGGAAAATCGGGCGTGGCAGCGGGTGCCGTGGCGGTTTCTGGCGCTGGCGTGGGGGCCTGCGGCGCGCCATCGGGATTGGCGGGGTCGATGGTCGCTGAATCGGGCACGGCCTCGGGCGTGGGCGCAACCGGCGACTGGACCACGGGGTCGGGCTGCGGCACGGCGGCGGCGCGACTGTCATAGGCCGACAGGGTTTTCAGGTTGGCGGTAATCGCCTCCTGCGTGCTGTCATGGAACATGATCTGCGGCGATTGCAGGCCATTTTCCGTGCACACCTGCTGCAGCGCCTGCCCAAGCGCATGACCCAGCCGGTTATCGGGCAGGAAAGCCGCGAAATGCTGCCGCCCCTGCTGCCGGGCAGCGAGCACCATGCGGCGCACCTGCTGCTCGGGCGCGATGCCAAGGGTCCAGACACCGGGCTGGGCGACCGACGTATCACTGGTAAAGGCCAGCACAGGCACCCCGGCGGCGGTGGCGACCGGTGCCGTCTGCGCTGTTTCATCCATGGTGAGCGGGCCGAGGATCAGCCCGTCGCCTGCCTTGATGGCCGCCTGTGCCGCAGTAGCGGCGTTGCCACCGGGGGCGGCGGTATCATGCACGTCAAGCGGCGGAGCCGTGGGTGTGTTCATGGCCATGCGCGTGGCGGTCAGCATTTCCTGGCCCAGGCGGGCGTTCGCCCCGCTCAGCGGCAGCAGCACGCCCACGTTGCGCCCGGCATGGGGCGCATGATGGCCACCACCCTCACCGCCGGCACAGGCGGTCAGCACCGACAGCGCCAGCCCTGCCAGCAATAAGCGCTTGCATGCAGGGCGCACAGAGGCAGTATCAGCATCCTGTCCTTGCATCTGGGTTCCGAATGTCTGACGCCTCATCTTCCTCGCCTTCAAAATCTCAACATGCCCCGGAACATCCGGCGGATATAAACCGTGATAATATTCATAGCGGAGAATCCGCCCCCCGTCATGCCGGGAACGCCGATGAAACCGTTCCGGTTGTGCATCAGGGTGGAGAAGTTGTGCTTGTTTCCACACCAATAGGCAACCTTGGCGACATGAGCCGCCGCGCGGTCGAGACGCTGGAGGCCTGCGACCTGATCCTGTGCGAGGACACGCGCACCAGCGCGCGACTGCTGCGCGAATATGGCATCCGCACCCGGACCCGCCCCCTGCATGACCACAACGAAGACAGGCAGATCCCCGCTCTCCTTGAAGCCCTTGCGGCGGGCCAGCGTATTGCCGTGATCTCGGATGCGGGCACGCCGCTGATGTCGGACCCCGGCTACCGGCTGGTGCGCGCCGTCGTGGCGGAGGGCGGCCACGTTACGGCGGTGCCAGGGCCGAATGCCGCAGTGATGGCGCTCACGCTATCGGGCCTGCCGCCACACCCGTTCATGTTCTCGGGCTTCCTGCCGCCACGCGAGGCGGCGCGGCGCGAGGTGCTGGCGCAACTGCACGCCGCCGAATGCGCGGGCCTGTCCGCTACCCTGATCTGGCATGAAGCCCCCCATCGGCTGGCGGAAATGCTGGCTAGCCTTGCCGATGTCATGGGGGGGGACCGCCCCGCCGCAGTCGCACGCGAACTGACCAAGCGGTTTGAGGAAGTGCGCCGTGGCACGGTAGCCGCACTTGCCGCCCATTACAGCGAGCACCCGGCACGGGGCGAGATTACCGTGGTGCTTGGGCCGCCACTGCAGGAAGACAGCACGGCAACTGATCTCGACACCCAGTTGCACGAGGCGCTGCGCACGCTCTCGGTCAAGGATGCGGCAGCACTGGTCGCCGGCATTACCAGCCTGCCCCGCCGCACCGTTTATACCCGCGCGCTGGAACTGGCGCGGGAGAAAAAATAAACCCGCAGGCCCTTACTGCCCCCCGATATCGGTATTGAACAGCGAATCCGCGGGCATGGGGCCGCCGGTGCTGGCATCGAGCAGGTCAACACGGGTGGTTTCCTGCTGGGCATCCTGAATGATCCAGCCGCGCAGCCGCAGCGGGTTGTCATGGAACAAGAGGGTCATGCTGCCATCGCCCGGCGTGTCGGTGCGCACCACGGTAATGTCGAGCGCATTGCTGTCATGCGACAGGCCGGTCACCGTCACATCACCCGAAAGTTGCAGATGGGGGCGCAGCAGCAGGCCAAGCGGGGTCTTTTCCATCGGCATGGTGGTGGTCTGGTCAAGCTGGCTGTCGTTGAACACCACCTGGTCATGGTTGGCCACGAGCAGCAGCGGGCTGGGCGGGTCATACTGAAAGCGCATGCGGCGATTCGTGCGGTCGATCCATGCCGTGCCGGTGCTGACCTTGCCATCAGGCGCGGTCTGGCGGAAACGCGCCTTGAGCAGGCTGATCGCATCAAGGTGGCGCTCGACCCGCTCAAGCAGCGCGTGATCCTGGTCCGAAGCCCCCACGGCCATCTGCTCCTGCGCATGGGCAACAGGCGCAAGGGAACCGCCCAGCAGGCAGGCAACGCCACAGGCGGCAATGACGGGAAGAAATCTCATGATGCGGCGCAATCCGTGCAGATACTCGGTGCACAGTCGTGCCCCATCATGCCCGCAATATCAAGCCAGCCCCTCCGGTGCATCTTCCTACGAACTGCCAATCAGCACGCCCGCCACGAATACCAGCAGCCCGCCAATGACAATCTGCACGATGGCCGAGCCAAACGGCGTGTCCTGATAGCGCCAGCGTATCCATGAAATGGCGAACAGTTCGATCACCACCACGATGATTGCGGCAATCATGGCGGCCGAAAAATCATCGATCAGGAACGGCAGGGTATGCCCGATGCCACCCGCCGTGGTCATGAGCCCGCATACCAGCCCGCGCAGCAGCGGCGCGCCACGCCCCGAAAGCTTGCCATCATCGGACAGGGCCTCGGCAAACCCCATGGAAATCCCCGCCCCCACCGAGGCCGCCATGCCAACGAGAAAGGCGTTCCATGGCTGATGCGTGGCGAAGGCCGCGGCAAAGACCGGCGCGAGTGTCGAGACCGAGCCATCCATCAACCCCACCAGCCCGGGCTGGATGATCTGGAGCACGAAGCGGCGGCGGGCATCCTCATCCTCGCTTTCGCGCTTGCTGGTGGGCAGGCGGTCGAGGGTAATGGCATTGGCGGCCTGCTCGTGCTGGTCCTCGGCATGGGCAAGGTCGCCAAGCAGCCTGCGGGTGGCGGCATCGGTGGTGCGCAGGGCGGCCTGGCGGTAGAAGCGCGCCGCATCCATTTCCATCTGCCGCGCATGGGCGCGCACGGCCTCGATACCCTGTGTCTGCACCTGCCAGGCGGGCTTGCGCACCATGAAGTCAGCAATATCGGTCCTGCGGATCAGCGGGATATGCGGGCCGAAACGGCTGACATACAGGTCGATCAGGTCGCGGCGGTGCTCGTCCTCCTCCATCGACATATCGGTGAATATCCTGGACGTGTCGGGGTATTTCTCGCGCAGGGTATAGGCAAAATCGGAGTAGATACGCCCGTCCTCCTCCTCGTTGGAGATGGCAAGCGCGAGGATTTCCTGATCGGACAGGGAAGAGAATTTACGCATTTCCCAGTCTATGCATAAATTCTCTTAATAGCTCAAGAATATTGTAAAGTTACAAATAATTCTCAATTGAAATGCCAAAGTAAAACGATCGAAAATGATTATGCTTCTCGATTACGTTTCTTGGTAAAAATATCCACGAGCTGCGGCTCACACCACGGACGCCTCGGCAAGGACATGGGTCACGTCGCCCTGCCACCGGCCATGATAGGCGGCAAGAAAGGCTTCGGCCTGCGTGGGGCCGCCCGCGGCGATTTCATGCAGGGGGGCAAGGTAACGGGTCTCATCATGCCCATTGCCATCACGCAGGGCGCGGGCGCGCAGGCCATCGGTGGCAAGGGCGATCATGCGGGCGGCAAGCGGACGCAGCGTGCCCTGCCCCCACGGTGCATCCAGCCCCTGGCGCGGCACGGCGGTGCGCAGGGTGCGGTAATCATCCCACCCATGTTCGCGCACCAGCTTTTCGGCGGCAAGCAGGGTCGCGTCATCATAGAGCAGACCGGTCCAGAGTGCGGACTGGGCCAGCATCATGGCGGGCGAGCCCGCATCGGCGCCGCGCATTTCAAGGAACTGCTTGAGCCGCACATCGGGGAAGGCCGTGGTCAGGTGGTCCTCGAAATCACCGATGGTGGGGCGTTCGCCCTCCAGCCCCGGCGGGCAGCGCCCATCAAGCCAGTCGCGGAAGGAATGCCCCGCCACATTGATCATGCGCTCGCCCCGTGTGACGAAATACATCGGCACATCGAGCAGCCACTGCACATAGACCGCGAAACTGAAGCCATCTTCAAGGAACTGGCGCGGCATGCCCGCGCGCGCGTTGTCGGTATCGGTCCAGACACGCGCACGGTTGGACAGGAAGCCGTTGGGGTGGCCTTCATAGAACGGGGAACTGGCGAACAAAGCGGTCGCCACCGGCTGCAATGCCAGCGAGACCCGCATCTTGCGCGCCATGTCGGCTTCCGAGCCGAAATCGAGGTTCACCTGCACGGTGCAGGTGCGCAGCATCATGTCCAGCCCCAGCGTACCCACGCGCGGCATGTAGTCGCGCATGATGGCGTAGCGGCTCTTGGGCATCCACGGAATGTCGGCGCGCCTGGCCGTGGGGTGAAAGCCCAGCGGGGCGAAGCCCAGGCCAAGCTCGGCACAGGCGGGGCGAATGGCCTCGAAGTGATGCGCCATCTCGGCCGCCGTATCATGCAGCGAGATAAGCGGCGCGCCGGAGAGTTCAAACTGCCCGCCCGGCTCGAGCGAGATGGAACCGCCTTTGGCTGCCCCCTGCCCCTTGAGGCCGATCAGCGCGCCCTGATCGATGATATCCTGCCACTGCGTGCCACCGCCTTCGGCTGAAAGGGCGCGCAGCAGGGCCTCGATTCCGCGCGGGGCATATGGGGGGGCTGACCATGCCGCACGACCAGGGCCTGCGGCATCGGGTTTTACAAACCCGAATTTCTCGTGTTCGGTGCCGATCCGCCACTGTGCGCGTGGACGCGCGCCCGCCGCCAGCACGGCGACCAACTGGTCAGGGGATTCGATTACGTGTGCGTTAAGCGCGCCGGGATTCGACATGGCGGGGGCAATATCCTCATGACAGTCAGGGCAAGGCTGGCAACAGGCCGAAAAAAAGCGGGATGGGTTATTACGAAGTCTTATCACATAAGACGTTGAGGCCCGACCCGACAAGAGCCAGTGCCGCCGCTGCCGCCGTATCCGCCCGCAGCACCAGCGCGCCAAGCCAGAGCGGCCGCACGAAAGCCTGCCTGCACAGCATCTCATGCTCACGGGGCGAAAATCCGCCCTCCGGGCCAATCAGCACACCATCGCCCACATGGGGCGTGGGCGCGGCAACCCCCTGCGGCCTGCGCTCGAGGGCTGCGAAAAGGGCCGTATCATCAGGCCATTGCGACAGCACCGTGGTCAGCGGCGCCAGCGGGTCGATGGCGGGCACGTCAAGGCGCTCGCACTGCTCGGCAGCCTCGATGGCGATGGCGTTCAGGCGGTCGGCATTGATGCGGTGGGTATTGGTGCGCTCGGTCACGACAGGGCGGAAATGGGTGACCCCGAGTTCCGTGCCCATGCGGATGACCGTCTCGGTCGCATCGCGCTTGAGGGGCGCGAAGACGAGGCACAACCCCGGCGTGGCAGCAGGTGCGCGGGTCTGCTCCACCACGCGGATGCGGCAGCGGTCGCGGCGCAGGTGCTCGATCACGCCCTGCCATGCGCCATCACGCGCGTTGAAGACCTCAACCACTGCCCCGGCCTGCTGACGCATGACCGTGCCGAGGTAATGGGCCTGCCCCGGTTCCAGATCAAACAGGGCATCAACCGCCATCGGGGGAAGGCTGGCGGGCGGTATGAACAGGCGCGGACAATCCCTCATGCCGGATGGTCACCTTTCAGTATCAGGACAGCATACAGGGGGCCGGTCTTGACCCCACGGGGCCTTCCGGCCCATCTGTGTGGCCATTAGCAGCCATGGGGCGCGCCGTCATCGGCAAACACGGCCCCACGGTCAGCAGGCAAGCGGCAAGGAGTTGTAGCGTGGACCAGCCCATACCCCATACGGACATCAGGGTGGATGGCTGGATCGGCCGCCTGCCGCCCCGCCTGCGCCCTTATGCCCTGCTGATGCGGCTCGACCGCCCGATTGGCACATGGCTCCTGTTCCTGCCCGGCGTCTGGGGCATCATGCTGCCGGACCATGTACCAACAAGACAGCGGCTTTTCCTGATCGCGCTGTTTGGCATTGGCAGCGTGGTCATGCGCGGCGCGGGCTGCGTGGTCAATGACATGTGGGACCGTGACATCGACCGCCAGGTGGCACGCACGGCAGGCAGGCCGCTGGCCTCGGGCGCGCTGTCCATGCGCGAGGCGGCCCTGTTTCTCGCAGCCCTCCTGCTCATCGGCTTCAACATCCTGACGAACCTCAACGGGCTTTCGCAGATTCTGGGCGCATCCTCGCTCATTCTGGTGGGGCTGTACCCGCTGGCCAAGCGGGTTACGTGGTGGCCGCAGCTTGTCATGGGCTTTACCTTCGGCTTTGGCGCGCCACTGGGCTATGCGGCGGCAGCGGATCATGTCGATGCCGCACTCGCCACGCTCTATGCCGCCACCATCGTGTGGCAGCTTGGCTTCGATACGATCTATGGTTTTCAGGACATGGAGGACGATGCCCGCATTGGCGTGCGCTCCACCTCCCGCCTCATGGCCGGGCATGCGCGGCTGTTCGTGGGCGCGTGCTATGGGCTGACGCTGGCAGGGCTGGCGGGCGCGGGCTACCTGGCCCATGTGGGGCTTGGCTTCTGGCCTGCGCTGGCGCTGCCCGCGGCCCTGCTGGGCTGGCAGGTGTGGCGGCTGGACGAACGTAGCCCCGCCACCTGCCTGCGCCTGTTCCGCTTCAACCGCGAAACCGGGCTTGCCATCGCCCTGGCCGTGCTGGCGGGAACGCTTACGCGCTGAGGTGCAGCGTGCGGGCCAGGAAATCACGCGCCATGCCCATGCACTGAAGGAACAGGGCGGCATCAAAACGGTGTCCCTCATCGCGCAGGAAGGCATGCTGGGCATTGAACTCATGCCACTCGTAGCATGAGCCCGCCTTTTCCATCGCGGCACGGATCATCTGTCGCCCTTCAAAGGGCACATGCGGGTCCTGCCGCCCCCATACCATCAGCGCCTCGCCACGCATCTCGCCCACGCGGGCCAGCGTATCATCGCACCTGCCCTGCCCCTGCGTGGCGGAATGGATATCGGTGGCATAGAAACACACCGCCGCCCGCACCCGCGGGTCAAGGGCGGCACGAAACGCCAGGTGCCCGCCAAGGCACACGCCCATGGTGGCAAGGCTTTGAGTGCAGTGGGGGTTGGCTGCCAGCCAGTCGAGTGCCGCGCGGGCATCATGGTCGTAGCCTGCGACCGGCTTTTCGAATTTGAGGAAATTGCCGCGATCCGTGCCCGGTTTGTCATAGGCCAGCACGGTGCCCGCCGGTTCGTATTCATGATAGACCTCGGGCACGGCCACGACGTAACCCTGCCCCGCCATCATGGCGGCCAGCCTGCGGATGGGGGCCGTAACCTGATAGATTTCGGAAAACAGCACGATTCCGGGAAAGCGCCCTGCAATGGCGGGGCGGAAAACATGCATCCGCATCATGCCCGAAGGCGTTGGGATATCTGCCGTCTCGTCGGAATGGATGATCATGATGAAATTCCTGCCAGTGATGCAAAAGGGCACGATAGCAGCATGCGGGCGGCCAACCGAGAGGGGACGAGCCGATCATGCCTGCAATATCAATTCTTAAAATGTTTTTTGTTCATATATTGCGCAGAACGTGCTTCAAACATTGACTTTCCTTCCCCGCCCCGGCCTGTATGGGGCATGAATCGGTTACAGAAATCATGATGTCATCCCTGTTTGCCCTCTCGCTCGCCATCTGCGCCATCGTGTCCGTCGTGGTGCTGATCGCACGTTTCCGGATCAATCCGTTCATCGTGCTGTTCTCGGTCTCGCTGGCGCTGGCGCTGTGCGCGGGCATGCCGCCACAAAAGGCCATCGCCTCGTTCGAGGCCGGTGCGGGGCGGGTACTGGGGCATGTGGCCACCGTGATCGCGCTGGGCACCATGCTGGGCAAGATGCTGGCGGAATCAGGCGGGGCAGACCGCATTGCCCTGACCATTACCCGCCTTGCGGGGGAAAAGCGCGTCAGTTGGGCGATGATGGTGATCGGGCTGCTGGTGGGGCTGCCGGTTTTCTTTGAAGTCGGATTCGTGCTGCTGATCCCGCTGGCATTTACGCTGGCGCGACGCACCAATACGCCGCTTTTGCGCGTGGCCCTGCCTATGGGAGCGGCCCTTTCGGTCACGCACGCCATGATCCCGCCGCATCCGGCCACACTGCTCGCCCTTTCGGCCTATCATGCCGATATCGGGCGCACGATCCTGTGGGGCATCGTAATCGGAACGCCTGCCGCGGCTTTGGCCGGGCCGGTCTATGCCCGCTTCATTGCCGGGCGCATCGGCCCCGTGCTGCCTTCGGCGCTGGAGGCGCAGTTCGTCAACCACGAAGTGCCTGCCAGCATGCCCGGCTTTGGCATTACGGTCCTGACCATTCTCTCGCCCGTTGTGCTGATGCTGGTGGGTTCGATGGCGGATGCGGTGGCCCCTGCCCACACCACGCTCAACAATGCGCTGCACTTCATTGGCAATACGGATATTGCGCTGGCGCTGGCCACGCTGCTGTCCTTTCAGGTCTTTGGCACGGCGCGTGGCTTCAGCCGCGAGACGATTCTAAAGTTCACCAATGACTGCCTGGCCCCTACCGCGCTGATCATGCTGCTGGTGGGCGCGGGCGGCGGGTTCGGGCAGGAACTGGTCGATAGCGGCGTTTCAACCGCCATTACCGACCTTGCGGTGGGTGCCCATGTGCCGCTGCTGGTGCTGGCCTGGCTGCTGGCGGTGGTGGTGCGGGTGGCCACGGGTTCGGCCACCGTGGCCATGAGCACGGCGGCGGGCATCGTGGGGCCGATCCTTGTGCACACGCATGGGGCCTCGCCTGAACTGATGGTGATCGTGACCGGCGCGGGCTCGGTGGCGCTGGGGCCGCTGAATGATGCAGGCTTCTGGCAGATCAAGGAATATCTTGGCCTGTCGGTGGGCCAGACCATAAAGACCTGGTCGGTGATCGAGACCCTGATTGCCGTGCTGGGGCTGGTCTTTGCGCTGCTGCTGTCGCTGGTGGTGGGGTAGAAGTTATCAGACAGATCTGATCCGGTCGATGATGGCGCGGATGGCATCCCGGTCCAGTTCGAATTCCGGCCCGGCATCCATCACGGCGAGTTCCATCAGGGCATCCGATAATATACTGGATCGGGGGCGGTAATGGCTGTTGTCCATCTCCAGCGCCTTGCCAGCAATGGCCTGCACATATGATTTCCGGGCAAGAAGGGATTCCAGCACGCTGGCGATCTTCCGGGGTGTCAGGCCCCTGTCCATCAGGGCCAGTACATCCACCGCGCGGGTGGTCTCGATCCCCTCACTGACGAGTGCCGCCTCCATAGCAGCGACAGACTCCGCCACGCCGCGGCAGGCATCGGTTAGGACCACGGTGGCAAAACCTGCCCGAACGGCATCGCGCGCGGTCGCTGCCACGCAGTAATCCAGCGCCACCCCCACCACGAATACGCGCTTGATCCCCCTGCCCCGAAGCAGCCCGTCAAGCCCGGTGCGGCTGGCACGCGCATTATCTTCAAAGGCGGAATAGCTGTCAGTATCAGGGTGCATGCCCTTGCGCAGCACCACGCCGATATGAGCCTGCGCCAGATCGGGCGCGAGTTCCGCCCCTTTCGTGCCAGCCACGCAATGCACCGGCCACGGGCCGCCCTGCATGTCAAAGGACACATGAGCCGCCGGGTGCCAGTCCTGCGTTGCGGCAATCAGGCCAAAGGGCAGTTCGCCCAGCCGGTTGATGAGCGGCACGATGCCATCGGCCCCCGCCACGCCCAGCGTGCCGCCGGGCATGAAATCGACCTGCATGTCGATGATCAGCAACGCATCGGCGGGCGTGATGAACAGGCTAACTTCACGCCCGCCAGAACCGGAATGCCCGTTCGCCGTCATGCGGCTCCCTGCCGAGATAATTTAAAAATAAAAGGATAGAAGTCTGTGAGTGCTGCCTTTTTCAAACAGGCAGCACTCTTCGAAGCTTTTTTGAAAAGAGCCTCACCAGAAACTTTTATCTGATACCCTGACCCTTGGCATACGGATTGCTCGAGGCCCGCAGCAGCAGCCTGATGGGCGTGCCGGGCAGGTCGAAGGTCTCGCGCATGCCGTTGACCAGATAGCGCTGATAGTCCTCTGGCAACTGGTCGGTGCGGGTGCCGAACAGGATGAAGGTGGGCGGGCGCGCCTTGGCCTGTGTGATGTAGCGCAGCTTGAGCCTGCGGCCATCAACGAGCGGTGGCGGATGGCGCTCGACCATCATCTCGAACCAGCGGTTGAGCGCGCCGGTGGGCACGCGGCGGTTCCACACTTCATAGGCGCGGCGCACGGTGGGCAGCAGGCGGTTGATGCCGGCCCCGGTCATGGCCGAGAACGACACGACTGGAATGCCGCGCATCTGCGCAAGCGAGGTCTCGATCCGGTCCTTGATGGCCTGACGGGTCACCGCCCGGTCCTCCACCGCATCCCACTTGTTCAGCGCCAGCACGCAGCACCGGCCCTCACGCTCGATCAGGCGGGCGATCTGCAGGTCCTGCTCATGCACGCCCAGCGTTGCATCGAGCACGAGGATCACGACCTCCGCCATCTTCAGCGCCTCGATGGAGGCGGAGACCGACATCTTCTCCAGCGTCTCGTCAATGCGGGCCTTGCGGCGCAGGCCCGCCGTATCGACAAGCTGGATCGGGCCTTCATCGTCATGCAGCATGACGGCAATGGAATCGCGCGTCAGTCCCGGCTCGGGGCCGGTAATCATGCGCTCCTCGCCCAGCAGGCGGTTGAGCAGCGTGGACTTGCCAGCATTCGGGCGGCCCACGATGGCAAGGCGCAGCGGGCCGGGCGGGCGCACATCCTCTTCCTCGCCCTCGGCCAGCGCATCCTCGCGCCGGGAGCGGCGGGTGACTTTTTTCACCGGCGGCAGGTCGGTGGGCGGCAGGCGGTCCACGATCTCGCTCATGAGATCGGCCACGCCCTCGCCATGTTCGGCCGACATGGCCAGCGGCGTGCCCAGCCCCAGCGAGAACGCCTCCATGGCGGCGGCGGCACCCTGCCGCCCCTCCGCCTTGTTGGCGACCAGCAGCACCGGGCGGCCCTGGCGGCGCAGCCAGTTGGCAAAATGCTCATCGGCGGGCGTGATGCCGCTACGTGCATCAATGCAGAACAGCACGAGATCGGCCTCGGCCACGGCGGATTCGGATGAAGCCCGCATGCGGCCGTACAGCGTATCGGGTGCCGCTTCCTCCAGCCCGGCCGTGTCGATGATGCGGATGGCCCGGCCCCGCACGGTGGCCTGACCCTCCTTGCGGTCGCGGGTGACGCCGGGGGTATCGGCCACGAGCGCCTGCCTGCGGCCAACCAGCCGGTTGAAAATGGTCGACTTGCCGACATTCGGCCTGCCTGCGATCACGACAACCGGCAGCGCATCCACTGGCGCGGATGGAAAAGATGAACTCACTGCGGCAACTTTCTTTTTAGGTATAGGCCATAAGGTAGCCGTTATTATCCATGAGCAACAGCGTATTATCGACCACGATGGGCGCTGTCGTCACCTCGGCTGGCAGTTCGTGCAGGGAGTCGATATGCCCCTGCGCGGGATCGATGATGACAACACCGTTCTGCTTGAAGTTCGATATGAACACCAGCTTGCCGCCTGCCAGAATCGGGCCGTTCCACACGATGCCACGCTTCTGCTTGTCGGAATTCTCATACTGCCGCAACTGCGTGATCCAGCGCACATGACCTGAAAGCCGGTCAAGGCAGGCCACCTGCTGGTCCATGGAGATGAGGAAGATCCAGTCCCCAATCACCAGCGGCGTGTTCTGCCCCGAAATGCCGCGCTCCCACAGCCTGCGGCCCGAGCGCATGTCGATGGCGACCAGAACGGCGCCGGTGCTGATGGCATAGGCCGTGCCATCGGCAATGACCGGCATGCCATGCACGCACGAGAAATCGATCAGCGCCTGCTGGCCGTTGGTGCTGCCCAGGGTGTCGGCCCACACCACTTCGCCGCCTTCGGCACGCAGCGCCACCAGATCGCCCGAGCCAAAGCCCGCGAGCACCACGCCATCGGCCACGGCGGGCGCGGGCTGGCCATAAATGATGGTATCGGCTGCTGTTGCGGCATAGGTCCACACCACGTTGCCGTTTTCCGCATCAAGGCAGTACAGGTGTTCGTCAATCGTGCCAAAGAACAACCGTCCATCGGCGATGGTGGGTGCGGAACGGCCCGGTGTCTGGATGTTGACGCGCCATTTCAGCTTGCCGGTGGCCGCATCGACCGCAAGCGCCTGCCCGATGCCATCGACGATGTACAGCGTGCCCTTGTCCACGCTGATGCCACCGCCGAGATTGTTCGACATCATCTTGCGCGGCTTGGGGTTGTATTCCCACAGCTTGTGCATGCCGGGCCAGCGATAGGCGCGGATCACGCCCTGCGCGTCAGCAACGAAGATCCGGCCATCCTGCACGACGGGCGTGGCCTGGATGATACCGCGCCCGCTATCACCAAGCGCCACGTAGGACAGCCATTCCGGCTCGGAATTGCCTGCGCCGATATCATGCGTCCATTCATGGCGCATCTGGCTGGTCCAGGCGATATCGCGGCTCCCATGATCGGGCGTGATGCCCGATTGTGGCCATGCGTTCAGCGCCGTGGGGGCGGGAACGGTCACGGCCTGCGTTTCCTCGGGGTCGACGGTAAGCCCGGCGGCGGTGTGCAGCACATCCGAACGGTGACCGATCAGCAGCGGGGCTTTTTTCTGCTCGCCGGAACAGGCGGCCAGCAGGGCTGCCCCCGTGCCCAGCAACACATGGCGGCGGCTCAGGGCTGATTTCATGGTCTTCCTGTTGGTCGGCGTGGGGGATGCGGGGTCAGGACTAGCCACCAGCGTCATCTCCAAGCGTCTGGAGCATGGCTTCGGCGCGGCTGCGCACGCCATCTGCAATGGTCATGTCCATCGCCAGTCGTTCGAATTTGGCGCGTGCATCTGCGTCCTTGCCTGTTTTCAGGTCAAGCAGGGCTTCCGCCTCGATGGCCTGGCCGCGCCACGGCTGGCCCGCGCCATCAATGACCGCAAGGCGCGAACGCAGGGTGGCGGGGTCGCCGCCATCAATCTGGTGCTGCACCCATAGCAGGCTGGCAAGCGCTGCAATGGTGGGGTCAACCGCGTGTTCCTGGCTCACGCCATCCCACAGGGCCAGGGCCGCGGGCAGGCTGCCACTTTGGGCCAGCAGGGCCGCGCGCTCCATGCGCTCGAGCGCGCGCAGCGGCGGGCGGGCCCGTGCATCCAGTGCTTCAAGCGCCTGCAGGCCCTTTTTCTGCCGTGTGGTCAGGCTGGCATCGACACCCGTGGCATCGGGCGGGCGGGCGACATCCTGCATGGCGGCGAAATAGGCGGCCGAGACGGCGGCATCCGCCTTGTGGGCGCGCGAGACGGAATACTGCCACCCGCCCGCGCCAATGCACACGGCCGCCACCACGACACCGGCCACGACAAGATAGCGCCGCGCCAGTGCCCGGATGCGTTCGGCACGGATTTCCTCATCGACTTCCATGAAGATGTCGTCAGCCACGTTCGTGTCGTTCCCTGCTCGCTTGCGTGGCGCATGGCGCCTTCCGCGTCGTGATCCCTGAGCCAGCATATCCGGCCCGGCGCGGCACGGCAAACCACCCGGCCAGTGCCGCAGCCCATTTCCGCCTGTTCGATCACATAGACCGGCCTGTTTTGCACCGCCAGCGATAAGCGGGCGGAAAATGCAAAAAATCGGCTTTTTTCACCGTTTCGCATGCGCCCGGTCGCGCATGAGCATCTGCGCGGTCTGGACCACCTGCTTCACGTTCAGCCCCTCCATCGGCGCATTGCCCACCGGGCCTGGCGCCATGGCCACCCGCCCCCACGGGCCAGCCGGCGCGTATTCCATCGCCTTGCTACGGCCAAACAGGCCCAGCGTGGGGATCTGGCTGGCAGCAGCCAGATGCATGAGCCCCGAATCATTGCCAATGAACAGCGTGCACCGCGCGAGCAGGGCGGCAACCTGCGTGACTGACAGGCTCCCCCCGGTATCCAGCGCATCGGGCAGGCATTCGATCACCGGCAGGGCGCGGGCGCGCTCCGCCTCGCCGGGGCCATACAGGATGACTGGCCGCAGGCGCGGATCATCGGCCTGCAGGGCCTTGAAGGCCGCGACAAACCGCTCGGGCGGCCAGATCTTGCCATCCCAGTTGGCGGTGGGGCCAAGGGCAATCCAGCGCGTGCCATCATCGGGCAGCATGCGCGCGGCCTCCGTGCGCTCGGCGGCACTTGTCCACGTAACCGGCAGCGGCGCGGGATCGAGTTCGAGCAGGTTGCCGATATGCGTGATCCGCGGCCCCCTGCGGCGCCCGCCCTGCATGACGTGGCGCTCGCCCACGCGCAGGAAATAGCTCACGATCGAACTGCGCAGGTCCACGCACAGATCCCATTTGCGCCCCCTACACTGCCGCCACAGATCGACCCAGTGCATGTTGCGCGGGCGCTTGACCATCTCGATCGTGCGCACGCGGCGCGGCATGTGCGCAAACAGCCCCGCTGCCACCGGCCCGCACGCAATGGTGAAATCGGCCTCGGGGTAGCGCCTGAGCAGCGTATCAAGCAGCCCGGTGGAGAGAATGGCATCACCCAGCCGGGTGGATGTGATGAACAGGATGTGCATTTTTCGGTGCTAGTCAGGTTTTGCGTGCGTGCCAACCTCTCTTTGCCCTTGCCTGCGGGCGCGGGCGTGGCCAGATTGCACCCATGGCCAGAATTGCTCACCTTTCCGACCGCAGCGTGCTCGGCATATCAGGCGCTGATCGCGTCTCCTTCCTGCAGGGTCTTGTGTCCAACGACATGACCACGGTTGCGCCCGGCCGGGCGGCCTGGACCGCGTTCCTGTCGGCCCAGGGCAAATGGCTGGCGGATTTCTTCGTTTTTGCCGACCCCGAAGGCGAACGCCTGCTGCTTGACTGCACGGCCAGCCAGGCCGACATGCTGCGCCAGCGCCTGTCGCGCTACCGCCTGCGCGCGCAGGTTGAACTGGGCGAGACCGGCTACGCCGTGCACGCGGCCTGGGGCGAAGGCTTCACCCCGCCCGAAGGCTACCCCGCCGCCCCCGACCCGCGCGTGGCGCAGGCGGGCTGGCGCTTCCTGCTGGGTCATCCCACGCCTCACCCCACGGCTGATGAAGCGGATTATGACCGCCACCGCCTTGCCCTTGGCCTGCCCGATGGGCCGCGTGACTGCGAAAGCGACAAAACCCTGCTGCTCGAAGCCAATTTCGACCAGCTCAATGGCATTTCATGGACCAAGGGCTGCTACATGGGTCAGGAACTGACCGCGCGCACGCGCTACCGGGGGCTGGTGCGCCGCCATCTCGTGCCCGTATCCGCCCCTGCCGACCTGCCCGTGCCGGGCACGCCCGTCATGGCTGGAGAAAAGACGGTGGGCGAGATGCGCTCCTCCCGCGATGGCGCGGGGCTGGCCATGATCCGCAGCGAGCATCTGCACGATACGGGTCTTGTGGCGGCGGGCCATGGGGTGCAGGTGCATCTGCCGCAGTGGTTCAGCCTGCCGGCAAAGCCGCAATAGGGCGCTGCACCCACCCCTTTATTTCACGTTTCAAGGTCAAGACCCATGCCTTACACGCCACCTGAACCGAGCACGCGCGCCGCCATGATCGAGCGCGTCAAATTCAATGCCGATGGCCTGATTGCCGCCATTGCCCAGCAGCATGACAGCGGCGAGGTGCTGATGCTGGCCTGGATGAATGCCGAGGCACTCGACGAAACCCTGCGCACGGGCCGCGTATGCTACTATTCGCGCAGCCGTAAGGGCCTGTGGCGCAAGGGCGAGACATCAGGCCAGGTGCAGACGCTGGTGGATGCGCGGCTCGATTGCGACCGCGATGCCGTGCTGGTGCTTGTCGACCAGAAAGGCGTTGCCTGCCACACCGGGCGGCGCAGCTGCTTCTATAACGCGCTGCGCCCCGAAGGAATTGTGGAGATTACGCAGCCCGAAATTGCGGCTGAAACACTTTATGGCAAGGGCTGAACGGATCATGCAGGAAAACGAGGAAGAAAGACGCGAACAGATCAGCAAGCTGGTCTGGATCGGCATTACCGTGGTGGGCACGGTTCTCATGGGCTTTTTCATGCTGCGCAACGAAATGCATGCCCTGATCTCGGAAAACGAACCCGCCTCCCCGCCTGCCGCAGCAAGCGCGCCTGCTACGCCGGGCCAGCCTGCGCCGCCTGCCCCGCCTCAAGCAGGTCAATAATTTCGCGGGCCGCCGCATGGGCCGGGTTTTCGCCCGGGCCGTGCAGGACCGTGCGGATATGGGCAAACCCGGTGCGTTGCAGGTCGCGGCTGGCCGGGTCCGCCAGCAGGCGCTCGACGGTGGCGGCCAGCAGTTCGGGCGTGCAGCGCTCCTGCAGCAGTTCGGGCACCAGCCTGTGGCCCGCCAGCAGGTTGACCATGGCCACGTAGGGCACGCGGATCAGCCGCCGCGCGATGGCCGCCGTCAGCGGATTAACGCGGTAGGTCACGGCCATGGGCACGTTGGCCATGGCCAGTTCCAGCGTGGAGGTGCCTGACTTGGTCAGTGCTGCGGAGGCCGCGGCAAACGCATCATGCTTGTCATGCACATCGGTCACGATCAGGGGCCGCACCGGCCACCGGGCCACGCCCGCTCGCACAATATCGGCAATAACGGGCGCGACCGGCACCACGGCCACGATATCGGGCCTGTTACGCTGCACGAGGGCCAGCATACGGCCAAAAGCTGGCAGCAGGCGTGGCGCCTCCGAGCGGCGGCTGCCGGGCATGAGCACGAGAATGGGCGCATCCGGCGCAATTTTGTAACGCGCCCTGAAGGCCGCAGCCGAACCTTCATCAGCCCCCGACTGCACCACCGGATGACCCACAAACCGCGCTTCGATGCCGTGGCGGGCAAAGAATTCCGGCTCGAAGGGCAGCAGGCACAGCATGCGCTCCCACAGGCCGGGGAATTCGCGCACCCTGTGCTCGCGCCACGCCCAGACCTGCGGGGCCACGTAATGCAGGCGGGGAATGGAGAGCGGCGCGATCCGGCGCAGCAGGCGCAGGGTAAAGCCGGGGCTGTCGATGGTAATGACCAGCGCGGGCCTGCGCGCGGTAATATCCGCCACGGCCTGATCGAGCCTGCGCGAGAGGTGGCGGATGCGCGGCAGCACCTCAAGCAGGCCCATCACCGCAAGGTCACGCAGCGGGAAAAGCGATTGCAGTCCCTGTGCGTGCATGCGCTCCCCCCCGATACCCGCAAAATGCAGGTCAGGCCGCAACTGGCGCAGCGCGATCATGAGGCGGCTGCCCAGCACGTCGCCACTGGCTTCCCCCGCCATGATCCATATGGTCGGGCCGGAGGGGGAAACGCCCGCAGGCGCAGGGGGGAATGAAGGCTTGGTCATGCCAGACCGGCTTATCGTGTCGGGACAAAAGGCGCAAATGGCAGTGGCAAAAATATCTGCCGCCCCATGCGTGATCCCTGCCCTGTTTCAGGTCTGAAGCTTTTTGAAAAAAGCTTCACCAAAAACTTCTTTACAGTTTTTTGGCCGCTTACCGGGCCTTGAGCAGGCTCGTTATGCTGGCGCGGATATCATCGGGCAGCGGCACGTAGTTCAGCGTCACCGCCGCCTCGCTGCCATGCGCCATGCTCCAGGTAAAGAATTCCCGCACCGCCCGGCCCTGTGGCGTATCAGCGCGGTCGGTCGGGATCAGCACATAGGTCGCAGCCATGATGGGCCATGCCCCGGTGCCATCGCCATCGAGCACATCGGCGGAATGACTGGCATCGGTTGACCAGTGGGCCGTGGTCACAGCCTGGCGGAAGCTTGCATCATCCGCCGCCACCACCTCACCATGATGATTGCGCAGTTGGGCTATGGGCATGTGATTGCCTGCCGCATAGGCATATTCAAGGTAGCCGATGCTGCCTTCGGTGTTACGCACGGCGGCGGCGATGCCGTCATTGCCCCGCGCGCCCTCGCCCACCGGCCATTCAATCGAGGTGCCACTGCCCTGCTCGTGCGCCCAGTGCTCCGAAACGCGGGCAAGGTAGGACGTGAACACGAAGGTCGTGCCCGACCCGTCCGCCCGGCGCACGGGGGCCACGGGCATGGCGGGCAGGGTCAGGCCGGGGTTTTCCGCCGCAATGCGCGGGTCGTTCCACATGCTGATTTCGCCGCCATAGATATCGGCCAGCAGGGGGCCGGTCAGCCGCAACTGGCTGGCATCAATACCGGGCAGGTTCACCACCGGCACGATGGCGCCGAGCACGGTGGGAAACTGGACCAGCCCGTTCTGCTGAAGCTGGGCTGCGCTCATGGGCGCGTCAGAGGCCCCGAAATCCACCGTGCGGGCCTTGACCTGATTCTGCCCTGCCCCTGAGCCGATGGTCTGGTAATTGAGGCGGATATCGGTGGCCTTTGCGGCCCCAGCCCCCCACGCGCCATAGATCGGCGCGCCAAAGCTGGAGCCTGCGCCGGTTATGTCGGTGGCAAGGGCGGGCGTGCTGGCCACGGCCAGCATTGCTGCCAGCCCCAGCCCCCAGCCGCGCCGCTCAGCCCCGCAGGACGGCATTGCAGCTTTTATGCGCGGCGGCCACCACCCGGTCACACACAGCCTCGATCTCCGCATCGGTCAGGGTTCCGTCCATTGGCTGCAGGGTTATCTCGATGCCAAGCGACTTGTGGCCCGCAGGCACCTTGTCGCCCTCATACACATCAAACAGGCTGACGGCCACGATCAGGTTGCGTTCCGCGCCCTTTACGGCCCTGAGCAGTTTTTCCGCCGACACATCCGCACTCACCACAAACGCAAAATCACGCTTGAGCGGCTGGAAGGATGAGAGCGCGGGCGGCCCCTTGCGCCTGCGCTTGGGCTCGGGCACCGCATCGGGGTACAGCGTGAACGCACAGACCGGCACATCAATGCCGCGCGCGGCCAGCAGGGCGGGATGCAACTGCCCGAAATGGCCCAGCACCAGCTTAGGCCCCTGCCGGATCACGCCCGAGCGGCCCGGATGGTAGTAAGCGGGCGCATCGGCGCTCAGGCTCAGCCCTTCCATCGCAGCCCCCATCACCGAGAGGGCAGCCAGCGCATCGGCCTTGACCTGCCACAGGTCAACCGGCCGGGCGGGCTGGCCGGGCTGGCGGGCCGAATGGCCACTGCGGATACCGGCGGCAACCTGCTTCTGGCCATCGGCATCAAAGCCGGGACCAACCTCGAACAGGCTGATATCAGGGTAGCCCCGTGCTGCATTCGCCTTGATGGCGGCCAGCAGGTTGACCAGCGGAGTGGGGCGCATCTGGTCAAGGTCAGCGGCAATGGGGTTGAGCAGGTGCAGATCAGCAGGCGTTTCACCAAACTGGGCGGCCTGTTCCTGCGCCACGAAGGAGAAACCCACCGTCTCGAGCAATCCGCGCGCGGCAAGCGTGCGGCGCAGGCTGGCAGTGCGGGCCTGCCGCGGCGTCAGGGCTGGCAATGGCACGGCGCTGTGCACCGGCAGCGACACGGCGGGCACGCTATCCAGCCCGCGCAGGCGCAGCACTTCCTCGATCAGGTCCACTTCGGGGTTGATCGCCACAGCCCCTTCCGCCGCGGCCCTGGCGCGGGCCTCGGGCAGGCCGGGCTGCTGGTCAAGCAGCATGGGCGTTGCAATGTCGTTGCGCCATGAGGGCACATCCACCACCACGTGACGGGCATCGCATTCGCGCACTTCGAAGCCCAGCCCCTCAAGCAGGTGCACGGCGTGATCCGGCTCTTCCACCAGGCCGCCAAGGGTTTCAAGACGGGCGAACTCCAGATGCGCCTGCCGCTGCCATGCAGGCTCGCCCCCGGCGGAGACCACGTTATCGGCCACGCCACCACACAGTTCGATGATCATGCGCGTCGCGGCCTCGAGGGCTGCGGGCGGCAGGGCCTGGTCCACGCCACGTTCAAAACGCTGGCGGGCATCGGAGTGCAGGTTGTGCCGCCGCCCGGACAGGGCAATGGCCACGGGGTCGAACAGCGCGCATTCGACGAACACGGTGGTCGTCTCCGCGCTCACGCCACTCTCCGCCCCGCCCATGATACCTGCCAGCGACAGCACGCCGCTGCTATCGGCAATCACGCAGTCATCGGGGGTCATGACGTGTTCGCTGCCATCAAGGGCGGTAAAGGTCTCGCCTGCACCACGGCAGAGGGTCAGTTCACCGCCACGAACCTTGTCCGCATCAAACACATGCAGCGGGCGGCCAAGGTCATGGGTGAAGAAATTGGTGATATCGACCAGCGCCGAGATCGGGCGCAGGCCGATCGATTCCAGCCTGCGGCGCAGCCATGCCGGGCTGGGACCGTTTTTTACGCCACGGATGGTGCGCCCGAGCACCCACGGGCAGGCCTCGGGGTAGGTGATGCGCCAGTTGATGGTGCTCTCGCCCTGCCCTTCCACGGTCTCGACCAGCCAGGGCTTCAGCCTGCCAAGGCCCGCTGCCGCCAGATCACGCGCAACACCACGCACGGCCAGCGCATCGCCCCGGTTGGGGGTGATGGCGATATCGATCACGGGATCATCAAGTTTGGCAAAGAGCGGGTAGGACTGGCCCGGCGCCGTGCCCTCGGGCAGTTCGGCAATGCCGTCATGGTCCTCGCCCAGGCCGAGTTCACGCAGCGAGCACAGCATGCCGCCACTGGCCTCGCCGCGCAGCTTGCCCGCCTTGATGGTGATGCCGGAAGCCGGAATATGCGTGCCCGGAGGCGCGAAGATGACATGCAGCCCCGCCCGGGCATTGGGTGCGCCGCACACGACCTGCACGCGCTCGAAGCCTTCGCCCGCATCAACCTGGCACACGCGCAGGCGGTCGGCGTTGGGGTGCTGCACGGCCTCGATGATGCGGGCGGTGCGGAATGATGCCAGCGCCGCACCGGGGTCTTCCACGCCTTCCACCTCAAGGCCGATGGTGTTCAGGGTAGCGGTGATCTCTTCCAGCGTCGCGGTGGTCTCAAGGTGTTCGCGCAGCCAGGACAGGGAGAACTTCATCGATCACAGACCTTCGTGCAGCAGGGCGGGAGACAGGGGACTGGTGCCGTAATGGCGCAGCCAGCGGACATCACTTTCATAGAACGAGCGCAGATCGGGAATGCCGTGGCGCAGCATGGTCAGCCGCTCGATGCCCATGCCAAAGGCGAAGCCCTGCCACTCCCGCGCATCCAGCCCGCAATTGGCCAGTACGCGGGGGTGGACCATGCCCGCGCCCAGCACTTCCAGCCAGTCATCGCCCGCGCCGATCTGGCCGGTCCTGCGTGACCAGCCGATGTCGATTTCCATCGAGGGTTCGGTGAACGGAAAGTAGGAGGCACGGAAGCGCACCGGCAGGTCCGGCATCTGGAAGAACGCGCGCAGGAAGTCCGACAGGCAGCCCTTGAGGTGGCCGAGCGTGATCCCCTTCTCGATCACCAGCCCCTCGCACTGGTGGAACATGGGCGAATGCGTGGCATCATGGTCAGCGCGGTAGGTGCGGCCGGGGGCAATGATGCGGATGGGCGGCTCCTGGCCCAGCATGGTGCGGATCTGCACGCCCGATGTCTGGGTGCGCAGCACGCGCTCGGGCTGGCCCTCGGCCTCGGGCGGCAGGTAGAACGTATCCTGATCGGTCCGGGCAGGGTGATGGGCGGGGGTGTTGAGCGCCGAGAAGTTGTGCCAGTCGCTTTCGATATCCGGGCCTTCGGCAACCTGGAAACCCATCGCGCCGAAAATGGCGGCCATTTCCTCGATGGTGCGGGTGATGGGGTGCAGCAGGCCGCAGGCTTCTGGCGCGCCGGGCAGCGTTACGTCCACGCGCTCGGCGGCAAGGCGGGCGTTGAGGGCGGCTGCCTCGAGTTCCTGGCCACGCGCCTCGATCAGGCGGGTCAGTTCATCGCGCAGGCGGTTGAGCGCCGCGCCGCGCACGCGCCGCTCATCCGGCGTCATGCGCCCGAGTTCCTTGAGCAGCGCGGTCAGCCTGCCCGACTTGCCCAGCGTGCCCACGCGCACGGCGTCCCACGCGCGCTGGTCGGTCGCGGCAGCGAGTGCCTGAACTGTCTGTTCCCTCAGGGTTTCGAGATCGTCACTCATAGCACCTCGCACAGGCTCTCATATCGGGCGGGCTGGCAGGAGCATCAGTCTGGCCACCAGACCCGGCGCGTGTCTGCGCCCGCAACCGCAAGGGCGCGCGGGCATCGTATAAAACAAAACGGGCCGCCCCTGCGGACGACCCGTTTCGTGGACCTGTCGCCACACGGGCGGGAACAGGAATCAGGCCAGAGCGGCCTGCGCCTTCTTCACGATCTCGGCAAAGGTTGCCGCGTCGTCATAGGCGATGGCGGCGAGAACCTTGCGGTCGATCTCGATGCCAGCCTTGTCCAGGCCGTTGATGAAGCGGCTGTAGGTCAGGCCATGCTCGCGCACGGCCGCGTTGATGCGCTGGATCCACAGGGCGCGGAACTCACGCTTCTTGTTGCGGCGATCGCGGTAGGCGTACTGGAGTGACTTTTCCAGACGTTCCAGCGCGATGCGGTAATTGGTGGAGGAACGACCCCGGAAGCCCTTGGAAGCTGCCAGAACCTTCTTGTGACGGGCGAGCGTTGTTACGCCGCGTTTCACACGTGCCATATCTCAGGTGCTCCTTATGCCAGGCCGTAGGGGGCCCACTGCTTTACAGTGCGGCCATCCATTTCCGTCAGCACCTGCGAACCACGGTTCGTGCGCTTCATTTTCTGCGAGCGGTTGATCAGGCCGTGGCGCTTGTTGCCGGGTCCTGCCAGCACCTTGCCGGTGGCGGTGATCTTGAACCGCTTCTTGACCGATGACTTGGTCTTCATCTTGGGCATTTGCTTCTCCTTAAGGTTAAAGGCTGCGCCCTGCCCTGTTACAGGCAGGAACGCCATTGCGGCCGGGCATGCCCTACAGGCCCGGACGCGCGAACAGGCAGGCTATAGACAACCTGGCATTCCCGATCAACCCCCTTGATGGCCTGCGCCGTCCTTTCCCCTGCCCGCCCCATGCTGTAGGAGGAAAAAGAACCATAATAACCGGGAGGAAAACACAATGACCCAACGCGTAGCCTACATAACCGGCGGCAGCCGCGGCATTGGCGCGGGCATTGCCAAGGCGCTGGCCAAGGACGGGTATGACATTGCCATCTCCTACGCCCGCAACGAGAAGGCCGCCGAGGAAACCGTGGCCGAAATCCGCGCCATGGGCCGCCGCGCCATGGCCATCTGCTGCGATGGCGAAGGCAATGGCAACCGTGCCGCGATCCAGCAGGTGGTGCGCGACCTTGGCCGCATCGATGCGCTGGTGTGCAATGCGGGCGTGTACCCCCACGGCGACGTGAGCGAGATGACCGACGCGCAGGTCGATGCCGTGCTGGGCCTGAACGTGCGCGCCGTGATGATCGAGGCCATCGAGGCCTCGCGCCACATGAGCAGGGGCAGCCGCATCATCCTGATCGGCTCGGCCTTTGCCGATCGCTCCCCCTTCCCCGGCATTTCGCTCTATTCGGCCTCCAAGGCGGCGCTGAACGGATTCGCCCGGGGGGCTGCGCGTGACCTCGGCCCACGCGGCATCACCATCAACGTGGTCCAGCCCGGCCCGATTGATACCGACATGAACCCCGCCACCGGGCCGGCGGCCGACCTGCTGCGCAGCTTCATGTGCCACAAGGAATACGGGCAGGTAAGCGATATCGCCACCGTGGTCTCGTTCCTTGCCAGCCCGCAGGCCAGCTTCATCACCGGCTCGGCGCTGACGACCGATGGCGGCATCACGGCCTGATCATGACCTGACGGCACGGGCGGCGTGATCATGCCGCCCGCTGCACGTGCAGGCTGCCTGAAACCGCAAACCCGGAAAAACAGTCGCCGCCTTTTTTCGAAAAGGGAGAGCGTTCCTCGAAGCTTTTTGAAAAAAGCTTCACCAAGAACTTCCTTATGATTTCGGGATATTTTCCGCGCTGACTTTCAAAACAGTCTCTAAAGACGTGCCGCCTACGTCATGGCCAGCCTGCGCCCTGACGGACCTATCGCTCGACATACCGGCTTAACATGCGCGCCAGAAAAGGGCCGGTAAACAGCACGAGCACGAACCGCACGGTCTGCATCGCCATGACAAAGGGCATGTCCACCCCCGCCGTCGTGGCCGCGATGATGGCCACGGTATCCTCGCCACCCGGGCTGGTGGCCAGATAGGCGGTCAGCAGCGAGACATGCTTGAGCCGGACCAGCACAAGCGCCATCAGCCAGCAGCTTGCAATCATCAGCACGACCGCAATCAGGATATAGGGAAACGCACGGGCGGCATAATGCAGCGTCGCGCGTGTAAAACGCACGCCAATGCCCCAGCCCAGTATCGCGTAGCCCGCAAGCAGCAGCCACGGCGGCAGTTCGATGGACAGCAGCCCCGCATCCTGCAGCACGGTTGCGATGGCAAGCGGAATCATGAGCGCGCCAGCCGACAGGCGCAGCCTGTGCGCCAGCGCCACCCCGGCCACGATCACCATGAGCGTCTCACCCAAAGCGGGCCACGCCACGGGCGCGAACCAGCCCTGCCCCGCGTCAGCCGCGCCCGCGCTGGTCGTGCTGCGCGCCATGACGGTAGCCGCCATGGCCACTGCTGCTGCGCGAAAATACTGCATGAAGGCGACGAGCCGCATATCCGCGCCATAGGCCTGCGACATCAGGGTCATGGCCGTGGCGGCGCCGGGCGATGCGCCCCACAGCGCCGTGCTGCCCGGCAGCACCTTCCAGCGCGCCAGGCAGAAACCGATCAGGGTGCAGACCAGAATGACGCACAGAACCCCACCCAGAAAAAGCGGGCCTTCGCCAATGACCTCGGAAAAGATTGAAAGCTGAAGGCTCCGGGCGATCATGCACCCCACAATGCCCTGCGCCAGCAGGAAACAGGGCGCGGGAATGGGCAGGTCAGCCTCGTGAACGGCCAGGACCACGGCGGCAAACATGGGGCCGATCAGGATCGCGGCAGGCAGATGCATGTAATGCAGGGGAACGGTAAAAATAACCGAAAGGACAATGAGCCAGCACCATTTTACAGGGAGGCCACTGTTCTGGAACGACAGGCGCTTTGCAGTCATTACCGGTCCCGGGGACGGAATTCTGTTGAACATGACAATTCTCGACTAAACGCAATCATGCATGAATGCCATGTTTCCTGCGGCCGGGATATGGGACAGGCTGCACGATCAGGTGCTTGCATGGACCGCGCCTGGCTTCAGCCGGTTATCAGCCCGTATCGGACATCCGCAGGTCAGGACTGGGCATGTTTTTCCTGAATATTTCTTTCAGGAAATAAAATCTTCGGCTGCCTTGAAGGAGCAGGTTCATCCGGCGGGTCACGGTGGCCTTCCCTGCCCCCATCATCATGCAACCCGTTTCCGTCACATGGCGGTGGCGCGGTTAAAAATACTTCAGCCGGTGTCATCGTTACATGTGGCAGGCCAGTAGCCTGCCACATCCTGCCTGTGCCTTTATTCCCACAGCCGCGTGCGGTAACGCGCAAGGCGCTCGATATCCACCTCAACGCCCAGGCCGGGGCTGTTGGGAACCTGTATCTTGCCGTCCACCTCCGGGAAAGGATGGGCAAGAATATCCTCCACAAGGAAGCAGGTTGGCATATAGAACTCACACCCCAATGTCAGGTCGGGAATGACCGACATCATGTGCAGGCCCGCCATATGGGCGATGCCGGTTTCCAGCATGCAGCCCCCATACACGCCGATGCCCGCCGCGCGTGCAATGCCCGCAACTTCCAGCCCGCGCCGGATGCCGCCACTTTTCATGATTTTCAGGCTGAACAGGTCGGCGGCCTACATCTTGACAACCGTCAGCGCATCACGCGGGCCGAACACGGATTCATCGGCCAGGATGGGCGTGTCGATCGCTTGGGTGATGCGGGCCATGGCCTCGATATTGGTGCGCGGCACCGGCTGCTCGATGAAGGTCAGGTCGAAGCGTTCCAGATCCTTGAGCCTGCGGATGGCTTCATAGGCATGCATGCCCTGATTGTAGTCAACACGCAGGTCGATCTCGCTGCCATAAGTATTGCGCAGGTCCTGCAGGCGCATGACATCGAATTCGTGCGAGGCAAACCCTGCCTTGAGCTTGTAGATGCGGATATTGCGCGCGTAGAATTCCTTTACCGTCTCGCGGTCGAGATCATAATTCGGGTTTGCGACCGAAAAACTCAGCGGAATGGCGTCATGGCAGCGCCCGCCAATCAGGTCGCCCACCGAGAGCCCCGACATCTTGCCCATGATGTCGAGCAGGGCCATTTCCACTGCCGCCTTGGCTTCCGTGCAGTTGACGACCATGCGGTCCATGGCGGCAAGATGCTTTTCAACCAGGCAGGGGTCGGCCCCCATCAGGTAAGGCCGCATGAAAACATGCAGGGCCGCGACACTGGCTTCGACCGTGCCGGTGAAGACGGGCCAGGGCGACGCCTCGCCCCATCCGGTAATACCACTGCTGGTTTTCAGTTCAAGTATAACGGTATCAAAGGATGATACATCACCAATACCATGCGCATGCGTGGCTAGTGTTGGCATGCGCAGTACATGAACACGCATGGCGATGATGGGATCAGAAACGCGGGTCATTGAGGTTATCCTAGACAATTTCAGGTTTACGCAATGTCAGATACGGACCAGATCAGAACAGGCCCGAATAATCGCCGCCATCGACAAGCAGGCTCTGCCCCGTCATGAAACCGGCCTGCGCCCCGCACAGGAAAGCCGTGGTGCAGGCAATTTCCTCCGGCGTGCCAAACCGGCCCGCGGGGTTTGCCCGCGCCTTTTCCGCCCAGAGTTCATCGTAGCTGCGTCCCGTCATCGCACTCAGGCCACGGATATGGCTGAACTGCGCCTCGGAGGCGACAATGCCCGGCAGCACGCTGTTGATCGTGACATTATGCTTTACAACCTGCCGCGACAGGCCGGAGGAGAACGCGACAAGCCCCGTCCGCGCCGCAGCCGAAAGACCAAGCACCGCATGCGGGTTCTTGACGCTGCGCGCGGTGATGTTGACAATCCGGCCAAATCCGCGCGCGATCATGCCATCCATCACGCGGCGGATCATGTCGATGGGCGCAAGCATCATCATGTCAAGCGCATGAATCCATTCCGGCCGCGCCCAGTCGCGAAAATCGCCGGGCGGTGCGCCGCCACCGTTATTGATCAGGATATCGGGGCTGGGGCAGCAGGTCATGACATGCGTGCGCCCTTCTTCCGTCATCAGGTCCGCCACCACGATCTGGGGCGCGGGCAGCCCAGCCGCGCTGATCTGGCCTGCTGTTTCGGCCAGCCCTTCACGGGTGCGGGCGACAAGGCTCACCACCACCCCTTCACGGGCCAGTTGCAGCGCGATGGCCTGACCGATGCCCCGGCTGGCGCCACACACGATCGCCCTGCGCCCCTCGATACCAAGTTCCATCCATTTTCCTCCGGTCCTGTTAAGGAGAAGCGTGCCCTGCGCGGCGGTCCGGGCCTATGCCTTCAGGTAACGCTGCGGCACGGGAAAGACGCGCGGGCGAATCCCGCCCACAAACCAGGTCACGAGGGTATAGATGTCATAGACCGGCAGGCCGGTCGCGGCTGCAACGGCGGCCGCATAGGGCGGCATGTTGGTGCATTCCAGCACGATCGCCCCGACATCGGGGTTTTTCTCGATGAGTTCACGCGCGGCAGCCACGACATCGGCTTCGGCTAGGTCGATATCCAGGTCGTCCTTTTCCGCCCGGATCAGAACGCGGAAAAATTCCCTGCCGTTTTCGGTGCCGCATGTGGGCGTATCCTCAGGCGCGCCCACCGCGCGGAAATGGGCCGGTGTCAGCGTCGCGGCCGAAACAGTCACCACCCCGACCCGCTTGCCCGGCGGCAGGGTTGCCTGCACCGAGGGGATCTGCATGAGCGATGATGTCGCGACCGGCACATCAAGCGCTGCCGCAAGTTGTGGCTGCAACAGCGCCAGAAAGCCACAATTGGTGGTAATGGCGCTCACCCCGCGGGCAATCATCTGTCGTGCGGACTCAATGGCCACGGGCAGGTAATCAAGCGGGTTGCCCATGACGACGAGTTCAGGCGTCACATTGGGCATGATGTGCAGTTCCACCGGGAACGGCCATGTCTCGCCATTGCCCATATCACCCGGAATGCGGGGAAAGCGGGCATCGAGCATGAGAACGCCAAGGTTCACACCATAAACAGCCTTGCCGCCATGCGCCACGCGGCTGCCGGATACTACAGGTCGTGTCATCTGTCTGTGCTCACTTTATCATTTCATCAGGCTACAAGCTGGCTGACAGCCGTCGCAAGCCGCGCCATGGCGGTTTTCAGGTCATGGTCCGATGCCGCGTAAGAAATACGGAAGAACCCCGGCAGTGCGAAGCATGAACCCGGCACGATCGCCACCTCATGCGCGTGCAGGAAGTAATGGCACAGCGCGCTATCCGTCGTGATGCCTTTTGCCCGCACCTGCGGCAGGTCAAGCAGCCCCTGGCAACTGGCAAAGGCGTAGAACGCACCCTTGGGCAGCAGGCAGTGAATGCCCTGCATGGCGTTCAGAGCGTCCACCACGATCGAACGGCGGTTGCAGAACACGGCCCGCCGCTCGGCCAGCACGCCCTGCGGGCCGGACAGGGCCTGTGCCGCCGCCGCCTGGCTGATGGAGCACGGGTTGGAGCTGCTCTGGCTCTGCACCACGGCCATGGCGGCGATGATGGGCTGCGGCGCGCCTGCAAACCCGATGCGCCAGCCGGTCATGGAATAGGATTTGGAAACCCCGTTGATCGTAACCGTGCGGTCACGCAGATCCGGGCAGACTGAAGCCATCGTGACGAATCTGGCATCGTCGTAAACAAGATGCTCGTAAATGTCATCGCAGATCACGCCCACATGCGGGTGGCGGCGCAGCACATCCGCCAGCGCTTCCAGCGCCCCACCATCATAAACGGCGCCCGTGGGGTTGGCGGGAGAGTTCAGCAGCAGCCAGCGCGTGCGCGGCGTAATGGCGGCTTCCAGTTTTTCGGGCGTGAGCAGGAAGGCGCTGTCTTCCGCACAGGGGCAGGTCACGGGCACGCCGCCCGCAATGCGGATCATGTCCAGATAGGATGTCCAGCACGGCGTGGTGAGGACGACTTCATCACCCTGGTCCAGCGTTGCCATCAGCACGTTATAAAGCACCTGCTTGGCGCCCGGCCCGACACTGATCTCGTTGAGCGCAAAGGACAGCCCGTTCTCGCGGCGGAACTTTTCCTGTATCGCCGCTTTCAGCGCGGGCGTGCCGTCAAGCGCCGTATAGCGGGTCTGGTTTGACAGGATTGCGTCGATAGCGGCCAGCTTGACATTATCCGGCGTGGGGAAATCAGGCTCGCCCGCGGCCAGAAGAATGACATCACGCCCCTGCCTGCGCAGGGCATTGGCATCGGCAACGATACGGATGATTTCAGATACTTCTATATCCTGTATGCGCCGCGCACGTGAAAAGCCGGAATAGACGTCCATATCACTCTCCTGGACCTGTAAAAAATTCACAAGCGGATAATGGCACCTGTCAGGGCAAGGCTTTGCCCGACAGGTACCATTTCCGTTTTATTTGTTTTTTTCTGTTTTCAGCGATCAGAACTGCAGGGACGCCTTGACATAGTAGAAACCACCCATGAAGCCATAAGGTGAGTTGAACGGATACTTGTAAGACCCGTTCGACGTGCTGACCGATACCGCATGGTTGACCTGGTTGGGGTAGTAGTTGAACAGGTTGTTGGCGCCAGCGACAAGATGCAGGCGGTCAAGAACATCGTAACCGACTTCAAGGTTGGTGATGTAGCCGGGCTTGACCACGGTCCACTGCGAAGTCGGCAGGCTTGGGCTGGCAATATAGGTGACCGTGCCGTAGCGCTCTTCTTCCGCGCGGATTGTCAGGCGCTTCCACTTCCACTGCACGCCCACCATCTCGCGGTTTTTCGGGGCCGTGTGCAGCAGGGTGTTCTGGGCATAACTGTTAAAGAGCTGCTGCGAGACATTGTAATGGGAAATCTCGGTATCAGCGAAGTTGATGCCCATGTTGAAGCGCAGCGTGCCCATCCGCCCGACACGCAGCGTATAGTCGGTCGTCACGTCGCCGCCATAGGTCAGTGTATTGGCCGCATTCATGTAATACTGCCCGTATGTCACGCTCGCCAGGCCGTAGTTCTTCAGGATGTCGCCAATCGGCGTACCATTATAGCTGGTGAACTGCGTCGAGTTCGCCATGCGGTCGTTAATGGCGATGCGGTACAGGTTGGCCGAGAGGTGCCAGTTATCAAGCGGCGTTGCATCGACACCGATGCTGTAGTTGCGTGACGTTTCACCCTTCAGCCCATTGGAACCGAGCGCCTTGGCCGCGGCACCATTCGCTGGCAGCTGCGATGTGGCATAGGTGGGGAAGTCGGTTACGATGAAGTAGTTTTCCTGCCCGAGCGTTGGCGGGCGGTAGCCCACGCCAACACTGGCCCGGATGGCCCAGCGCTTGTTGAAGTTGTAGCGCGTGCCGACCGTGCCGGTTTCCGCTGTCTTGTTGAGATCGGAATAATGCGCGACATGCCCGCCAAGGGTCCATTCCCACTTGGGCGTAACGTACAGGTCAACGTTGGCGTACCCGTCATATACATCACGCGAGCTGTTGCTGGCATCGACCGGAGCCGCACCGGCATGACCACCAGCACCCGGCGTGGCCCCTGCCCGCATGCCACCATCCGACCAGGACTGCAGGTCACCGGCTTCAAGCTGGAACGTATCATGACGATATTCGCCGCCGAACATGAAGTTGATCGGCTTGGGCAGGAACCCGACCTTGAAGTTCCGCGACATCTTGCCACCGGCCACGAGTTCCGTTGCAATGTTGGAGCCATCGTAGAACGAGGTCTGGCTGTTCAGCCCGTAGGTCGCGTTATCCGAATCAAGCGTGCGGTAGTTCTGGTAGTCGCGGCCATACGTTACATATGTGTCCCATGACCATTTATGGAAATCCTTGCCACGGAAGCCGCCATTGACCTGAAAGTCATCTTCCGTCAGGCCCATGACGGGCTGGAACCCGTTGGGGTAGAATTCGGTAATGGTGTTGACGTTTGCAGCCGAACGGATGGTCTGCGGCGTTTCGTAGTCACGATGCGAATAGGTGGCGGTCAGGTAGGCCTTGACATCGGGCGTGATCGGCATTTCGCCGTTTGCCGAGAAAGTCTCGAGCATCTGGCGGCCCATGCCCATCATGCGGTTCAGGTTCTGCCCCGACTGCGGATCCCCCGCCTTTTCATAAATGCCTGAACGGTTGGTGGGCTGGCTGTGCGTCACCTGACCCGCGAGGTCCATGAAGCCGCCGTTATGGCCAAGCGGTATGGCGTAGCTGGCCGAGCCATCAACCGCCTGGCCATCACCCGCGTAATAGCCACTGTTCTGAATATTGAAGACACCACCATGAGTATCTTTTTTCAGGACAATATTGACCGCGCCCGCAATGGCTTCCTGGCCGTACAGCGCGCTTGCGCCATCGGTAATGACCTCGACATGGTCGATTGCCGTAATGGGGATCAGCGAAATGTCAGCCGGTTCGGTGCCGCTGTTCGGCCCGGCATTGGCATTGAAGTTTGCCGTCAGATGCCGCCGCTTGCCATTGACGAGAATAAGGGTCTGGTCAGCCGACAGGTTGCGCAACTGCATGGTGCGCACGAAACCATTGGCGCCAAGACCACTGAAGGACGGCGAACTGAGTGACGGCGTCAACTGCTCGAGCGCGGCCATGACGTTGGTCTCGCCAGTCTGCTTGAGCTGTTCGGCGCTGACGACCTGCACAGCAGTCGTGCTGTGCACCTGCGTTGAATCGGACAGGGCCGAGTTGACCCGCCGCACGCCAGACACGGAAATGGATTCCGGGTGCAGCGCGACATGCGCCGCAGTGGCGGTGGAAGCATGCGCGCGAGGCACCGGTTTCGGCTTGGCATGGCTCGAAGTCATGACAGGCGAGGACGCGGTCTGTGCCCCGGCCCTGAGTGGCGTAAGGGCACTCCCGACCATAAGAACCGCCCCAGCGGAAAACAGACTTTTTTTCCATATAAGTCGTTTCACCACAACATTGCTCTCCAGCTTACGGGTTACAGGCCGACGCGATAACACTTCCAGCGCACTTAAAAGAAAGTCGAACCGCTTGCTGTCACCTTAGCGCCTGCAATTACGTTTCGATTAAGTTACGATAACATATATTGGCCGGGAGGCTAGAAACTAACGCGGAAAAAAATTCACCCAACCATTATTTTTTGTCTTATTTTTAACAATATGTAGCGTTTACAACACGCAATTCATATCGTTTCAAGTCAATAACGTTATTACACGTTACAGGGACGATTTTTTATTTTTGCGAGGCCACCTGAAACAGGCCAGTTCCGAAACAACAGGTACGTTTCTGGTGCAGCCCTGCTCACAACGCTTCGACAAACACCGCTGTTAAAAACAGTCTGGACAGAAAACAGGGGCGGAACATATCCGCCCCTGCCGGGCTTTATGCAAATGAAAACCCGGTATTACGGCTTGACCGCCACAACCATGATTTCCACCAGAATGTCGGGCAATGCTAGCCTGACTTCCCCACAGCATCGCGCGGGCGCACGTCCCTTGACAATCCAGTTGTCATAAACGCCATTCATCGCATCAAAATTCTTCATGTCCGACAGCCAGATCGTAACATTTACAATATGGCCCTTATCCGTACCCGCCTGGGCAAGCACGCCTTCGATCGTTTCAAGGATCTGCGCCGTCTGGCCCGCGGCATCGCGTGAACGGTCAGCCGCCGTGCAGCCCGCAAGGTAAACCGTATTGCCTGCAATGACCGCGCGCGAGCGACGGGCATTCTGATCGATGTATTGTACGTCTGTCATTTTCGTTCCTTTTTATTCATGAAATGCGGTGTTGATCCGGTATTCCGCACTTTCTTTCCTGATCCATTCAATAAACTGCATGATGGATGCGTTATTCTGTTTCTCGGTCGGGATTACAGCATAGTAAGCGCCCTGTCCTTTCAGCAACTCATCTGACAGCACGACGAGCTTGCCCTCGCGCAATTCGCGCTCAACGAAAATATGCGGCACGAGGGCAGCACCAAGCCCACTCAATGCGGCTTCTATGGTTGCATTGAACTGGTCAAATATATTGCCATGCAATGGTTTGCTGGTCTTGATCCCCGCATGTGACAGCCAGTATTCCCACAGTCCCGGGCGGGTGGTGAGTTGTATCAGGTTGATCCGGTTAAAATCTTCGGGTTTGCTGAAACCCGTCTTCTCCCGATAGGCCGGGCTGCACACCGGTATGATGATCTCGTCAAACAGATGATAGAGAATACCATTCGGCCATACGGCCTGACCGTAATGAATGGCGACATCGCAATCCGTGTCATCAAAGGTGAATGCTTCAAAAACAGTGGAAACATTGACATTGAAATCAGGATACTGCGCAAACAGCCGGGCAAAACGTGGAATAAGCCAGCGTGAGGAAAAAGTTGAAAAAACGGAAAGGTTTATATTGTTCGTCTTGTCCGAGGACGAGATGATCTTGTAGGTCGTGCTGCTGATCTGCTCGATGATCGAGGCAATGGAAGGCAGGAGCAAACGTGCCTGGCGGGTCAGGACCAGGCGCTTGCGCCGCCGGTCAAACAGGGAAACCCCAAGCGTCAGTTCCAGACTGCGTATCTGTTTACTTATGGCGCCCTGGGTCAGATACAGTTCTTCCGCCGCCGCGCTAAAGTTTTCATGCCGCGCCACAGCCTCGAAAGCAATCATTTCTGAAATCGATGGTATAACCCGACGTGGTAACAACATGGCCGTCTCCCCTTCCCTCTTGATTTACGACGAAACCATTCTCCCTGCTTGGGGGCGCCGCAGGCGCGAGGCGCTGATGAGTGCCGCGACCCAGGCGGTCGCTGTTGCCCATTCAAGGCAGTGCAGCGCCGGATTGACCCTGACCCGGGCCAGGATGAAGGCCACCCCGATTGCGCCAAAGGTCTGGCCAAGAATACGACTGATGGAAATCATGCCGCTGGCACTTGATGAGCGGCTCGCCGGAGACGCCACAACCATTGAACGGTTATTGGGTGACGTGAACAGGCTGTAGCCCATGCCCGCCACCGCGAAACGCCACATGATGTTGAGATTGCCGGCATCTGGCGGCAGGAGCCTGACCAGCAGGAACCCAACCCCGGTCATGAACAGCCCGATCGAGACCAGACAGCCTGCGGAATACCGGTCCGCCAGACGGCCGACCACCGGGGCCATCAGCACCATGCTACCTGGCCAGGGCATGATGAGCAGCCCCGTTTCAATGGCGGAACGATGAAACAGGCCATTCAGCGTGAAGGGAATGGAGATCATGTAGAAATTCGCGGCCACGTAGGCCAGGAAACACGTCACGAACCCGGTGCGGAAGGCCGGGATGCCCAGCAGGTCAAGCGGCAGCATGGGGGTAGCCATGTTTTTCTGGTGCATGACCAGAACACCCATCGCCACCACGCCTGCCAGCACCAGTCCCGCGCCAATGCCAGCCGCCTCGCCATGCGCCAGCATGTCGGCCCCGATGAGAAAGGCGGTAAACGTGACGATATTCAACCCGATGGCCAGGCCATCCATCCGCCGGGGCTGGCCCTGAATGGGCGGCAGGCACTTCAGCACGAATGCCAGCGTGATCAGGCCACAGGGCAGGTTGAACAGAAACAGCCACCGCCATGACCCCAACATCAGGATCAGTGCCGCGACCGATGGGCTGAGCGCCACCCCCAGCGAAGTGGCCAGCGCCGTCATGGCCAGCCCCTGGCCAATGCGCTGCGGCGGGCAGACAGCACGCACCAGTGCGGCATAGACCGCCATGATGCACGCGCCCCCCACGCCCTGGGTCATGCGCGCCACCGCCATGACCGGCAGGTTCGGCGCCCATGCGCACAGCACGGAACCCGCCATGAGAATGACCAGCCCGATCTGGCACAGCTTTACGGCGCCAATCTTTTCCGACCATGTGGCCAGTGGCAGCATGAGCGCGCAACCCGCCAGTTGGTAGGCATTGACCACCCACACGCCAGCCGAAGGGCTGGCCCCGAGTTCCCGCGTGATGGTGGGCAGGGCGATATTGGCAACCGCATAGTCGAGGACCGACAGCAGCACGGCCATGACAATGGCTGCCATGGCCATGACATGCCCGTATGGTGCCGGGCGCGGAGGGCTTGTTGTCATTTGCTCAGGCACAGGCGCTCCACTCCCCCGCGCGCTTACAGGCGAAAGCGGCAAAAGCGCGCCGGGTCGTAGGGCTTGATGTCGGTGCGCGAAACGCCATCGATCAGGTCCGCCACGATATCGGCCGTATAGGGCGAACTGACCAGCCCAAGATGCCCGTGCCCGCTGGCATAGACGACATTGGATGCATGGGGCGACACCCCGATGACCGGCAGGCAGTCAGGCGTGGAGGGGCGGTTGCCCATCCAGCGCGCCACTTTTTCAAAGCTCTCGATCCGGGCTGACGGAAAGGAGGCACGGATGCATTCGAGAATGATGCGCGCGCGCCGCCAGTCCGGCGCGCGGCCACGGCGGGCGAACTCCACCTGCCCTGCCCCGCGGATCTCGTTGCCCATCGGGGTAATGCCGAATTTGAGATCCGACATCATGGTCGGGACCGGCAGCGCCACATCCTGCGCCGATACCTGCACATGGTAGCCGCGCTCGCTGACCAGCGGCACCGTATCAGACAGCATGCGCGCCAGTTCCGTCGTGCCGATACCGCCTGCAATCACCACGCGGTCACAGGCGATCTCGCCACCGGCATGCTCCACCGCCAGCACCTGCCCGCCACTTTTGCGAAAGCCGCTGACACGCCCGCTCACCTGCGTCACCCCAAGCCCTGCGGCATAGGTTGCCAGCGCGCTGGTATAACCGCCCGGGCTGGTGCAGTAGCCACCATCGGTAATCAGGGCGCCGAACTGATAACGTTCGCTCAGGCCGGGGCACAGCGTGCGAAGTTCTTCGCCTTCAAGCTCACGCCATGCCACGCCATTGTCGCGCCGCATCGACCAGCCAAGCGCATCCGCCCCATAGGCCGCGCGGTCCGGATACACGATCAGCAGGCCGCCGCCCTTGATCATCTCCGGCACACCCGCCTCCCTGGCCAGGGCCTCGTGCCGCTCCAGCGCATCATGCAGGAAGGGCCGCAGGGCCGCCGCTATGGCGCGCGCCCGGCGTGGCGTGCAGCCCGCCGCCATGAAGCGCACCAGCCACGAGGCCAGTTGCGGCACGGCAGACAGGCGCAGCGTGAGCGGACCATTGGCGTTGAGCAGGTATTCGGGCACCTTGCGCCACAGGCCGGGCATGGACAGTGGCACGACCGAACCCGGATTGAGCCAGCCGGCATTGCCGTAGCTGGCCATCTCGCACGAGTCGGGCTGGTCCGCCCCGATAACGCTCACCCGGTGCCCCTTGCGGGCTAGGGCAATCGACACCACGGTGCCGACAATGCCGGACCCGACAACAACAACATGTTGCGACATGACTTTCATCTCCGCACAGGAATTGATGGTTTTCAGTTACGACCGACGTGAAAATGACGAAGGAATTCTTTGGTCCTGTCTTCCTGCGGGTTCTCGATCACGTCATGGGCCGGGCCTTTTTCCACCACGTAGCCACCACTCATGAACACAACCGTATCGGCAACATCACGCGCAAACGCCATTTCATGGGTTACGACAACCATCGTCATGCCAGCCGCCGCAAGGTCGCGCATGACGCCAAGCACCTCACCCACAAGCTGGGGATCGAGTGCGGAGGTCGCCTCGTCAAACAGCATGACCTTGGGCTGCATGGCCAAAGCCCGTGCGATGGCGACACGCTGCTTCTGCCCGCCCGACAGGTTGGAGGGCGAAACATCCGCCTTGTGCGCCATGCCCACGCGATCAAGCAGTTCAAGCGCCTGCGCGCGCGCCGCATCGCGTGGCACATGCTTGACATAAAGCGGCCCGGCCATGACGTTCTCGATCACCGTCATGTTGGGAAACAGGTTGAAGGACTGGAACACCATGCCAGTCTCGGCCCGGAAACCGGCAAGCCTGGCACCGCCGGGGCGCTGGCTGCGCGGCCCGAATTCCATGACCTGGCTGTCAACGCGGATGCTGCCCGCACTTGGCTCTTCAAGCAGGTTGATGCAGCGCAGCAGTGTTGACTTGCCCGACCCGCTCGGCCCGATCAGCGCCACGCTCCCGCCCTGCGGCACATCCAGCGAGATATCATGCAGCACGGTATTCTTGCCGTAGGCCTTGCTGAGATTGGTGATCTGGATCATCGGAGGCTGTTGCGACATTATGAATTCTCCGCCACGGATCGCATCAGGCCCACCGCCGTTCCAGCAGCCGAGACAGCTGGGTCAGGGGGAAGAGGATCAGGAAATAAAGAATGGCAATGGTCGTGTATACTTCCAGCGGGCGATAGGTGGCCGAAGCAACCATCTGCCCCTGATAGACAAGATCCGGCACCGTCACGACGGAAACAAGCGATGTATTCTTGAGCTGCAGCACCGTCTGGCTGACCATCGGCCCCACCATGCGCCGCAGCACCTGCGGCAGGATGACGCGACGCATCATGGTCCATGACGTCATGCCCAGCGCGCGCGCGCCATCCCACTGCCCCGGATCGATCGAACGCAGCCCCGCGCGAAAGATCTCGCCGTAAAACACGCCCCCATAGATCGACAGGGCCAGCAGGGCCGCGGCCATGGGCGAGAGGGTAATGCCCAGCACGATGGGCAGCGCGTAATAGCACCAGATCAGTTGCACCAGCGATGGCGTACATCGGAACACTTCCGACACCATGCCCAGCGGCACGGATATGAACCACATCCGGCTCTGCTGGCACAGGGCGAGGCAGGTGCCGATCACCATGCCGATTACGGAAGTAACAACCGTAAGGCCCAGGGTATATTCAATACCGGTTCCCAATAGTGGTGCGTAATGCCAGACAAGGCCAAAATCCCACTGGTAAGACATTATCGGCTACTTTCGCGCATGTTGACCCCACTCTTCACCACGATGGCAATCAGAAACTGAGGCCCGGCGGCAGGCTCTCGATCTTTACGCCCTGGCTTGTCATGGCCTCGAACATCCACTGGCGGATAATTCCCTCCGAGCGGCTGTAGAGCAGCCAGTTATTGATATAGGTCAGCCAGCGGGGATCGCTTTCAACCGGCACCCCGACACAGGTGGGCTGACCGATCATGGGCTGCGGCACGATCAGGGTGCCCACGTTGGGCGCGCGCGCATGCATCACGGCCGCAATCGCGATGACCTGCACCACGCAGTCGGCACGGCCGGTCTGCAACGCCATGATCGTATCGGTAGGAGACTGCACGGCCACCTTGGTGCACTTCGGCAGTGCACGGTTGACAAAAATATCGTGCGAAGACCCCACATCGAACGCGACCCGGACTTCAGGCCTGTTCAGGTCTTCCCACTTGCTCACCTCAAGGCCATTGCGCACGATGGCGGTAAAGGTGTTGTCGATCATGAGGTTGCTGAACTGCACCACCAGCCCGCGCTGCGGCGTGGGGCTGAGGGCGAACATGACATCGATCTTGTCGCTCTGCAGGTCCATCACCGCCCCGCCCCACTGGGCATCGACGATTTCACACGCAACACCAAGCGACTTTGCAAGATCCTGCGCCATGGAGACGCACGCGCCCGACCAGCCGCCGCCCATGATGTCCTTATGAAAAAACGGCTCCGCCCCCACGACCGCCGCCGTGCGCATCTTGCCTGTGCGACGGATGCGGTCGAGGCGGTTTTCGCCCGCGCTGTCGGCGCGGGCAGGAGCAGCACGCAATGCACCCGCCGCCACCACGGACCCCAAAGCGATTTTGGAAACAAGATCACGGCGCGTTGTCATTTCGTACTCTCCTTGTCCTGCGCGACTATTCCATTATGGCAAGGATAGCCGCGCGACCCATTTCGTTATCAAGTCGATATTAATTGGTATCCGATATAAATCAATCGCTTCGAAGGGTCAGACAATCTGGTTTGTCAACGCAGTGCCATTTTCAAGAGCGCTGATATTCTTCATCAGAATATCAACCACATTCCGCTCATAAAACTGGGTCTCGCCCGCGGCATGCGGCGTAACGATCACGTTGGGCATTTTCCACAGCGGAGAAGATTCAGGCAGCGGCTCCTCCACAAAGGTATCAAGCGCGGCGCCAGCGATCTGGCCTTTCTCGAGCGCCGTGATCAGCGCCTGCTCGTCCACCACCTTGCCGCGCGCGACATTGATCAACTGCGCATCGGGACGCATGGCGGCGAGTGCTTCCACGCCCACCATGCCAAACGTCTCGGGCGTGAGCGGGCAGGTCAGCACGACCATGTCGGCCTGCGGCAGGGTTTCGATAAACTTGTCATTGGTGATCATGCGCACGCCTGCCGGAGCATCCGCCGTGACACGGCGGCGCATGGCGATCACGTTCATGCCAAACGCCTGGCACAGACGCGCGACACGGGCACCGATGCCACCAAAACCCACGATCAGGACGGTCTTGCCGTTAAGCTCCTGCAGGCGGGTCGCCTGGTCGGTGCTGGTCGGGCGCCAGAAGGAATTATGCTGGTCGTCACGCGCTTCGTACAGACGGCGCGACAGGCTGAGCATAAGGGCCAGCGCATGGTCGGATACGGCATTGGCGTTCACGCCCTGCGCACTGCACAGATGGATGCCACGCGCGCGAAATTTGTCGTGATCGTAATGATCGACACCGGCACTGACCGACTGCACCAGTTTGAGCTTGGGGGCAAGGTCAAGGAGATGGTTCTTCCACAGCATGGAAATGACCAGCACTTCCGCCTCACCGATGACCGCCTCAAGATCCTTCAGCGTCTTGACCTGGGTGCATGGCGGCGGGTTGGGCCGCTTTTCCATCTCACCCTTGAGGTCATAATAAGCATGACCCACACAGACCTGCGGCTGGCTACCGGCCCAGATTTTGTTCATTTTTCTTTTCCTGCTGCATAGATCCATACTTTGAAATTACTTTTTTATTTCCATAAACAAGTAAACAAAGCACGGAAATGACTACGTTCAATTTGAGAATATCATATCGTATAAGTAACAATATGGAAGGGAAAACATCTCATCAAACTATTCCTTTACAGAATAGGCACGGATGTTCCCGACCATTCCGCCCTGTCAGCCCTGTGCGTAAACGCGGCCAAAACGGTTGTTGATGAAGGATTCGTATTTGATGTTTTCCTGATATACGAAGCCCGCATCCGCAATCTGCCCTTTGGCAAGCATGTCGAGCACCGTGCAGATCCCGGCTGCCGTCGTGACCTGGATCGCGGTGCGTGGGCGGTCGCCAATGTCCATGCCATGAATGGTGCTGGCATAGCTTTTCTGCATGAACGCGCCATCCTTGTGCCCGGTGGCCGTGACGAAAATGATGATCTTGTCCTGCATGGTGCCTGGCACGGCGTATTCCAGAATGTCCTTCATCACATCGCGGCGCTCGGCAAGCCGCAGGTCGCGCAGGAGGAATTTCATCAGATGGGCATGGCCGGGGTAGCGAATGGTCAGGTAGTTGAGGTTGCGCACCCTGCCTTCGAGCATTTCGCAGATGGAACCAAGGCCGCCAGACGTATTGAACGCCTCATAACGCGTGCCATCCATGGAAAACTCCTGCACGTTTTCCAGCGGCGTGACCTTGCGCATCACGCCATCGACAATCGCGTCACACGGTTCGCAATATTCGTTGATGACCCCATCAGGCGACCATGTGAGGTTATAGTTCAGCATGTTTGACGGATATTCGGGCAGCGCCCCCACGCGCATGCTTACATCGTGCAGGGTGTCGAACTGTGCTGCGAGCCATGATGTCACGATGGTGATGAAACCGGGAGCAAGACCGCATTGCGGGATCAGGGCCGTGCGTGCGCCCTGCGCCAGGGCCCGCACCCGGCCGGTGCTGGCAACATCTTCGGTCAGGTCAAGATAATGCACGCCAGCCTCGACCGCCACCTGCGCAATGCGCGCGGTCAGGTAGAAAGGGGCCGCACTCAGCACGGCGAACTTGCCATGCAGCGCCTGCGCCAGCATGGCGTCATCCGTAATGTCGAGCTGCTGCACCATGACACCGGCAAGCGGCTGCAGGGCAGCGATGATCTGGCTGGAGGCATCAAACAGGGTGACAGTATAATCACCTGTATCCGCAAGCATATCGGCAATAACGGAACCAATCCGCCCAGCCCCGATTACTGCGATCTCTTTCGTCATGCTCAATCCTTAATCCGTCGGTTGGACATGAAAAAGAGTGACATGCATCGTTGCCAGATCGTAGCATAAATCTGACTATAACGACATTTATATCAGGCATAATAATGAGCATATCAGGCAAAACGACGATCAACCCGGCAGAAGAGGAACTGATCAACCTGCTGCGCGAAAACGCCCGCATGCCCGTAGCACTCGTGGCGCGCAGGCTGGGCATTTCGCGCTCAACCGCGCAGAGCCGGCTGGAAAAGCTTGAGCGCCAGGGCGTGATCGAAGGCTATTCCCTGCGGCTGGCCGCAGCCTACGCCGAGAGCTATGTCTGCGCGCATATGCTGGTGACACTCAGCCCCAAATATACCGCCTCCGTACAGACCCTGCTGCGCCGCATCCCCGAGGTGCGCACGATCTATTCGGTCAGTGGCAATTTCGACATGATCGTCATGGTGGAAGCGCGTTCCATCACGCGGCTTGATACCGTGATTGACGAGATTGGCAGCCTTGATGGCGTGGAGCGGACCATGTCCTCCATGATCCTGTCCACACGGCGCCAGCGCTAGGGCGCTCCTGGCGCGTCACGAGCCTCTCCCCCGCAAGCAGTGGAGAGGCCATCGGTTCATTTTCCGTTACGCACCGCAAGCGGATCGGGCACGAAAGACGACCGTGGCGCCTTATGCTCCGAGCGCACAAGATACAGGGCCGAGACCGTGCCCATCGCAATGACCACGGACACGAAGAACGCGGGCGCAATCGCCGCTCCCGTTACATGCAGCAGCCATGTCACAACGAACTGCGACAGCCCGCCGACAACCATGACCGCGATGTTATGCGCAGTCGCCAGTGTCGTTACCCGATGCCTGCCGGTCAGCACGGTGACGATAATCGTGCAATACGTGGCAAGGAACACGGCGGTGGGAATGGCAAGCCCGACCTGCATGACCACCAGCCGCAGCAGCGATGGCCGGGCCACCAGCCATGCATAAAGCGGCCAGATTTCAAGAAAATAGACAAACAGCGCCCAGAAGAGCATGCGCCGCGCGCTGATCCTGTCGGCCAGCCACCCGCTTGCGGGCACGATCAGCATCATGCCCAGTGCCGCAGACAGTTGCACCAGATACGCCCCTTTCATGGGCAGGTGCAGCGTCTGGGTGGCATAGGTTACCGTATAACCAAACAGCACGTACAGCGAGACGGACGTACTTGACACCAGCCCCATGACCGACAGCACGGCGCGCCACTGTGCCGCCATGTCGCGCATGATCCCGGCAAGCGGCAGGCGGGCCGCAACATGATGCCGTGCTGCCTGCCCCTGCCCCATGGTCCTGCGCCGCATGATCAGGACGGCAGGCAGGATAAACAGCCCGATCAGGAACGGAATGCGCCATGCATAGCCCGCAATCTGGCCGGGGGTGAACGCACTGGTAATGACATAGCCAACGGTGCCACCAAGGATCTGGGCAAAAAGCTGGCCCATCATCTGCCACGACCCATAAAAGGCCCGGCGGCCCGGCGGCGCGGCCTCGATCAGGTACGTGGTGGACGTGGCAAACTCACCCCCGGCCGAGAACCCCTGCAACAGACGGCCCGCTACAAGAAAGCACACCCCCACGCTACCCGCCTGCGCATAGGTTGGCGCGAAGGCGATCAGGGCGATGGACAGCGCCATGATCCCCATGCCCAGCACCATGGCCGCTGCGGTGCCATGCCTGTCGGCATATCCCCCGAGCACGATGCCACCGAGTGGACGGGTTACAAACCCGACACCAAAAAGCGCGGTGGAGAGCAGGATGACATGCGCGCCCACATCCGCGCCCGAAAAGAACAACGGCCCGATGAGCGATACCATGTAGGAAAAGACCATGAAATCATACCATTCCATGGCATTTCCGCAGATTGAGCCGACAACGGCCTTCCAGTTGGATATCCGCATGATGAGACGTTCCCCTGCCCTGCGCGCCAAGGCGGCACGGCGATATTGATGTTGTCAGCGAATGTGCAGAACCATTGTTACCGGGCAGGCCCCATACGCCCCCGTGAACCGGCGGCATGCGCGACACCCGCGCATCAGGGCGGAACCCGTTGCGTCATGCCGTTCCCGTCACGCGCCTGAACCCTAAAATGCCTGCGGTGCTCAGGCGGGGTAACAGCAGCCCGGCATGGGCAGGCCCAGGTTTGCGCGTAATGTGGAGCCTGCATAACCCGTGCGCGCCAGACCCCGGCGGCGTAGTTCAGGCAGGATATGATTTGAGAACGAATCAATATCCATCGGCAACAATGCGGGGCACAGATTGAAACCGTCAACAAACCCGGTTTCAAACCATTCCTGCATTTCATCTACGATACTTTCTGGCGTGCCGATCACCACGCGCGAGCCAAAACCGGCGGCAATGAAATTATAAAGCTGGCGGATGGTCATGTTGCGTGACCGCGCCATGGTGATCAGTCCCTGCGCAATACTGCGCACGCGCGGATCGACCGGATCAGGCACCGGGCCATCGAGCGGAAAAGCCGAGAGGTCGCCCAACTGGGCATAAAGATAGGACAACCCGAGTTCCGGCAGGATCAGGGCATTCATAGCATCGTATTTTTCCTGCGCCTCGGCCATGGTCGCGCCAATATAGGGCGTGATGCCCGCCAGGATGCGGATGCCGCGCGGGTCGCGGCCATGCTGCTCGAGCGCGCCGCGCAGGCGGCGGGAATAGCTTTCGGCCATCTGCAAATCATGCGGCAGCGCATAGACCACTTCGGCCTTGCGCGCGGCGAGTTCGATGCCCGCATCGGATGCGCCCGCCTGCACCATGACCGGGTGCCCCTGCGGGCTTGGTGGCACGTCAAGCGGCCCCCGCACGCGAAAATGCGGGCCTTTGTGGTTCAGTACGCGCAGGCGGCTGGTATCAAGGAAAATGCCGGTTTTCTTGTCCGCCACGATGGCGTCCGTGCCCCATGAATGCCACAGCCCTTCGACCACATCGGCGAATTCATAGGCGCGCTCGTAGCGCTCGGCATAGCCCAGATGGGTATCACGTCCGAAATTCCATGCTTCCGCCTCCGACCATGACGTGACGATATTCCACCCGGCACGCCCGCCACTGATCCGGTCAAGCGAGGCGTATTTGCGCGCCACATGAAAAGGCTCGTTATAGGTTGTGGAGGCCGTGGCCACGAGGCCGATATTGGTTGTCACCGCCGACAGGGCAGACAGCAGGGTCAGGGGCTCGAGATCGGCCGTCTGGGCTGTCTGGGCCAGCGCGCCCACCGGGCTGTCAACGGTACGGATGCCAATACCATCCGCGAGGAAGAGCATGTCAAACCCGGCGGCTTCCGCCTTGCGGGCCACTTCAGCAAAATGCGCGAACTGCATGCCGCCACGCGGGTTTGCATCAGGATGACGCCAACTTGCCGCATGATAGCCGAGGTAGCGCATAGACAGACCGAAGCTCATCATCCTGTTCATGCGGAAATCCTGCACAATAAAAAATATGTTTCTTAGCCGAACAGAAAATGTCCGCCGAGACAAGGCCCCTGCCCGCATGAATAGTACAACCGCTGTAGGGACAGGCCACGAATTTCGCAAATCATGTAACAGATGAAATCATTATTTAATAAATATGATTCAATGCGAAAGGGCGCTATAGGCCAGGCCATGCAAGGATTTTCCCACCCCAGGCGCAGGAAAAACCAAATTATGAAAAAAATATTTATCCTATAAATTTATTACTAAAAGGAATGCTTGCATTACTTTTTATATTACAGAAAAACATATGAATTCTGGCCAGCCGTGAATGGCATCAAGCCTTCGGTCATGACACGCATGAGCTGACCCGCACTGGCGATCCTCGACCGGGGACAGCCAGACCCGTTACCTTACTCTATATGATAATGATTTTAGATGCCGCTCGAAAGCAACTCATTGATAAAAAATGATAAAAAGTTCTGGGCACTGCTTTTTTTAAAAAAGCTTCACCAAAAACTTCCCTATGTTTGCTGGATGTTTTCCGGGCCAACTTTGCAGACAGTCTCTTGGAAGGCGTCATCACCAGACAGGTGAGCTGCCTGCTTCGCCATCCTTCGCTGATAGCCCCGCCATTGACGCAACCGATTGCACGGCGGTCCCTGAAACTTTCTGAAAAAAGCCTCGCCAGACCATTTGTCATAATGACAGACCATTCCCTGCACGGACTTTTCAGCCTGCCTGCAGAGAAAAAACTTATCAGTTTTATCAAGAAGAGATCTCTTTGGCTGGGGGACCTGGATTCGAACCAGGGCTGACCGGGTCAGAGCCGGTAGTTCTACCGCTAAACTATCCCCCAGCAAGGAGAGAGCGGCGCGATGCGCTGCGGTGATCAGGCATATACCCGCCCGCTCCGGGGGGTGCAACCCCCTTGCGCGCATTTTTATAAACTTTTCTCTTTTGTCTTGCGTTTTGCGCAGAACACTCAACACAATAGGTAATACCTTGGCCGCCAAACGGGTTTGGGATGAACATGGTCCAGCAGCCGCACAGTGCAAAGATACGCCCGCAGGCAGGGATTGCCCCTTTCCCGCCTGCCGTGCACCGCCGCTTGATGCGCGCGCCGCTTTATGCCGCCATAGACCTTGGCACCCACAACTGCCGCCTGCTCATTGCCCGCGCGGGCGAACACGGCCTTCGCGTGATCGACAGTTTCAGCCGCGCCGTGCGCCTTGGTGAAGGGCTGCACCATTCAGGCCAGCTCGCCGATGCCGCGATGGAGCGCACGCTCGCCGCCCTTCAGGCCTGCGTGGCCCGCATGGGGCTGTATGACCTGCACGGTCACCGCGCCATCGCCACCGAGGCGTGCAGGCGGGCGGCCAATGGCATGGAGTTCATCGGCCGTGTGCTGCGCGAGACCGGGCTCGACATTTCTGTCATTTCCGCGCGGGAGGAAGCAGAGCTTGCCCTTGCGGCCTGCACCTCGCTGCTGCAGGGCGGGCATGCGGGCACCAGCCGCGGGCTATTGTTCGATATTGGCGGCGGCTCGACCGAGATCGCCTGGGCGCGCATCGACCGCGAAGCCGGAAGCCACGACCTTTCGGGCTATGTCAGCCTGCCGGTGGGCATCATGACCCTGGCCGAGCGCCATGGCGCCGACATCTTTACCGATCGGGGCTACCACGGCGTCGTATCCGAAATCAGCGACGTGCTGCGCGGCTTTGATGACGTGCACTGCATCGCGCGTGAAATCGCGCGCCAGAATGTCATGCTGCTGGGCACCAGCGGCACCGTGACCACGCTGGCCAGCCTTGCACTGGGCCAGGGGCGTTACGACCGGGCCAGCATTGATGGCTCCGCCCTGTCCGTGCCCCGCGCCCTGAGCATGATCGACACCCTGCGCACGGGCGGGCTCGAGGGGCTGGTGCGCAACCCCATAATCGGGGCGGAGCGCGCGCGCTACATCCTGCCGGGCTGCGCCATATTCGAGGCCATCGTCACCACATGGCCCATGGCGGACGTGACCGTGGCCGACCGGGGATTGCGCGACGGGCTGCTTTTACGCATGATTGGCAACCGCAGGCGACAGGCGGCCCCAGCCACCGCGCCGCCTTCCTTTTCCCTGTACAATCGTTTGGAGCACCAGGTCAGTCCCTGACCGCGTCCCGTCATGAAGCAGCGTTCCACCACCCGCATTCCGGGCAAGGCCCGTACCAGCAGTCTCACTCCCGGCGGTGACAGCGCCAGTGACGGACAGGCCGCCCAGTCCAACCGCACCAAGACCGTAACCGTAAAGAAAGCCCGCGGGCGCACCACCGCCCAGCACCGCTGGCTGCAACGACAGCTCAACGACCCCTACGTGCAGGCCGCCCAGAAGCAGGGCTGGCGCTCACGCGCGGCCTTCAAGCTGATCGAACTTGATGACCGTTTTCACCTGATCACGCCCGGCACGCGCATCGTCGATCTTGGCGCGGCACCGGGCGGCTGGACGCAGGTCGCGGTCAAGCGCGGCGCGGCCAGGGTGGTGGGCGTGGACCTGCTGCCGGTTGACCCGGTGCCGGGTGCGACCATCATCGAAGGGGATTTCAATGACCCCGACATGCCGGACCGCCTGACGGAACTGCTCGGTGGCCGGGCCGACGTGGTCATGTCCGACATGGCGCCCAACACCACGGGCCATGCGCCGACCGATCACCTGCGCATCATCGGCCTGGCCGAGCTGGCACTGGATTTTGCCACGCGCATTCTCGCCCCCGGCGGCGCGTTCGTGGCCAAGGTGTTCCAGGGCGGGTCGGAAAAGCAGATGCTCGCTGAACTCAAGCGCCTGTTTACCCAGGTGCGCCATGCCAAGCCGCCCGCAAGCCGCAAGGAATCCAGCGAGCTTTACGTGGTGGCCACGGGCTTCCGTGCCCCGGAGGCGGAAGCCGAAGGGGGAGAGGAAGGCTGAAAACAGCCCGCCCCTGCCGGACCTTCATGCCGTGTGGTGATCATCCCACAGCCATGCGGCACCGCGCACGCCCGAACTGTCGCCATGCTTGTTGCGCACGATGGGCGTGGTACAGTTGGGGGTGATGACATAGCGCCGCATGAGGCGGGGCACGCGGTCATAGATCGAATCAAGGTTCGACACGCCACCGCCAAGCACGATGACGTCGGGGTCCATGAAGTTGATGGCCATGGCGCAGGCGCGGGCCATGCGGTCCATGTAGCGGTCAAGCGCGCCGATGGCGGTCAGGTCGCCTGCCTCGGCCTCCTGCTCGATATGGGCGGCGCTGCGGTGGCCGGGGCCTTTCCAGTCCTGCGCCAGCGCCGACCCACTGAGAAAGCGCTCCATACACCCTTCATTGCCGCAGAAACATTTGGGCATGGGAAATTCCTCAATGCGCGGCCAGGGCAGCGGCACATGCCCCCATTCCCCCGCAATGTGGTTATGGCCGATCAGCAGTTTCTGGTCGATCACGATGCCAGCCCCCATGCCGGTGCCGATGATCACGCCAAACACGCTGTGATGGCCTGCCCCCGCGCCATCAATCGCCTCCGACAGCGCAAAGCAGTTCGCATCGTTCTCGATACGCACCGCACGGCCCAACGCCGCCGTCATGTCCACGATCAGGGGCTGGTTGTTGAGCCATGTGGCATTGGCGTTCTTGATCACGCCCGTATCGGGGCTGATGGAGCCGGGAATGCCGATTCCAACCGTGCCGGTACCCCCGAGCTCCTGATCAACACCGCGGATCAGGTCACACATGGCCTCGATGGCCGCGGGGTAATTGCCAGGATTGGCAATGCGGCGGCGCAAAAGCTCGGTGCCATCCATGCCAAGGGCGGTTATTTCGATCTTGGTCCCGCCAAAATCAATTCCAATACGATAGTCGGCCATCCGGAGTCTTTCTTTCATCATGTTTTATCAGTGGCGCATTTGCTTTTATGATCGTACCTGCACGCAACATCAAACCCTGATGCAAGGGCATAGCTGCCAACCACCAAGGAGGCATGGCCACCCATGAGTGAAATCCTGCTAGACGCGCGCGGCCTGACATGTCCCCTGCCCGTGCTCAAGGCCAACCGCATGCTGCGCGGCCTGCCACCAGGCGCGCGGCTGCGCGTGATCGCGACCGACCGGGCCTCGGTCGCGGATTTCCAGGCTTTCTGCCGCGAAACGGGCCACGCCCTCATTGCTTTTGGCGAGGAAGGCGGCACGCTTTCCTTCGTCATCCGCCGCAGGCCCGACGCAACCCCCGCCACTCCCGCGCCAGCGGCCTCGGCATAGACTCCAAAATGCCGTAAAACGCGTTGTCCCCTTGGCAGGAGGGCCTTCAAGGATGTAATGCCTCCGCCAGCCCCGTTATTTCAGGAAGTGCCGCGCCCACATGACCGATGACCTGACCAACCTTTCCTTCGAGGAGGCTCTGGCCGAACTTGAAGCCATCGTGCGCCAGCTTGAGGTCGGCCAGCTACGGCTGGAAGATGCGATCACCGCCTATGAGCGTGGCGCCGCCCTGAGACAGTACTGTCAGAAGAAACTGGACGAGGCCGAGGCCCGCGTTCAGGCGATTGTCCAGCGTGCCGATGGCGCGCTGGAAGCGAAACCAATGGATTGATGCACCAGATGAGCCAAACAACAGCACCCTCGTCCCAAACAGACGGAACGGATCGCATGGTCCGTCTGCGTGCATCCATGTCCGCGCGCGCCACCGCCATCGAGGCGATGATCGACCGCCTGCTCCCGCGCGTGGAAGGTGGCGAGGCCCGCCTGATCGATTCCATGCGCTATGCCACCCTGGGCGGCGGCAAGCGCCTGCGTGGCTACCTGGTGGCCGAAGTGGCCAGCCTGTTCAAGGCCAGCCCTGATGCGGCCGACCGTGTCGCGGCGTCGGTCGAGATGCTGCATGCCTACTCCCTGGTGCATGACGACCTGCCCGCCATGGATGACGACGACCTGCGCCGGGGCCAGCCCTCCACCCACCGCAAGTTCGATGAAGCCACCGCCATCCTTGCCGGTGACGCGCTCCAGACCATGTCGTTCGACATCCTGGCCAATCCGCTGACCCATGCCTCCGCCGAGGTGCGCATCAACCTCGTGCGCGCGCTGGCCGATGCCTCGGGCGCGGCTGGCATGGTGGGCGGCCAGATGATCGACATGGAAGGCGAAGGCCGCGCCCTGTCGCTTGAGGAAGTCGCCCGCCTGCATGCGCTCAAGACCGGTTGCCTGATCCGTTACGCCGCCGAGGCCGGGGCCATCCTTGGCCAGGCCAGCGATGACGTGCGCAAGCGCATCTCGGCCTATGGCCGCGACCTTGGCGCGGCCTTCCAGATTGCCGATGACGTGCTCGACGCCACCGCCAGCGCCGAGGAACTCGGCAAGACCGCAGGCAAGGACGAAGCGGCGGGCAAGTCCACCTATGTCGCCCTGCTCGGCGTTGAAGGGGCCGCGCGCGAGGCGCGGCGCGTGGCCGAGCAGGCCGAATCCCATATCGACATCTTCGGGCCAGAGGCGGATCGCCTGCGTGACCTGGTGCATTACGTGGTCGAGCGCAGGAACTGATCGACATGAGCGAGAGCAACCCGTCCTCCACCATCCCCACCCTTGGGCGCTACGCCCAGCTTGACCGGGTGCAGTGGCCGCACGACATGCGCAACCTCTCGGTCGAGCAGCTCAAGCAGCTTGCGGAGGAACTGCGGTCGGAAACGATCGATACCGTGTCCACCACCGGCGGCCACCTTGGCGCATCCCTGGGCGTGGTTGAGCTCACGGTGGCGCTGCATGCCGTGTTCGACACGCCCGCCGACCGCGTGATCTGGGATGTGGGCCACCAGACCTACCCCCACAAGATCCTGACCGGGCGGCGCGAGCGCATCCGCACCCTGCGCCAGCCGGGCGGGCTTTCGGGCTTCACGCGCCGCAGCGAGAGCGAATACGACCCGTTTGGCGCGGCGCACTCCTCCACCTCCATTTCGGCGGGCCTCGGCATGGCCGTCGCCCACCACCTGCGCGCGGAGGAAGACCCCTCCTACCGCGAGCGCAACGTGATTGCCGTGATCGGCGATGGCTCGATCTCGGCGGGCATGGCGTATGAAGCCATGAACAACGCGTCGCATTGCGGCCCCGGCGCCGAGCGCCTGATCGTGGTGCTCAACGACAACGAGATGTCGATCGCCCCACCCGTGGGCGCCATGTCAAGCTACCTGTCGCGGCTGATGTCCTCGCGCAAGTTCCTGAGCCTGCGCGAACTCGCCGCCAAAATGGCCAAGCGCCTGCCCGGTCGCCTCGAGCGCACGGCCAAGAAGGCCGATGAATACGCGCGTGGCATCATGACCGGCGGCACTTTGTTCGAAGAACTCGGCTTTTATTATGTCGGCCCCGTCAACGGGCATGACATGAACCAGCTTGTCCACATCCTGCGCAACCTGCGCGATGCCGAGGATGTCGGCCCCGTCCTGCTGCATGTCATCACGGAAAAAGGCCACGGCTACAGCCCGGCCGAATCGGCGGGTGACAAGTATCATGCCGTCTCCAAGTTCAATGTGGTCACCGGCGAGCAGAAAAAGGGCCCGTCCGGGCCGCCAAGCTACACCTCGGTGTTTGCCAAGGAACTCGTCCGCCAGGCCGCGACTGACGACAAGATCGTCACGATCACCGCCGCCATGCCGTCGGGCACCGGGCTGGACAAGTTCGCCAAGGCCTATCCCGACCGCTTTTTTGACGTGGGCATTGCCGAGCAGCATGCCGTGACCTTTGCCGCCGGCATGGCCACCGAAGGGCTGCGCCCGTTCTGCGCCATCTATTCCACCTTCCTGCAGCGCGCCTATGACCAGGTGATGCATGACGTGGTGCTGCAGAAGCTGCCGGTGCGCTTCGCCATTGACCGCGCCGGGCTGGTTGGCGCTGATGGCGCGACCCATGCCGGTGCGTTCGACATTGCCTATCTGGGCTGCCTGCCGGGCATTACGCTCATGGCGCCGAGCGACGAGCTTGAGCTGCTGAACATGACCGCCACCGCCATCGCGTTTGACGAAGGCCCGCTCGGCCTGCGCTACCCGCGCGGCGCGGGGCTGGGGCTTGAGTTGCCGCCAGCGGGCCAGATCATCGAGATCGGGCGCGGGCGGATCGTGCGTGAAATGCAGCGCCAGTCCGGCCCCGAGCAGGGTGGCATCGCCATCCTCTCGCTCGGGCCGAGGCTTGCCGATGCGCTGAAGGCTGCCGACATGCTGGCCGCCCAGGGGCTTTCCCCCACCGTGGCCGATGCCCGCTTCGCCAAGCCGCTCGACACCGCGCTGATCGAGCAGCTTGCGCGCAACCATGCCGTGCTGATCACCATCGAGGAAGGTTCGGTAGGCGGATTCGGCTCCTATGTCATGACGCATCTGGCCAAGACCGGCCTGCTCGACCGCGTGCGCTTCCGCCCCATGACCCTGCCCGACCGCTTCATCGACCATAACAGCCAGGAGGCCCAGTACCAGGAGGCCGGGCTGGATGCGCCCGCCATCGTGGCAACGGCGCTTTCCGCCCTTGGCGTGCCGCAGTCACGGCAGATGGCCTGAGCCGCGGACCGGTCGGGGTAGCACCACTCATGGCAAAACGACGTGTTGACCAGATGCTGGTGGACCGGGGACTGGTGGAAAGCCGCACCCGGGCGCAGGCGCTCATCATGGCGGGGCTGGTCTATACGTCCGACCGGCGCATTGCCAAGGCGGGCGACCAGTTGCCCGAGGATGCGCCGCTCATGCTCAAGGGGCAGGACCACCCGTGGGTCTCACGCGGGGGGATCAAGCTGGCGCATGGGCTTGAGCATTTTGGCCTTTCGCCTGCTGGCCTGACCTGCCTTGACGTGGGGGCCTCGACCGGCGGCTTTACCGATGTACTGCTGCATGAAGGGGCCGCGAAGGTCTATGCGGTCGATGTCGGCCACGGCCAGCTTGCGTGGAAGCTGCGCTCGAACACCGGGCAGGTCGTGGTGCTGGAAAAATGCAATGCCCGCGCGCTTGATGCCACCATCATTCCCGACCCCATTGGCGCGCTGGTATGTGATGCAAGCTTCATTGGCCTGCGCACGGTACTCCCCGCGGGGCTTGACCTGTGCGTGCCCGGTGCCTGGGCCATTGCGCTGATCAAGCCGCAGTTCGAGGCCGGGCGCGACGCGGTTGGCCCCAAGGGCGTGGTGCGCGACCCGGCGGTGCATGAGGCCGTGTGCGAAATGATACGCGACTGGTGGGCCGCCCTGCCGGGCTGGAGCGTTCTGGGCATTGATGCCAGCCCCATTACCGGGCCGGAAGGCAACCGCGAATTCCTGATCGCGGCCCGCAAGGACGGCTGATCGGCAGTCGCATCCACGGCCCCGGATGTGATACACAGGCCCCGAGAGAGCGGCATGCAACGCCCCTCCCCTTACGCATGACATGAAAAACAGAGGCAGCACCGGTATGTCCGCAGCCCCCGCAACTTCTCCTTCCCGGTTACGTGACGGGACGGCGGCCTCGCTCCTTGATGATGCGGAGCGCACGCGCATCCGGGCCAAATCCGCCCAGTTCGCACCACCCACCGCTGCCCTGCCCGATGGCAGGCGCGACCTTGTGGGCCTGTCACGCGAGGAACTGACCGAAATCATGGTCGAGATTGGCGAAAAGCCATTCCGCACCAAGCAGTTGTGGCACTGGATCTACCATCAGGGTGCCACCGATTTCTCGCGCATGAGTTCCATCGCCCGCCCCCTGCAGGAAAAACTGGCCGAGCGTTTTGTCATCGGCCGCCCCGGCGTGGTGACGGAACAGACCTCGCAGGATTCCACGCGCAAATTCCTCTTCCGCTTCCGCGATGGGCAGGAGGCGGAAACCGTCTACATCCCCGACCGGCAGGAAGACCGGGGGGCGGTGTGCATTTCCTCGCAGGTGGGCTGCACGCTGTCATGCACCTTCTGCCATACCGGCACGCAGGCGCTGGTGCGCAACCTTGGTGCTGCCGAGATCGTGGGCCAGTTCATGGCGGCACGTGACAGCTATGGCGAATGGCCCAGCCCCAAGGGCGACACGCCGCGCCTGCTGTCCACCATCGTGCTGATGGGCATGGGCGAGCCGCTGTACAATTACGACAACGTGGCCAAGGCCATGCGCATCATCATGGATGGTGAGGGCATTGGCCTGTCACGCCGGCGCATAACACTCTCCACATCCGGCGTGGTGCCGATGATGGACCAGTGTGGCGCCGAGCTTGGCATCAACCTTGCCGTGTCGCTCCATGCCGTGCGCGATGACCTGCGCGACGAGATCGTGCCGCTCAACCGCAAGTATCCGATCAAGGAAGTCATTGCCGCCTGCCGCCGCTACCCCGCCGCCAGCAACGCGCGGCGCATCACATTTGAATACATCATGCTACGCGGCATTAATGACAGCGAGGCCGATGCGCGTGAACTCGTGCGGCTGATCTCGGGCATTCCGGCCAAGGTCAACCTCATTCCGTTCAACCCGTGGCCGGGCAGCAGCTACAAGCCCTCCACGCGCGAGCAGCTTGAAAAGTTTGCGAATATCGTGATGGATGCGGGCTTTGCCTCGCCCATCCGCATGCCGCGCGGGCGCGACATCCTGGCCGCCTGTGGCCAGTTGCGCACCGAAAGCCAGCGCCTGCGCCGCGCCACCCGCCCCGATGATGCGCCCGATCTGGTGGAATGACGTAAAAATCCGCCTTTCGCTTCTGGTCGCCCGCAGCGTGGGGTGCTAGGAGGGCAGGCCGCCGGTTTTCCCGGCAAAGTATTGTCCAAGTTTTGTCGACAGGAGCGTTCTCCCATGGCCGCCAAGGATGTCAAAAAGGTCGTTCTCGCGTATTCGGGCGGTCTTGATACTTCCGTGATTCTGCGCTGGCTGCAGACCACCTATAACTGTGAAGTCGTGACCTTCACCGCCGATCTCGGCCAGGGCGAGGAGCTTGAGCCCGCCCGCCGCAAGGCCGAGATGTTTGGTGTGAAGGAAATCTTTGTCGAGGATCTGCGCGAGACCTTCGTCAAGGATTTCGTCTTCCCCATGTTCCGCGCCAATGCGTTGTATGAGGGGCAGTACCTGCTGGGCACGTCCATCGCCCGCCCGCTGATCGCCCAGCGCCAGATCGAGATTGCCGAGCAGGTCGGCGCCGATGCCGTGGCCCATGGCGCCACCGGCAAGGGCAACGACCAGGTGCGCTTCGAGCTGGCCTATTACGCGCTCAAGCCCGACATCACCGTGATTGCGCCCTGGCGTGAATGGGACCTGACCTCGCGCACGCGCCTGCTTTCCTTTGCCGAAGAGCACCAGATCCCCATCGCCAGGGACAAGCGCGGCGAGGCCCCCTTCTCCGTCGATGCGAACCTGCTGCACTCCTCATCCGAAGGCAAGCTGCTCGAAGACCCGGCGGTCGGCCCCGATGAAATCGTGTTCCAGCGCACCATCTCGCCCGAGGCAGCGCCTGACAAGGCGACCGAGATCACCATCGATTTCGTGTCCGGCGACCCGGTGGCCATCAACGGCGTGGCCATGTCGCCCGCAACGCTGCTCACGCGCCTGAACGAACTCGGCCGCGACAACGGCATCGGCCGCCTCGATCTGGTGGAAAACCGCTTCGTGGGCATGAAGTCGCGCGGCATTTACGAAACGCCGGGCGGCACGATCCTGCTGACCGCGCACCGCAGCATCGAGAGCATCACGCTCGACCGCGAGGCCATGCACCTCAAGGACAGCCTGATGCCGCGCTATGCCGAGGTGATCTATAACGGCCTGTGGTTCTCGCCCGAGCGCCACATGCTGCAGGCGCTGATCGACCGCAGCCAGCACTCCGTCAGTGGTCGCGTGCGGCTCAAGCTGTACAAGGGCAACGTGATCTGCGTGGGCCGTGAAAGCCCCAACAGCCTGTATGACACCCGCGTCGTCACCTTCGAGGATGACCAGGGTGCCTACAACCAGGCCGATGCGCAGGGCTTCATCAAGCTCAACGCGCTGCGCCTGCGGCTTGGCGCCAAGATCGGCCGCCGTGGCGGCGCGCTCTGATCGCCTGCGTTCCCTCCTTCATCCCTTCAACAGCCTGCCGAGGTGTCATGAAACGCTTTTCCCGTGTCATTCCCCTTCTTGCCGCAGCCATGGTGGCCCTGCCACTTGCGGCCTGTGGCGGAAACAAGGATGAACAGCCGGAACTGACCCCGGCGCAGTTCATGGACAACGTGCGCAAGCAGCCCGGTGTCCAGACCCTGCCCGACGGGCTGGCCTACAAGGTGCTCCAGTCCGGTCCGAAGGACGGGGCGCAGCCCACCATCAATGACAGCGTGATGGTGATCTATGAAGGCCGCCTGCCCGATGGTGGCATCTTTGACAGCTCCGACCAGCATGGCCACGGCGCCTATATGCAGATGCCGCTGGAAATGGTGATCAAGGGCTGGCAGGAAGCCGTGCCCAAGATGCATGTGGGCGATACGTGGATGCTGTATGTGCCGCCCGAGCTTGGCTATGGCCACAAGTCAATGGGCATCATCCAGCCGGACAGCCCGCTGATTTTCAAGATCCAGCTGCTTGGCGTCTCGCCCGGCGGTCGTTAAGCCCACAAAGAGCCATTCATCCGCCGGGTGGGTGGCTCTTTTCACATGACGGGACGGGAACCGGACAACCAAAATGGGTATTGCAACCGGGCGCATGGCGTCCGTACTGCGCGGCGGCTGCCTGCTTGCGTGCATGGCACTGCTTGGCGCCTGCACGCGCCACGGGCAGGAAGGCTATGCGCGCTACCGCACCAATTGCGGCATCTGCCACCACGGCGGTGAAGGGCTGAAGGGCGAGATCCCGCCCATAACCGGCCGCGTGGACAGGATCGCCACCTCGCCCGAGGGCAGGCAGTACCTCATGCATGTGCTGTTGAACGGGCTGAATGGACCGCTGAAGATTGATGGCGTGCCTTACAACTTCTTCATGCCGGCTTTCCGCGCCCATCTGTCCGATGAGGAGATCGCCTCCATCCTGAGCTATCTGGCCACGCGCGGCGACACGCACCCCGCCCCGGTCTTTACCGCAGCCGAGGTGGCCCGTGAGCGCACCCATCCCCTGAGCAGCAGCACGGTGGCCGATGAACGCCGCCGCCTTGATGCGATCCACCCCCTGCCCTGACAACCGCGCACCTTGACCGGCGCGGGCAAAAAAACGGAAAATACTTTCATGCAACGCCTGTTTTCCGGCATTCAGCCGACCGGTATCCCGCAGCTTGGCAACTACCTTGGCGCGATACGCAACTGGGTGGCGCTCCAGCGCGACCATGACTGCATTTTCTGCCTGGTGGACATGCACGCCATCACCACATGGCAGGACCCCGCCACCCTGCGCCAGCAGACACTGGCGCAGACCGCCGTGCTGCTGGCCTCGGGCATTGATGCGCACAGGCATATCCTTTTCAACCAGTCCGCTGTCAGCGCGCATGCCCGGCTGGGGTGGATCTTCAACTGCGTGGCCCGCCTGGGCTGGCTCAACCGCATGACCCAGTTCAAGGACAAGGCAGGCAAGGACCGCGAGAAGCATTCCGCCGGGCTGTATGTCTATCCCGACCTGATGGCGGCCGACATCCTGGCCTACAAGGCAACGGCGGTGCCGGTGGGCGAGGACCAGAAACAGCACCTTGAACTGACCAACGACATCGCCCAGAAATTCAACCATGATTACGGGGTGGAATTCTTCCCGCAGGTCGAGGCCCTCATTCCGCCGCAGGGCGCGCGCGTGATGAGCCTGCGCGACGGCACCAAGAAAATGTCCAAATCCGATCCCTCCGCCCAGAGCCGGATCGAGATGACGGATGATGCCGATGCCATTGCAAACAAGATCAAGCGCGCCAAAAGCGATTCCGAGGCCCTGCCATCGGAGGAAGCAGGTCTTGAAAACCGGCCCGAGGCCCGCAATCTGGTTACCATCTACGCCACGCTCGCCGGGCTTACGACGGCGGATGTGCTCAGGCAGTTTGGCGGCCAGGGCTTTGGTCCGTTCAAGGCGGCGCTGACCGAGGTGGTGGTGGGCGCCGTCTGCCCCATCGCGACCGAAACGCAGCGCCTGCTGAAGGAACCCGACTTCCTGCGCGACACGCTGCGCGCGGGCGCGGACCGGGCCCGTGTCATCGCCGATCCCATCGTATCGGAAGCGGAATCGCTGATCGGCTTCCTGAAATAACCCCAAAAGGAACCGCCCCATGCGCCAGGAACTGCACAGCCTTCAGGTGAGCACACAGGGCAAGGGGCTGGTTCCGATTGACCGGCCGGTGCTGGCATGGGTGCGCCAGAGCGGGATTGAAACCGGCCTGCTCACCCTGTGGTGCCGCCACACCTCCGCCTCGCTATGCGTGCAGGAAAATGCCGACCCCACCGTGCGCACGGACATCGAGCGGTATTTCGAGGCGCTGGTGCCCGAACAGCCGGGTCGCTACATCCATGATGATGAAGGCCCGGATGACATGCCCGCCCATCTGCGCGCCATGCTCACCAACGTGCAGCTTTCCATACCGGTGGCTGGTGGCAGGCCGGTTCTGGGCACATGGCAGGGATTATACCTGTTCGAGCACCGCGCCCGCCCCCACCGGCGCGAGATCGTGCTGCACCTGATGGGGGAATGAACGACACGCCCGCCAGCTTCTACGCCAGCAGCAGGTAATCGGAAGGCAGGCGTCCTTTTGAGAGAGACCGCAGCAGCGGCGGCAGGTCCACGCCCCTGCATACCGCCGCTTCAAGCTGTTCGACAAAGGCATGGTCCACAAGCGTGCCATGGCCGAAGGAGGCGGGGAACTGCCTTATGTAGCCCGCATAACCCTTGATCCCGCGATGCCAGTCGAACGTGAAGCCCTCCTTCTTGGGCTGGATGAAGGCAAAGGGCTTGCCCTTCTGGTCCTGCACCGCCTTGGCCCCGGCCCGGTGCATGCGGGTCTCAGGGCGTATTGAGAATGGCGGCATGGTGGTTGATATGATCGGCAATGAAGGACTGGATGAACCAGTAGGAGTGGTCGTAGCCCGCATGCATGCGCAGGTGCAGCCCCTGCCCCGCAGCCCCTGCCGCCGCACGCAGCAGGTCGGGCCGGAGTTGGTTGTGCAGGAACTGGTCCGCCTCGCCCTGGTCGATCAGGATCGACGTGGGGTGGGTATGGCCCGCCTCGAGCAGGAGCGTGGCGTCATGCTGTGCCCAGGCCTTGCGGTCGGGGCCAAGATAGGCGGCAAACACCTTCTCGCCCCACGGCACGATGGCCGGATGGCAGATGGGCGCGAAGGCCGAGACGGACTGCCACGCCTTTGGCGCCGTGAGTGCATGCACCAGCGCGCCATGCCCGCCCATTGAGTGGCCCATGATGCCGCGCCTTGCGCCATCAATGGCAAAATGGTCCTGCACCAGTTGCGGCAGTTCCGTATCGATATAGCTGCCCATGCGGTAATGCGACCGCCATGCGGGGGTGGTGGCATCAAGGTAGAAACCGGCCCCGGTGCCAAGGTCGTATGCGTCATCCTCACCCGGCACGGCAGCACCTCGCGGCGAGGTATCGGGGGCGACCAGCGCAAGTCCGTGCCGGGCGGCAAAGCGCACGGCGTTGGATTTGATGAGGAAGGTCTCGTGCGTGCAGGTCAGGCCCGCGAGCACGAACAGCACCGGCACCTTTTCGCCCGCCAGCGCGCGCTGTGGCAGGAACACGCCAAAACGCGCCTCCAGCCCCAGTGTTGCGGAAGGGTGGCTGTAAAAGCCAACCCGCCCGCCGCAGCCTGCGTGTTCCTCAATCGTTGTGATCTGGCTCATGGATCAGAACTCGACAACCGTGCGGATGCTCTCGCCCTTCGCCATCATGTCAAAGCCTTCATTGATGCGCTCAAGCGGCAGCTTGTGGGTAATCAGGCTGTCGATGTCGATGCGGTTTTCCATGAACCAATCCACGATGCGCGGCACGTCGGTGCGCCCGCGCGCGCCACCAAAGGCCGAGCCGATCCACCGCCGCCCGGTCACGAGCTGGAAGGGGCGCGTGCTGATCTCCTGCCCTGCGCCCGCAACACCGATGACGGTAGACACCCCCCAGCCGCGATGCGCGCATTCCAGTGCCTGGCGCATCAGCGTGGGGTTGCCCACGCATTCGAACGAGTAGTCCACCCCGCCCCCGGTCAGTTCCACGATATGGCCGACAAGGTCGCCATCAGGCCCGAGATCCTTGGGGTTGATGAAGTCGGTCATGCCGAATTTGCGGCCAATGGCCTCGCGCTCGGGGTTGATGTCGATGCCAATGATGCGATCGGCGCCCACCATCTTCGCCCCCTGGATCACGTTCAGCCCGATGCCGCCCAGCCCGAACACGGCCACCGTGGCGCCTGCCTCGACCTTGGCGGTAAACAGCACCGCGCCAATGCCCGTCGTGACGCCGCAACCGATGTAGAACACCTTGTCAAACGGGGCGTCAGGCCGGATCTTGGCGAGTGCTATTTCGGGCAGCACGGTGAAGTTGGCGAAGGTGGAGCAGCCCATGTAGTGATGGATCGGCTGCCCCTTGAATGAAAAGCGCGACGTGCCATCGGGCATAAGCCCCTTGCCCTGTGTCGAGCGGATGGCCGTGCACAGGTTGGTCTTGCGCGAGAGGCAGGATTTACACTCGCGGCACTCCGGCGTGTAGAGCGGGATCACATGATCACCGGGCCTGAGGTGCCGCACGCCGGGGCCGACCTCGCGGACAATGCCTGCCCCTTCATGGCCGAGAATGGCGGGAAACAGCCCCTCCGGGTCGGCGCCCGAGAGGGTGAACTTGTCGGTGTGGCACAGGCCGGTGGCCATGATTTCCACCAGTACCTCGCCCTCACGCGGGCCTTCGAGCTGTACGGTCTCGATTTCAAGTGGTTTGCCAGCCTCGAAGGCAACGGCGGCCCTTACATCCATGACCAGTCTCTCCTTGCATGCGTTGCGGGCCAAGGCCCGTAGCAGTTCGTACCGATTAAGGGCATCAGGGCGGGATGCGTCAATGTTGCCCGGTCAGGAAAGCGTTAAGCTCTCTGAGTAACAAATGATGCCACGCGCCATGCCGCGCTGCCATGGCTGGCGCCGGATGTGATAAGCGCGAAAGCGGGGCTGGCAACGGCGTCCTGCTTTTTTTTAACCGTTCCGGGAACACCATATGGTCATCAATCGCAAAATCGGCTTGTGGATCCTCATGCGCGAGAGCCTGCTTTCGCTCATGCTGCTATGCGCGTGGGATGTGGTCGTGGTCATGATGTTCCAGATCTTCCATCAGGAATGGATGGAGCAGCCCACCCTGCCCATATCGCTCATCGGCTCGGCGCTGGTGCTGTTCATGAGCTTTCGCAACAACACCGCCTATAACCGCTGGTGGGAGGGGCGCACCCTGTGGGGGGCCGTGACCAATAACAGCCGCTCGTTTGCGCGGCAGGCGGGCACCATCCTGCGCGGCTGCCCCGACCTTGCCCGCGCCATGGCCGCCTACCCCTACGCGCTGCGCAGCGCACTCGGCCGGCTTGATGACATGAGTGACGTGCTGCGCCTTTTGCCTGATTCGATGAAGCCCGGCATCGAAGGCCGCGCCAACATTCCCGCCGCCATCCTGTTCCAGATCGGGCTGCGGGTGGATGAGGAATGCCGCTCGATGGGTATTGACGGCGCATTGCAGGGCCAGATCGACCGCATCCTGTCCGACATGAGCAACGCGCAGGGCGGGCTCGAGCGCATCCGCAACACGCCGCTGGCCATCCAGTTCTCGGTGCTGCCCAAGGTGGTGGCCGCCGTGTTCTGTATCATCCTGCCGCTTTCCATGGTGCAGACGCTGGGATGGATCACGCCGCTCGGCTCATCGCTCGTGGGGGTTCTGTTCGTCGCCCTCGACAAGATCGGCAGCGACCTGCAGGACCCCTTTGGCGCAACGCCGCACGGCATGCCGATGCTGACCATATCGCGCACCATCGAGATTGATCTCATGCAGTCCTGCGGGTTGCCCGCCCCGTCGCCGCTCGCACCCGTGCGAGGCATACTGGGCTGAAGCCGCGCCGTGCAAGCGCCTGTTAAGCGGCATGGAAAAGTGACCCCTTCGGAAGGGGGACAGGCAGCTAAAAACGACCCCTTTCTGAGAAACGGGTTCACGATGGCCTTCATGCTGAATGGAGGCCCGGTTTGGGATGCTTGTTGTGGAAACAATTGGAAAGATCCGTCGCGCGCATTTTGTCGAAGGAAAGGCGATCAAGGCGATCTGCCGGGACCTTGGGATATCGCGGCAGACGGTACGCAAGGTGATCCGGTCGGGACAGACGTCTTTTGACTATCACCGAGAACGACAGCCTCTTCCCCGGATTGGTCCATGGGAGGGAAGATTGTGCGCTCTTCTTGAGGAGAACGTGGCGCGTCCGGCCCGCGAACGGCTGAGCCTCATCCGTCTGTTCGAACTGCTGCGTGAGGAAGGATATGAAGGAAGCTATGATGCCGTAAGGCGATATGGCCGACGGTGGGAAGACCGCCATGAGATGGGGCGGCGGGCCGCCTATGTTCCGCTGAGTTTTGCACCTGGAGAGGCTTACCAGTTTGACTGGAGCCATGAGGTTGTCGTTCTGGGTGGTGTGGCGGTAAAGGTGAAGGTCGCGCATATGCGTCTGTGCCACAGCCGGATGATGTTCATTCGTGCCTATCCGCGCGAGGCGCAGGAAATGGTGTTTGACGCGCATGACCGGGGCTTTGCGTTCTTCAGGGGTGCATGCCAGCGGGGCATTTACGATAATATGAAGACTGCGGTGGAAACGGTTTTTGTTGGCCGGGCGCGGGACTATAACCGGCGTTTTTTACAGATGTGCGCCCATTATCTGGTTGAACCACAGGCCTGCACGCCGGCGGCAGGATGGGAGAAAGGCCAGGTTGAAAGCCAGGTGAAATATGCGCGTGGACGCGTGTTCTCCCCGCGTCTGAAGTTCCGTGACTACGAGGAACTCAA
>NZ_BCTP01000002.1 GCF_001571345.1 Komagataeibacter xylinus NBRC 15237 | reverse complement strand
CGAACTGCCCAACCGGGCGGCCAGCGTGCTGCTGCACCGCGACATGACCGAATGCGTGGGCCATCCGCTGATCGAGGTGGTGCCCGAACTCACCGACATGCTCGACCGCATTGCACATGATGGCGCGCGCGAACTGACGGGCGAGGTGCAGGTGCTCACAGGCGGCCGCGCCAGCACCCTGCTGGTGCGAATCGGCGCGGAAATGCAGGGCAGCGTGGCCGGTGTCCCGGCCGAGGGCTATGTGGTTACGTTTGATGACATAACAGCCCTGCAGGTGGCGCAGCGCAAGGCGGCCTGGGCGGACGTGGCGCGCCGCATCGCCCATGAGATCAAGAACCCGCTCACCCCCATCCAGCTTGCAGCCGAGCGGCTCAAGCGCCGCTTCCTGCGCGAGATTTCATCCGACCCCGATACGTTCGCGCAATGCGTGGACACCATCATCCGCCATGTGGGCGATATCGGGCGCATGGTGGATGAATTTTCCGCCTTCGCCCGCATGCCCCAGCCCGTCATGCGCAACGAGGATCTCTCGCGCATCGTGCGCGAGGCGCTGATCCTGCAACGCAACGCCCACCCCGAGCTGGTCTATGATGTCAACCTGCCCGACCGGGGGCCGATCGTGCGCTGCGACCGCAGGCTGGTGGGCCAGGCGCTGACCAACCTGTTGCAGAACGCGGCCGACGCCATCGCCATGCGCGCGCCGGACGGGGCACCGGGCGGGGATGGCGTCATTGGCCACATCCGTATTACATTGGAAAATGACGGCGCGCATGTTCGCCTGTGCGTTGAGGATGACGGGATCGGGCTGCCGGTCGAGGATCGCGCCCGGCTGACCGAGCCTTATGTGACGCACAAGCCCAAGGGAACCGGCCTGGGCCTTGCGATCGTCAAGAAGATTCTTGAAGATCATGGCGGGAGCATCGGGCTTGAGGACAATGCCAGGGGCAGGGGAGCTGTGTCGACGTTGATTTTGCCGATAAAGGACGACCATGGGGCATGAAATCCTGATCGTCGATGATGAGCCGGATATACGGCTCCTTATCGAAGGCATTCTGGCCGATGAAGGATATGAAACGCGGCTGGCGGGTGATTCCGATTCCGCCATCGCCGCCTTCAGGGAGCGTCGGCCCGCGCTGGTGGTGCTTGATGTCTGGTTGCAGGGTTCACGGCTTGATGGGCTGGGCATCCTCAATGTGCTGCACAAGGAGGAGCCGTCCGTCCCGGTCATCATGATCTCGGGCCACGGCACCATCGAGACCGCCGTGGCCGCCCTGCAGCATGGCGCATACGACTTTATTGAAAAACCCTTCCAGGCCGACCGGCTGCTCGTGGTGGTGCGCCGCGCGCTCGAGGCTTCGCGCCTTGCGCGCGAGAATGCCGAGCTGCGCCTGCGCGCGGGCTCGGGCACCGTGCTCGAGGGGCGCAGCGCCGCCATTGTCGCCGTGCGCAACCAGATCGACCGCGTGGCGCCGACCGGCTCGCGCGTGCTGATCTCGGGGGCGGCGGGCACCGGCAAGGAAGTGGCGGCAAGGATGATCCATGCCAGTTCCCGCCGCGCGGAGGGGCCGTTCATAGCGCTCAACTGCGCCACCCTGGCCCCGGGCCGGTTTGAAGAGGAACTGTTCGGCATCGAAGGCAGCGATGATGGCGCGGGCGGGCGCACCGGCGTGCTTGAACGCGCGCATGGCGGCACGCTCCTGCTTGATGAAGTGTCCGACATGCCGCTGGAGACGCAGGGCAAGATCGTGCGCGCGCTGCAGGACCAGACCTTCGAGCGGCTCGGCGGCGCGCGGCGGGTGAAGGTGGATGTGCGCGTGCTCGCCACCACCAACCGCGACCTGCAGGCCGAGATCGGGCTCGGGCGCTTCCGTGAGGATCTGTACTACCGCCTCGCCGTCGTGCCGCTGCGCATTCCCAGCCTGCGCGAGCGGCGCGAGGACATACCCGAGCTTGCCCGGATGTTCCTTGACCGCGCGGCGGAAAACGCGGGTCTGCCGATGCGCGAGCTTTCAGGCGATGCCATTGCGGCGCTGCAGAGCTACGAGTGGCCGGGCAACGTGCGCGAGCTGCGCAACCTGATGGAGCGCCTGCTGATCATGATGCCGGGCAACAGCACCGACCCCATCCGGGCCGACATGCTGCCCTCCACGGTGGGAGACGGGGCGCCCGCACTGCTCAAGTTCGATTCTGACGAGGATGTGATGAGCCTGCCCCTGCGCGAGGCGCGTGACCTGTTCGAGACCCAATACCTTCAGGCGCAGCTTTTGCGTTTTGGCGGGAACATCAGCCGTACCGCAGGCTTTGTGGGCATGGAGCGCAGCGCGCTGCACCGCAAGCTCAAGCAGCTTGGCGTCACATCGGAGGATCGCAACGCAGGATGAGCTTTTGCCCACCTGACGCATGCCTGCTAGACAACGAACCGTGATACGGATGGTGGCAACGCCGTAGCATGACACGTGACTGTGCCGTGTTGATTTTCGCCCAACAAACAACAAGTTAAGGCCCTGCCGTGGCAAAAGAACCTTCACAGAATGTACAGGACGTGTTTCTCAACCACGTCCGCCGGTCGAAAACGCCGGTCACCATTTTCCTCGTCAATGGCGTCAAGCTTCAGGGCATCATCACCTGGTTTGACAATTTCTCCGTCCTGCTGCGGCGCGACGGGCATACGCAGCTTGTCTACAAGCACGCGATCAGCACCGTCATGCCCGCAACCCCCGTCAGCCTGTTCGACTCCCCGGCCGAGGACACGGAAGAACCGGCAGCCACGGATGGCAGCCCGTCGTGACGGTGGCGGCGCCTTCATCCGCCACGCGCGCCGCTGTCATCCTGCCATGGGAGCGCCCCGACCGGCACGATGATGCCCGCGCGGCCGAAGCCCGGCTGGAGGAAGCGGTAGGCCTTGCCGCCTCCATCGGGCTGGTGGTGGTGTGCCAGGCGGTGCTTCTGCTGCGCGCGCGCCGCCCTGCCACCCTGCTTGGCGGCGGGCAGGTCGAGTCGCTTAAAGAGACGGTCAAGGCTGACAACATTACCGTTGTCATCATCGATTCCCGCCTCACCCCGGTGCAGCAGCGCAACCTCGAGCGCGCGCTGGGCTGCAAGGTGATCGACCGGACCGCCCTGATCCTTGATATTTTTGGCGAGCGTGCGGCCACGCGTGAAGGCACGCTGCAGGTCGAACTCGCCCATCTGGAATACCAGCGCAGCCGCCTGGTGCGCACCTGGACCCATCTTGAGCGCCAGCGCGGTGGCTTCGGCTTCCTCGGCGGCCCCGGCGAGACGCAGATCGAGGCCGACCGCCGCATGATCGGCGACCGGATCGTGCGCCTCAAGCGCGAGCTTGAGCAGGTGCGGCGCACGCGTGGCCTGCACCGGCAGGCGCGCAGGCGCGTGCCGTTCCCCATCGTGGCACTCGTCGGCTACACCAATGCAGGCAAGTCCACCCTGTTCAATGCCCTGACCGGGGCGAGCGTGTATGCGCAGGACCAGCTTTTTGCAACACTCGACCCCACCATGCGCGGCATCCAGCTCCCATCGGGGCGGCGGGTGATCCTGTCCGATACGGTGGGCTTCATCAGCGACCTGCCCACCGAACTCATTGCCGCCTTTCGCGCTACACTTGAAGAAGTGGCCGAGGCCGACATCATCCTGCATGTGCGCGATGTCTCGCACCCCGATAGCGCATCGCAGCGCAATGACGTGATCGAGGTGCTTGAGGGCATGGCGCGCAACGGCACGATCGAGGCCGACTGGCAGGGCCGTGTGATCGAGGTGCTGAACAAGGCCGATCTTGTGGGCGGGCGCGATGCCGTGGGCGCGCGACCGGGCAACGTGGTCATTTCCGCCATTACCGGCGATGGCCTGCCCGACCTGCTCGCGGCGATTGACGAGCGCATGACCCGCGCGATGGAAGTGGTGCGCTACCGCGTGCCCATTACCGAGGGCGCGGCCATGGCCTGGCTGCATGAGCATGGCGAGGTGACCGAACGCAGCGATGGGGAGGAAGGGGCCGAAATGACCGTGCGCCTTTCCCCCGCCAACCGCGCGCGTTTCGAGATGCAGTTTGGCCGCGTGGTGACCTGCCTGGTCGATTAGGAATGGGGGCGTTGGCCAAGAGACTGTTTGAAAACAACGCATTGATGAAAAATAATAAAAGTTTTTGGGTGCCGCTTTTTTTCAAAAAGGCGGCGTTCTTCGAAGCGTTTTGAAAAAAGCTTCACCAAAAACTGTCTTATGATTTCTGGATGTTTCCCGGGCTGAGTTTTCAGACAGTTTCCAAGAGTTTTTTGCGTGCCGCCTTATTTTCAAAAAAGCGGCATTTCCAGAAGCTTTCCTCAAAAAGCTTCGCTGGAAACTTCCTTATGCTTGCAGGAGTCCTGCGAAAAGGGCCTCGCATGCAGGCTTGGGAGTGGTCGGGCCATGATGGCGCGCGGGGTGGAAAAATGGCGCCCGGCAGAGCAGGAATGACGGGTTGAACAACGGACAGGGGCGGAGGCAGCAATGACGCAACGGATCACACTGGCGGATATGCACAAGGTGGTGGCGATGATGCGTGAAGCAGCCCTGCGCCATGTCATGCCCTCCTTCCGTTGCCTTGACCGCGCCGATATCCGCAGCAAGAGCGGGCCGATGGATATCGTGACCGTGGCGGATGAAGCCACCGAGCGCGACCTGACCGCGGCCCTGCAGGCGGCCTGGCCCCAAGCCCTCGTGGTGGGGGAGGAGGCTGTGGCGGCCAGCCCCGACCTGCTTGATGGCCTGGCCACGGCTGACCTGGCCTTTGTAATCGACCCGATTGATGGCACCGCCAATTACGCGGCAGGCGTGCCGCTGTTTGGCGTGATGGTATCTGCCGTATCGGGTGGCGAAGTGGTGGGCGGGGTGATTGTGGACCCCATCTGCAATGTTGCTGCCCTAGCCGCGCGCGGGCAGGGTGCGTGGCTCGATGATGGCAAGGGGGGCGAGCGCCGCCTGCAGGTCGCCCCCGCCGTGCCCGCGCACGAGATGGCGGGCAATGCCTCGTGGCGCTACCTGCCTGCCCCCGTGCGTGATGTCGTGACCCATAACCTGCCCAAGGTGGCGGGGTCGTGGGATTTCCGGTGTGCGGCGCATGAATACCTGATGCTGGTGGATGGGCGCTGCCACTTCCTGCTGTTCAACCGCACCCTGCCGTGGGACCATCTGGCAGGCTGGTTGATCCATCAGGAAGCCGGTGGCTACAGCGCCCATTTTGATGGGTCGCCCTATCGTGTGACGGATCGCAGCGGCGGGCTGCTTTACGCGCCGGACCGGGCAAGCTGGCAGGCGCTGCATGACCTGTTGCTTACTGCTGCATAAAAGATAAAAGTTTTTGGTGAAGCTTTTTTCAAAAGCTTCAGAAGACGCCGCCTTTTTGTAAAAAGGCGGCACCCAGAAACTTTTGTTTTTTAAGTCTCTTTTGTTGCTGCACGTTCGCGGCGTTTAACCGCCTGCCAGCCCTCTTCCATGGTTTTCACGTCCACATCGGCCAGCGCCAGTCCCCGGTCGGCCAGGTCGTGCTCGACGGCGGTAAAGCGGCGGGTGAACTTGGCACTGGCCTGTCGCAGGCAGGCCTCGGGGTCCATGTCGAGCTTGCGGGCCAGTGTGGCGAGCGTGAACAGCACATCGCCGAGTTCATCAAAGATCTTGTCACGGTCGCCGCTTTCAAGCTCGACCTTCAGTTCATCGAGTTCCTCATCCACCTTGGCGGCGACCTCGCCCACCGTATCCCAGTCAAACCCCACGCGGGCGGCACGGGCGGAGAGCTTGCGCGCGCGGATCAGCGCTGGCAGGCCCACGGGCACGTCATCGAGCGTGCCGCGCCGGTTGCGGGCGAGGCGTTCGAGCGCCTTGCCGTTTTCCCACTGCCCGGCCTGTGCTTCGGCCTCGCCAAACACATGGGGGTGGCGGCGGACCATCTTGTCGCCAATCAGAGTGGCCACGGTGGCGAAGTCGAACAGGCCTTTCTCATCGGCCATCTGCGCGTGATAGACGACCTGGAGCAGCAGGTCGCCGAGTTCATCGGGCAGGCCATCCCAGTCCTCGCGCGCGATGGTGTCGGCCACTTCATAGGCTTCTTCAATGCTGTAGGGCGCGATCGAGGCAAAATCCTGCACGCGGTCCCACGGGCAGCCGGTCTTTGGGTCGCGCAGGCGGGCCATGATGCCGAGCAGGCGTTCGAGGGGGGCTGCAGCGTCTTGCATCGGGTATGTCCTGCCTGTTTGTGTTGCGGTCGGGCGCAGGTTTTGTATAGATCGCGCACCGCAGGGCGGGAAGTTCTTATCAGGATGGATGGCACATGAGCAGCGACGGACAGGCAACGGTCTTTATCGATGGCGAGGCAGGCACGACGGGGCTTGGCATCCGCGAGCGGCTGGGGCACCTGCCGGTCACGCTGTGCTCCATCGACCCCGCCCGCCGCAAGGACGCTGACGCCCGGCGTGAAATGATGGCCTCCGTCGATGTGGTGGTGCTGTGCCTGCCTGACGCGGCGGCCAGGGAAGCCGTGGCCATGGCCGATGCCATGGGGGATGACGCACCGCGCATCCTTGATGCCAGCACCGCGTTCCGCACCGATCCGGCCTGGGTTTACGGCTTTCCCGAAATGGATGCGGCCCAGCCGGAGCGCATCCGCAGGGCGGCGCGCGTGTCCAACCCCGGCTGCTACCCCACGGGGCTGGTGGGCCTGCTGCGCCCGCTCGTCAAGGCCGGACTGGTGCCTGATGACTACCCCATCACGGTCAATGCCGTAAGCGGCTACAGCGGCGGCGGCCGCAGCATGATCGAGGCGCATGAGCGCGATGGCGGCCCCGCGTTCGAGCTGTACGGGCTGGGGCTTGGCCACAAGCACATACCGGAAATGAAGCTGTATGCGGGTCTTGCGCAACTGCCTTTGTTCGTGCCCTCGGTCGGGCATTTCGCGCAGGGCATGATCGTGTCCGTGCCGCTGCATCTCGACCTGCTGCCCGGCACTGTCAGCCTTGCCGACCTGCATGGGGTGCTGGCCGCGCATTACGCAGGCTCCGACCGCATTACGGTGGCCGAACCCTGCGCCAAGCTGGTGGCAGATGCGCTGGCAGGCACCGACCGGATGGAGCTGCGCGTGCATGGAAATGAAGAACTGGGCCAGGCCGTGCTGACCGCGCGGCTGGACAATCTGGGCAAGGGCGCATCGGGTGCCGCGATCCAGAATCTGGCGTTGATGCTGGGGCTGGAGCCGCCGCCGCCGGTGTGATATAGCGGGTCCGCAAGACGTCCATGGACTGATTGCCGTGGTATCATCCGTCCCGCTCCGGGCGGGGTGCCTGTATGCGAGAGTGACGGAACGGTAGACGTAGTCGACTCAAAATCGACCGCCGCAAGGCATGGGGGTTCGAATCCCCCCTCTCGCACCAGTCTGGCGCACCGGTTGGCGGTGTTGCCCTGCCAATGCCCGTGTTGCGAACAGGACGTTATCTCCCTTGCCTGAAGCCCTTACTGCCAAGCCGTCCGTGCGGCCTGCCAATCCGCGCTTTTCCTCCGGTCCGTGCGCCAAGCGCCCGGGCTGGTCGCTCCAAGCCCTGTCGGGTGCGCTGGTGGGGCGCTCGCACCGCTCGACCGAGGGGCGCGCGCGGCTCAACGAGGTCATTACCCGCTCCAAGGCCATGCTGGGCATGCCCGAGGGCTGGGTGCTCGGCATCGTGCCCGCATCCGACACGGGCGCGGTCGAGATGGTGCTATGGTCCATCCTCGGCACGCGCCCGGTGGATGTGCTGGCGTTCGAGAGCTTCTCCGCCACATGGGCCAACGACATCATTGCGCAGCTCAGCCTGCCCGAGGCCCGCGTGCTCAAGGCCGAATACGGCGAGATCCCGGATCTGGCGCAGGTGGACTGGTCGCGTGACGTGGTGCTGACCTGGAATGGCACCACATCGGGCGCGCGCCTGCCCTATGATGCCGCCATCCCCACGCAGCGCGACGGGCTGGTGATCTGTGACGCCACATCCGCCGCCTTCGCCATGGACCTGCCGTGGGAGAAGCTCGATGTGGTGACATGGTCGTGGCAGAAGGTGCTGGGCGGCGAGGCGGCCCACGGCATGCTGGCGCTCTCCCCGCGCGCGGTCGAGCGGCTGGTTTCCACGCCCCCCCCCCGCGCGCTGCCCAAGATCTTCCGCCTCACCAACGCCAAGGGCCTGATAGAAGGCATCTTCAAGGGCGATACCATCAACACGCCCTCGATGCTGTGCGTGGAAGATGCGCTCGATGGGCTGAAATGGGCCGAGGGCATTGGCGGGCTGAAAGGGCTGATCGCTCGCAGCGAGGCCAATCTTGCCACGATCGCGGCATGGGAGGCGCAATCCGACTGGGCGCGGTTCCTCGCCACCACTCCCGCGCACCGCTCGAGCACGGCCATCTGCCTGCGCATTGTGGCCCCGTGGTTTACGGCACTTGACCATGCCACCCAGACGGCGGCGGCGAAGAAGATTGTTTCCCTGCTGGGCAAGGAAGGTGTTGCCATGGATGTGGGCAGCTACCGCGATGCACCGCCGGGCCTGCGGCTGTGGGGTGGGGCCACGGTCGAGGCAGCCGATCTTGCGGCCGTGCTGCCGTGGCTTGACTGGGCTTATGAGCAGGTGCGGCGCGAACACGCCTGATCTCTTCCTTTCTCCCTTATCCATGTCCGATCCATCATGCCCTGAGCCGCGTGCACGGGGGGCATGATGCAGCACGATAGGCCCTGCCATGACTGATGACCCGCCGTTCAACCCCGCCCTTCTGCCTGCCGGGTTCGTGGACCGGCTCCCCCCCGAGGCCGAGGCCGAGGCGGCGGGTGTCGAAACCCTGATGCGCGTGTTCGCAGCCCATGGTTATGAGCGCGTGACCCCGCCGCTGCTGGAATTCGAGACCACCCTGCTCTCGGGCGCGGGGGCGGCGGTGGCGGCGCAGACCTTCCGCCTGATGGACCCCGATACGCGGCGCATGATGGCCCTGCGGCCCGACATGACCCCCCAGATCGCCCGCATTGCCGCAACCCGCCTGCCGGATGTGCCGCGCCCGCTGCGCCTGTCCTATGCCGGGCCGTGCATTCTCATGGCCAGCAACCGGGGCGAGGGGGATCGGCAGATCTCGCAGGCTGGCGTGGAACTGATCGGCCCCGACGGCCCGCATGCGGATGCGGAAATCGTGGCCTTGGCCGCCGAGTGTCTGGCAACCCTGCAGGTGCGTGGCGTCTCGTTTGACCTGACCATGCCGGCACTCACCACGGCCCTGCTTGATGCGGGCGGGTTCGAGAGCACCGTGCGCGGCATGCTCATGCGCGCGCTTGACCGCAAGGATGCCGCCGCCGTAGCGCGGCATGGCGGCGCACTGGCCGATGTGCTGATCCGCCTCCTGCACGCGGCAGGCCCGGCGCAGGGCGCGCTGGCCGAACTGGCAGCGGTTGAGTTGCCGCCCGCCGTGCGGGTTCTGAGCGAGCGGCTGGCCGCCACCGTTGCCGCCATCGAGGCCCGCGTGCCCGGCATCCGCCTGACGGTGGACCCGGTGGAGTTCCGGGGCTGGCAGTATCATACCGGCGTGTGCGTGAGCGTTTACGCCGCAGGCCAGCGCGAGGAGCTGGGCCGGGGCGGGCGCTACCTGTCCAATGATGATGAACCGGCCTGTGGCATCACCCTGCGGCCCGACATCATCCTGCGCGCGGCACCGCCCCTGCCAAGCCGTACGCGCGTCTTCCTGCCCTGGGGCACCCCAGCGGAAAAGGCGGCCACCCTGCGGGCGGCGGGTTATGCCACGGTCAGCGCCCTTGGCCCCGATGAAGACCCGCTGGCCCAGGCGGCCCTGCTGGCCTGCACGCTGGTGGTGGCGGATGGCCAGCTCGTGCCGGTTGATGGCGCCTGAAGTTTCAACCGATTTTTTTTCTGAACCGACCCCGTTTTTTCCGGCAGGCCGCGCAGTGGCTGCCGGGCAGCATATCAAGGAGCATGAAATGTCCAACGTCACCGTGATCGGCACCCAGTGGGGTGACGAGGGCAAGGGAAAGATTGTGGACTGGCTGGCCAGCCGCGCCGATGTGGTCGTGCGCTTTCAGGGTGGCCACAATGCGGGCCACACGCTGGTTGTGGGCGAGCAGACCTACAAGCTCTCCCTGCTGCCCTCGGGCCTCGTGCGCGGCAAGATGGGCGTGATCGGCAATGGCGTGGTGGTTGACCCCGAAGCGCTGCTCAAGGAAATCGACCGCGTGACCGCCCAGGGCCTGAAGGTCACGCCCGATACGCTGAAAATCGCGGAAAACGCCCCCCTGATCCTGCCCGTGCATGGTGCGCTTGACCGCGCGCGCGAGGCTGCCCGCGGCGAGCGCAAGATTGGCACCACCGGGCGCGGCATCGGCCCCGCCTATGAGGACAAGGTCGCCCGCCGCGCCATCCGCCTGTGTGACCTGGCCGAGCCGGAAACGCTGGACTGGAAGCTCGACGAACTGCTGCTGCACCACAACACCCTACTCAAGGGGCTGGGTGCCGCGACCTTTACCAAGCAGGAACTCCTCGACTTCCTCAACACCGTGGCCCCCCGGGTGCTGCCCTTCATGGCGCCCGTGTGGGATCTGCTTGATGACAGCCGCCGTGGCGGCTCGCGCATCCTGTTCGAGGGCGCGCAGGCAGTGATGCTGGATGTGGACCACGGCACCTACCCGTACGTGACGTCCTCCAACACCGTGGCCGCCAATGCGGGCACGGGCGCGGGCGTGGGGCCGACGAGCATCGGCTTCGTGCTGGGCATTGCCAAGGCCTACACCACCCGCGTGGGCGAAGGGCCGTTCCCCAGCGAACTGCATGATGAGATGGGCCGCATCATTGGCGAACGCGGGCATGAATTCGGTACCGTGACAGGCCGCCCCCGCCGCTGTGGCTGGTTTGATGCCGTGCTGGTGCGCCGCGCGGTGCGCGTGGGCGGCGTGAACGGCCTGGCCCTGACCAAGCTGGACGTGCTGGACGGGCTGGACGAGATCAGCATCTGCGTGGGCTACGAGCTTGACGGCAAGACCACGAAGCACTTCCCCTCGGCTCCCGGCGCGCAGCAGCGCATCCGCCCCGTGTTCGAGACGATGGAAGGCTGGAAGGACAGCACGAAGGGCGCGCGCTCCTGGGCTGAACTGCCCGCGCAGGCCATCAAGTATGTCCGCCGCATCGAGGAACTGGTTGAAGCGCCGGTGACCCTGCTTTCCACCAGCCCCGAGCGTGATGACACCATCCTGATGCGCGACCCGTTCGAGGACTGATCGGAGCCGACCGGATGTTTTTGGGTGCCGCCCTTTTACTGGAGGGCGGCATTTTTTTTGAAGCTTTTTGAAAAAAGCTTCACCAGAAACTTCTTATTGTTTTCAAAGCAAAAGCCCCGCAGGCCATTGGCATGCGGGGCTTTAATTTTAAAAGCTTTAAGGAACGCCGCCTTTATTTCAGGCTTCGGTCCCTTCGGTATGCAGCGCGCGGCGGGAGGCGACTTCGGCCTTCATCGCGGTCTGCACCTTTTCAAAGGCACGGACCTCGATCTGGCGCACCCGCTCGCGCGAGATGTTGTAGACATGCGAGAGTTCCTCCAGCGTAGCCGGTTCATCCTTGAGCCTGCGCTCGGTCAGGATGTGGCGCTCGCGGTCGTTGAGCGACTTCATGGCATTGGCCAGAAGCGCCTGGCGGCCGGAATATTCCTCGCTCTCGGCCAGGGTCTGTTCCTGGTTGTCGTTGTCATCGACCAGCCAGTCCTGCCATTCGCCCTCGCCATCCATGCGCAGCGGCGCGTTCAGGCTGTGGTCGGGGGCGGCGAGGCGGCGGTTCATGTTCACCACGTCCTGCTCGGGCACGCCGAGGGACTGGGCAATCTTGTTGACCTGCTCGGGCTGGAGGTCGCCATCGTCGATGGCCTGCATCTGGCCTTTGAGGCGACGCAGGTTGAAGAAAAGTTTTTTCTGGGCGGCGGTTGTGCCGATCTTCACCAGTGACCAGCTATGCAGGATGTATTCCTGTATCGCGGCACGGATCCACCACATGGCATATGTGGCCAGGCGGAAGCCCCGATCGGGGTCGAAGCGGCGCACGGCCTGCATCATCCCGATATTGCCTTCGCTGATCAGCTCGCCCACCGGCAGGCCGTAGCCGCGATAGCCCATGGCGATCTTGGCCACGAGGCGCAGGTGGGAGGTGACAAGCTTATGCGCGGCTTCGGTGTCGCCCTTGTCCTTCCAGCGATGGGAAAGGCGAAGCTCCTCCTCGGGGGAGAGCATGGGGAATTTGCGGATATCCCGAAGGTATTTGGACAGGTTGTTTTCGGGACCGGAAATAAGAGCAGAAGAGGCCATTGCAACGGACTCCTGTACCAGAGGGATGGGGGCAGCTGTAATCCGGCTCAACGTCATTGTGACCGGGCGGGTTGCATCATCACTCTGCTAGACGCACGACTGGACTTCTCACGTCCCCGCATGCAACCCCCATCCTGGGCAGTTTCATGCAGGACGTCCAGTTAGCCTGGGGGCGTCGGCCCCGGCGAACAATCATCGAACATAAGCATTGTTCCTGCTCCTGTCAATGAATATGCCTGTTAATCAGGCAATATCGGCCAGAAGCTGGCGGAAGTCTTCTGGCGGCGCGCTTTCAAACAGCATCTCCTCGCCGCTGCGCGGGTGGATGAAGCCCAGCCTGCGCGCATGCAGCGCCTGGCGGCCAAAATCCAGCGCTGCGGTTTTTGCCGTGGGCGGCAGGGCACGGGCGGCGGCGGGAACGCGGCGCAGATAGACCGGGTCGCCCACCAGCGCATGCCCGGCATGGGCAAAATGCACCCGGATCTGGTGCGTGCGCCCGGTGGCCAGCCTGCACTGCGCATGCGCAAGCCCGCCGTGGAAGGTGTTCAGCACCCGGTAATGGGTGAGCGCGTGCTTGCCGCTGGTGCCGGTGACGACCGCCATGCGCTTGCGGTCGCGTTTGTCGCGCCCGATTGCGCCATCGAACGACCCGCTGCCCGGTGTGGGGATGCCCCAGCACAGGGCCTCGTATGCGCGGTCGATCCGCCGCTCGGCAAAGGCGAGGGACAGGGCCTGGTGCGCCATCTCGGTCTTGGCGGCGACCATGATGCCCGATGTGTCCTTGTCCAGCCGATGCACGATTCCGGGGCGTTTTTCGCCGCCAATGCCGGTCAGGCTCTCGCCGCAATGGGCAAGCAGGGCGTTGACGAGCGTGCCATCCTCATTGCCCGGTGCCGGGTGCACCACCATGCCGGCGGGCTTGTCGAGCACGATCAGGTCGCGGTCCTCGTATAATATGGTGAGTGCGATGTCCTGGCCCTGCGGTGTTGCGGGGATTGCGGGGGGGAGGTGAATTTCATAACACATGCCTGCCCGCACGGGTTCGGCCGGGTCGCGCAGCGGATCGCCATTGCGCAGCAGGTGCCCGCTTTCCATAAGGGACTTGACGCGCGAGCGCGAAAGGCTTTCGACCGCGTTGGCCACGAAGCGGTCGGTGCGCTGGCCTGCATCATCGGCGGTGGCGATGATCGGGGCAGGGGGGGCAGTGTCATTCATGGCATGTGTCTATCGGAAAAAACGGTATTCGGGAACGGAAAGCACGGAATGGAAAAACAGGGATCGCGCGCGCTGCTCGCCGCAGTGATCGGCATGGGGGTTCTGCTGTTCCTCGGGTCGCTGGCGCTGGTGGGCGTGCTGGTGCATCGCATGATGCATCCTGCCCCCCCGGCGGCGGCAGTAAAGACTGTGGCAGGCCCCGTGGTGGCCGGGCCCGACATGGCGGCGCAGGCAGCGCTGGTGGTTGACGAGCCGCCCGGCACGACCGTGCGTGCGGTCACCGCGCGGGCGGACGGGCTGCTGGCCGTGGCGCTGACAGGCGGCGGCGTGGCGGACCGTATCATCATATGGGATCCGCTGGCGCGGCGCATCGCGGCGCGGCTTGTGCTGGGGCAGCCATGAACAGAAATGCGCGGGGGCATGATTCTTTGCTTGCATGCCGCCGCAACATCGCCTAGAAGGCGGCTACCGGCCTTTTGTCCCGTTCGTCTAGAGGCCTAGGACACTGCCCTCTCACGGCGGCAACAGGGGTTCGAATCCCCTACGGGACGCCAGTTCGCTCTGGCTGAATAAAAGACCGATGCATGAAAACCCGCCGCAAGGCGGGTTTTTCGTATGTACTGCATTTTGGCAAATATCTTTGCGGGGAGTGCGAGTGTGCTATGGCAAGGCAACTTTTTTTATATTAATATATAATAAAGGCATCTTATATACTGCCGCCGCCCGTGCGTTAAAAAGCATTGATTCAGATCAAGTGAGTCTGAAATTTAAAAATATTTTCCGTCTTTCCATTTTGCAAAAGATGGCACCATAGTGAACGGCGATCATTTGCCATATTTCTTTATCTTTAATTTCTCTAGGAATTATCAAACGGTTTTTGCAGGCGGGGCGTCTGCTCCTGCGTGACAAAAATGCAACTTCTTCCCTCCTGTAGCCGGTTGTGGCGCTGGTGGCGGTTTCGCCGTTGGGGGAAGAGACGTTATGGTCCTTTTCAGTAATAAAGTCTGTCCCGGAATGGTCGCCTTCGACTTGCAGGATGGGGGAGTTTCCGATTAAGGCGTCATGGCACGGCAGGATATCAAGGGTGCGGCATGCGCTCAGCCAGGCAATGACATGGGTTCAGACTTCTTGAAGGTGTGGTGGTAGATGCTGTTGGATTTTATGAAGCTGCAAGAACATGTATCCGGAATGGGGCGCCGCTCCTTTCTGTCCGCCATGGCAGTGGCAGGCAGCTTTCCCATGATTTCTGGCGCCCGGGCCGATGACGCCATTGGCATGAACCCCCAGATCGCCCAGCAATGGACCATTTTCCGCAACAAGTATTTTCATCCTGACGGGCGCGTTGTCGATACAGGCAATAGCGGCGAATCCCACAGCGAGGGGCAGGGCTACGGCATGCTCTTCTCCGCCGCGGCAGGCGACCGGGCGGCGTTCGAGGCGATCTGGGCCTGGGCGCGCACCAACCTGCAGCATAAGGATGACGCCCTGTTCTCCTGGCGTTACCTTGATGGGCATAACCCGCCTGTAGCCGACAAGAATAACGCAACGGATGGCGACCTGCTCATCGCCCTCGGTCTTGCCTGGGCTGGCAAGCGTTGGAAGCGTGCTGACTATATACAGGACGCTATGGCCATATACGGCGACGTGCTGAAGCTGATGACCAAGACCGTCGGCCCCTACACGGTGCTGCTGCCCGGCGCGGTCGGGTTCATGAGCAAGGATGCGGTCACCCTCAACCTCTCCTATTACGTCATGCCCTCGCTCATGCAGGCCTTCGCGCTGACGGGTGACGCCAAGTGGACAAAGGTGATGGGCGACGGGCTGCTCATCATCGCCAAGGGGCGATTCGGTGAGTGGAAGCTCCCGCCGGACTGGCTGTCGATCAACCTGCACACCAATGCCTTCTCCATTGCCAAGGGCTGGCCGCCGCGCTTCTCGTATGATGCGATTCGCGTGCCGCTCTACCTGTATTGGGCGCATATGCTGACCCCGGAGATGCAGGCGGATTTCAGCCGGTTCTGGAACCATTATGGCGCGTCCGCCCTGCCAGGCTGGATTGACCTGACCAACGGCACGCGTTCGCCCTATAATGCGCCGCCGGGCTATCTGGCCGTGGCATCATGCACGGGCCTTGCATCGGCGGGCGAACTGCCCACGCTTGACCATGCGCCCGATTACTATTCGGCTGCGTTGACGATGTTGGCCTATATCGCCCGGAACCAGGGAGATGGAATGTGAGCACACCTGAAAAGGAAGCGGAAGCGCCGGTGAATATCGACAACCAGCAGGATGTCGATCGCATGCTGACAGATGGCTATGGTGTCAGCAGCGCAGGTTTTCACTATCGCGCTTTCAAGCAGAAGCGTCCGCCCAAGCCGGTGCGCCAGCACGACGAGTCCACCGCGGTTCAGGCCGCAGCGACCGAGCATGCCGCTGAAGAGATGGCGCCGCATTCGGCCTCGTCTTACGATGATACCTATTCCACCCATTCAGCGCCCGCTGCGCCCGTCGAGGATGCAGCGCATACGCATGACTACGCGGAAACGACGTACACGCCTGCCGCGCATGATACCTATGCCGCGCAGCCAGAGCCCGAACAGGCCGCACCAGAACCCTATGTCGCGCCTGCTGCGGCACCCGAGACCTATGTGGCTGCTCACGCCGAGGCCGTAACGACTCCGGCATATGAGCCCGCGCCGCAGCCAGCTCCGGCCCCTGTTGTGCAGGCCGCGCCGTCGCAGTCGGCAGCAGCCGTGACGCCATCGGCCCCTGAAGTGCCGCCCCAGCCCGTAAGGCAGGAGCGGCCGGTAGTGCCGCCAGTGCCGCCCAGGCCTGCGGTGTCTTCCTTCATGGCGCCGCGTCCTGCGGCTCCGGCTTTTGGCACGACAGCGTCAGCCACGCCCCCTGTTGCGGTGGAGGACTGGGCGCCCGTGCCCAAGGCCCAGCAGCAGCGTGGGCAGCGTTTGACAGGACCAGGCTTCTTTTTCGGCGCCGGAAGCGAACGGGCGCCCGCAGCAAGGCTGTTTCAGTCAACACCGGTGTCCCGGCCTGTTTCAAAACCTGTTTCCAAGGTGACCACAATGACCAAAGTTGACAAGATTTCCCCGAATGACAGTCAGGCTGGGCGTCCCGTGCCGACCGACAATTCCCCGACCCTGACCGAAGTGTTCATGACCCTTGGCGGTCGGGCCACGGACCGGTTGGTGCCCAAGCCCAGCCTGCGCGATGCCCTGTTGCGCAAGCGTGAAGACGCGAACGGCGACTCCTGAAACCGTGCCGGGGGTGACCTGCTCCCGGCATGCCAGAGGAAGGAAGGGGAAAGGTTTTCCCCGCCCCGCATCCGCTGCGGGCCGAAAGACGACATGACGGACCGAATGCGTCTGACGGTTTTCTTTTGAATATATAACGACCTGTTTTACCAGTATTTATTATCGGACGAGCTATTGATGTCAGAGGTTCAGTCGCCAGTACCCGCGGAGAGTAGGCTAGACCGCTTTTCCAACAAGATACTGTCACTGCGTGGGGCCAACTATATAGTTGGAGCGCTGGGGCTTTGTGCACTTATCGCCGCAACCACGGTTACGCTGTCCATTAATGAGCAGCTGATTGTGGCACTTGTGTGTGTGCTCGTCTTTTTCATTGTCGGGCGGGGCAAGAGCCGGCGTACCCAGATCTTTCTCGAGGTGCTCTCGGCGCTGGTTTCCCTGCGTTACCTGACATGGCGCCTGACCGAAACGCTGGACTTCGACACATGGATTCAGGGCGGGCTGGGTGTGACCCTGCTCATCGCCGAGCTGTATGCCCTGTACATGCTGTTTCTCAGCTATTTCCAGACAATCCAGCCGCTTCATCGCACGCCGCTCCCCCTGCCGGACAATGTTGATGACTGGCCCACCGTCGATATCTTCATCCCGACCTATGATGAACAGCTGAGCATCGTGCGCCTGACCGTGCTGGGCGCGCTGGGTATCGACTGGCCACCCGATAAAGTGAATGTCTATATCCTTGATGATGGCGTGCGCCCGGAATTCGAACAGTTTGCCAGGGAATGTGGTTCCCTTTACATCGGGCGCGTGGACAGTTCGCACGCCAAGGCGGGTAACCTAAACCACGCCATTAAGCAGACAAGCGGCGATTACATCCTCATCCTGGATTGTGACCATATTCCGACACGCGCGTTCCTGCAGATCGCGATGGGCTGGATGGTCGCCGACCGCAAGATTGCCCTGATGCAGACGCCGCATCACTTCTACTCCCCCGATCCGTTCCAGCGTAACCTCGCCGTGGGGTATCGCACCCCGCCGGAAGGCAACCTGTTCTACGGCGTCATTCAGGATGGTAACGACTTCTGGGATGCCACCTTCTTCTGCGGCTCGTGCGCCATCCTGCGCCGTGAGGCGATTGAATCGATCGGCGGCTTCGCGGTTGAAACCGTGACGGAAGATGCCCATACCGCCCTGCGCATGCAGCGCCGTGGCTGGTCCACTGCCTACTTGCGCATTCCTGTGGCCAGTGGCCTGGCTACCGAGCGCCTGACAACCCATATCGGCCAGCGCATGCGCTGGGCGCGCGGCATGATCCAGATCTTCCGCGTGGATAATCCGATGCTCGGGTCGGGGCTGAAGCTTGGCCAGCGGCTGTGCTACCTCTCGGCTATGACGTCGTTCTTCTTCGCCATTCCGCGCGTCATCTTCCTCGCCTCGCCGCTGGCGTTCCTGTTCGCGGGCCAGAACATCATCGCCGCCTCGCCGCTGGCCGTTCTGGCCTACGCCATTCCGCATATGTTCCACTCCATCGCGACCGCCGCCAAGGTAAACAAGGGCTGGCGCTACTCGTTCTGGAGTGAAGTGTACGAAACCACCATGGCGCTGTTCCTGGTGCGCGTGACCATCATCACCATGATGTTCCCCTCCAAGGGCAAGTTCAACGTGACGGAAAAGGGTGGCGTGCTGGAGGAGGAAGAGTTCGATCTTGGCGCGACCTACCCCAACATCATCTTTGCCGTCATCATGGCGCTTGGCCTGCTGATCGGCCTGTTCGAACTGATCTTCCACTTCAGCCAGCTCGATGGCATCGCCATGCGCGCCTACGCGCTGAACTGCATCTGGGCCGCGATCAGTCTCATCATCCTTCTGGCCGCCATTGCGGTGGGGCGTGAAACCAAACAGGTCCGTTACAGCCATCGTATCGATGCGCATATCCCGGTAACGGTTTATGAAGCGCCGGTCGCGGGGCAGCCCAATACCTACCATAATGCGACACCAGGCATGACCCAGGATGTTTCCATGGGTGGTGTTGCCGTGCATATGCCCTGGCCCGATATCGGCTCGGGGCCGGTCAAGACACGTATTCATGCCGTGCTCGATGGCGAGGAGATCGATATTCCCGCCACCATGCTGCGCTGCAAGAATGGCAAGGCCGTGTTCACATGGGACAATAATGACCTTGATACGGAACGCGATATTGTCCGCTTCGTGTTCGGGCGGGCCGATGCCTGGCTGCAATGGAATAATTATGAGGATGACAGACCGCTACGCAGCCTGTGGAGCCTGCTGCTCAGCATTAAGGCGCTGTTCCGCAAAAAAGGCAAAATGATGGCCAATAGTCGTCCAACAAAAAAACCACGTGCACCACCGGTTGAGCGCAGGGAGCCCACAACCATCCAGAGTGGACAGACACAGGAAGGAAAGATCAGCCGTGCGGCCTCGTGATATGAAAATGGTGTCCCTGATCGCGCTACTGGTCTTTGCAACGGGGGCACAGGCTGCGCCTGTTGCCTCCAAGGCACCAGCCCCGCAGCCAGCAGGATCGGACCTGCCACCTCTCCCCGCCGCGGCATCGCAGGCAGCCACGCCCGCTGCGGCGGGCGCGGGCCAGCCCGCCACAACCGCCCCGGCGGCGGATGCCACATCAGCCAGTGCGGCTGATGCGGTCGTGGATAACGCCGAGAACGCCATTGCCGCGTCTGACGTTGCAACGGTGCATACATACTCCCTCAAGGAACTCGGCGCGCAGAGTGCCCTGAAAATGCAGGGCGCCGCCACGCTGCAGGGCCTGCAGTTCGGCATTCCGGCCGACCAGCTTGTCACGTCGGCACGGCTTGTCGTGTCTGGCGCGATGTCGCCCAGCCTCCAGCCTGATACCAGCGCGGTCACGATCACGCTGAACGAGCAGTTCATCGGCACGCTACGCCCGGACCCTACCCATCCTACATTTGGGCCGCTCTCGTTTGATATCAACCCCATCTTCTTCATCACGGGCAACCGGCTGAACTTCAGCTTCGCTTCAAGCTCGAAGGGCTGCACGGACCCCAGCAACGGATTGCTCTGGGCCAGCGTGTCCGAACATTCCGAGCTGCAGATCACCACCATACCGCTTCCCCCGCGTCGTCAACTGTCGCGCCTGCCCCAGCCGTTCTTCGACAAGAACGTAAAGCAGAAGATCGTCATTCCGTTCGTTCTCGCACAGACATTTGATCCCGAAGTGCTGAAGGCGACCGGCATCCTGGCATCGTGGTTCGGCCAGCAGACCGATTTCCGTGGCGTCACCTTCCCGGTCTTCTCCACCATTCCGCAAACGGGCAACGCCGTTGTCGTTGGCGTGGCTGACGAACTGCCTTCCGCCCTCGGGCGCCAGGCGGTCAATGGCCCCACGCTCATGGAAGTGGCCAATCCATCCGACCCCAACGGCACGGTGCTGCTTGTAACGGGGCGTGACCGTGATGAAGTCATCACCGCGAGCAAGGGCATCGGCTTTGGCTCGAGCGCCCTGCCGACAGCCAACCGCATGGACGTGGCGCCGATTGATGTCGGGGCGCGCGTGGCGAATGACGCGCCTTCCTTCATTCCCACCAATCGCCCGGTCCGCCTTGGCGAACTGGTGCCAGACAGCGCCCTGCAGGCTCAGGGATACGCGCCCGGCGCGCTCTCGGTGCCGTTCCGTGTCTCGCCCGATCTGTATACCTGGCGTGATCGGCCGTACAAGCTGAATGTCCGTTTCCGCGCGCCGCCGGGACCGATTGTCGATGTGTCGCGCTCGTCGCTCAATGTCGGTATCAACGATACCTATCTTGAGGCCTATCCGCTGCGTGAGCCGGATTCAACGCTGGACCAGCTCCTGCGGCGCGTGGGCTTTGGCCGTGGCAATGACAGCGTGCAGAAGCACACCATGCCCATCCCGACCTACCGGGTCTTTGGCCAGAACCAGCTTCTGTTCTATTTCGAGATGGCGGCGATGGCCGAGCCGGGCTGCAAACCTGGCCCGAGCACGTTCCATATGGGTGTTGATCCGGATTCGACGATCGACCTGTCCAACTCCTATCATATCACGCGCATGCCCAATCTCGCCTTCATGGCCAGTGCGGGCTATCCGTTCACGACCTATGCCGACCTGTCGCGCTCGGCCGTGGTGCTGCCCGATCACCCCAATGGCATGATCGTCAGCGCCTATCTCGATCTCATGGGCTTCATGGGGGCGACGACATGGTATCCGGTGTCCGGCGTCGATGTGGTCTCGAGCGACCATGTAAATGATGTGGCGGACCGGAACCTGATTGTCCTGTCCACGCTGGCCAATAGCGGCGATGTTTCGCAACTGCTGAGCAAGTCGTCCTATCAGATTTCGGACGGGCGGCTGCACATGGGGCTGCGCACGACGCTGAGCGGTGTGTGGAACCTGTTCCAGGATCCCATGTCGGCCATCAGCAATACGGCCCCGACCGATGTCGAGAGCACGCTGACCGGTGGTGTGGCCGCGATGGTCGAGGCGGAATCGCCCCTGGCATCCGGGCGGACCGTGCTCGCGCTGCTTTCGGGTGACGGGCAGGGGCTCAACAATCTTGTGCAGATCCTGGCGCAGCGCAAAAACCAGGCCAAGATTCAGGGCGACCTTGTGCTGGCGCATGGCGATGATCTGACATCCTACCGGAGTTCGCCGCTATATACGGTTGGCACCGTGCCGCTGTGGCTCCAGCCTGACTGGTATATGCACAACCACCCCAGCCGCGTGATCGTGGTGGGCCTGTTCGGGTGCATTCTGATTGTGGCTGTCATGGTGCGCGCCCTGGCCAAGCATGCTCTGCGCCGCCGTCGTGAGTTGCAGGAAGAAAGGCAGGGAACGTGATCATGAACAGGCGATACGTCCTTTCGCTTTCTGGTGCCCTGCTGGCCAGCAGTTGCATGACGGTGCTGGTGGCGGTTCCTGTTGCGCGGGCGCAGCAGGCTTCCACCGCCATGACCACCGCCGCCACGAACACGGCTGCGGCACCACGGCAGATCCTGTTGCAGCAGGCACGTTTCTGGCTTCAGCAGCAGCAGTATGACAATGCCCGCCAGGCCTTGCAGAACGCGGAGCGCATCGCCCCCAATTCCCCTGACGTGCTGGAAGTGCAGGGCGAATACCAGACGGCCGTTGGCAACCGCGAAGCCGCCGCCGATACGCTGCGCCACCTGCAGCAGGTGGCGCCGGGCAGTGCCGCGGCGGGTAACCTGAATGACCTGCTCAGCGAGCGGGCCATTTCCCAAGGCGACCTGTCGCAGATCCGCTCGCTGGCGGGTTCGGGCCAGAACGCGCAGGCGGTGGCGGGGTACCAGAAGCTGTTCCACGGTGGCAAGCCGCCGCATTCGCTCGCGGTGGAATACTACCAGACCATGGCGGGCGTGCCGGCCCAGTGGGACCAGGCCCGCGCCGGACTTGCCGGAATCGTTGCGTCCAACCCGCAGGATTACCGCGCCCAGCTCGCCTTTGCCCAGACCCTGACCTATAATACCTCGACCCGCATGGAAGGCCTGACCCGGCTCAAGGATCTGCAGTCCTTCCGCAGTCAGGCTCCGGTCGAGGCCGCTGCGGCGACCCAGTCCTACCGCCAGACCCTGAGCTGGCTGCCGGTCAATCCTGACACGCAGCCCCTCATGGAGCAGTGGCTTTCCGCCCACCCCAATGATACCGCGCTGCGCGAGCATATGCTGCACCCCCCCGGCGGTCCGCCGGACAAGGCCGGGCTTGCGCGCCAGGCCGGTTACCAGCAGCTTAATGCGGGCCGTCTTGCCGCGGCCGAGCAGTCTTTCCAGTCGGCGTTGCAGATCAATTCCCATGATGCTGATTCGCTTGGTGGCATGGGGCTCGTGAGCATGCGGCAGGGCGATACCGCCGAGGCGCACCGCTATTTTGAAGAAGCGATGGCCGCCGACCCCAAGACCGCCGATCGCTGGCGCCCGGCGCTTGCGGGCATGGCCGTCAGCGGCGAGTATGCTTCCGTTCGCCAGTTGATTGCCGCCCATCAGTATACCGAGGCCAAGCAGCAGCTTGCCACGCTGGCCCGCCAGCCCGGCCAGTATACCGGCGCGACCCTCATGCTGGCCGACCTGCAGCGCTCGACCGGCCAGATTGCCGCCGCGGAGCAGGAATATCGTGGTATCCTGTCGCGTGAGCCCAACAACCAGCTGGCCCTCATGGGGCTGGCCCGGGTGGACATGGCGCAGGGCAACACGGCGGAAGCACGCCAGCTCCTGTCGCGTGTCAGCCCGCAATATGCCAGCCAGGTGGGCGAAATCGAGGTTTCGGGCCTGATGGCGGCTGCCTCCCAGACGTCGGATTCGGCGCGCAAGGTTTCCATCCTGCGCGAGGCGATGGCCCAGGCCCCGCGTGACCCGTGGGTTCGCATCAACCTTGCCAATGCGCTGCAGCAGCAGGGCGACGTGGCCGAAGCCGGGCGCGTGATGCAGCCCATCCTCGCCAATCCCGTCACCGCGCAGGACCGTCAGGCCGGTATTCTTTATACCTACGGCAGTGGCAATGACGCGATGACCCGCCAGCTTCTGACCGGCCTGTCGCCTGCGGATTATTCTCCTGCCATCCGGTCCATCGCCGAGGAAATGGAAATCAAGCAGGATCTGGCCAGCCGCCTGTCCATGGTGTCCAACCCGGTACCGCTGATCCGCGAGGCCCTTTCCCAGCCTGATCCGACCGGCGCGCGTGGCGTGGCGGTGGCTGACCTGTTCCGCCAGCGTGGCGACATGGTGCATGCCCGCATGGCGCTGCGCATCGCCTCGACGCGCACCATCGATCTCTCGCCCGACCAGCGCCTGTCCTACGCCACCGAATACATGAAGATCAGCAACCCGGTGGCTGCCGCGCGGCTGCTGGCCCCGCTTGGGGATGGCACGGGTTCGGGTGCGGGCAATGCGCTGCTGCCCGAGCAGGTGCAGACGCTGCAGCAACTGCGCATGGGTATCTCGGTGGCGCAGTCCGATCTGCTCAACCAGCGTGGCGACCAGGCGCAGGCCTATGATCATCTGGCACCCGCGCTGCAGGCCGACCCCGAGGCGACATCGCCCAAGCTGGCGCTCGCGCGGCTGTATAATGGCCACGGCAAGCCGGGCAAGGCGCTCGAGATCGACCTTGCGGTGCTGCGTCACAACCCGCAGGATCTTGATGCGCGGCAGGCTGCGGTGCAGGCGGCGGTCAACAGCGACCACAACAGCCTTGCCACCCGCCTCGCCATGGATGGCGTGCAGGAAAGCCCGATGGATGCCCGAGCCTGGCTGGCCATGGCCGTGGCCGACCAGGCCGATGGCCACGGGCAGCGCACCATCGAGGATCTGCGCCGGGCCTATGACCTGCGCCTGCAGCAGGTTGAGGGCACGCGGGCCGCGTCTGGCGCGGGTGCGGCGCAGGAAGACGCGCTTGCCCCGCCCTCGACCAACCCGTTCCGCTCGCGTGGCTACGGCCACCAGACGGAGCTCGGCGCGCCTGTGACCGGTGGCTCCTACAGCGCCGAGGCGGCATCGCCCGATACGTCGGACCAGATGCTCTCATCCATTGCAGGCCAGATCCGTACGCTGCGTGAAAACCTTGCTCCCTCCATTGATGGTGGGCTCGGGTTCCGTTCGCGTTCGGGCGAGCATGGCATGGGCCGCCTGACGGAAGCGAACATTCCCATCGTGGGCCGCCTGCCGCTGCAGGCCGGTGCGTCCGCCCTGACCTTCTCGATCACGCCAACCATGATCTGGTCGGGCAACCTCAACACGGGGTCCGTCTATGATGTGCCGCGTTATGGCACGATGATGTTCGTGCAGGGGTATAACCAGTACGACAGCTATGCCAACGCGGGTAAGAACCAGCAGCGTATCGCCGCCGGCACGGCCGAGGCCGGGTTCGCGCCGGATGTGCAGTTTGGCAATAGCTGGGTGCGGGCCGATGTGGGCGCGTCGCCCATTGGCTTCCCCATCACCAACGTGCTGGGCGGTGTCGAGTTCTCGCCACGCGTGGGGCCAGTCACGTTCCGTGTCAGCGCCGAGCGCCGGTCGATCACCAACAGCGTGCTGTCTTATGGCGGCCTGCGTGACACGAATTACAACAGCGCGCTTGGCCGCTATGCCCGCCAGCTTTATGGCAAGGAACTGTCCAAGCAGTGGGGCAGCGAATGGGGTGGCGTCGTGACCAACCACTTCCATGGCCAGGTCGAGGCGACGCTGGGCAACACCATCCTGTATGGTGGCGGTGGCTACGCGATCCAGACCGGCAAGAACGTGCAGAGCAACAGCGAGCGTGAAGCCGGCATCGGCGCCAATACGCTGGTGTGGCACAACGCCAACATGCTGGTGCGCATTGGCGTGAGCCTGACCTATTTCGGTTATGCCAAGAACGAGGATTTCTACACCTACGGGCAGGGCGGCTACTTCTCGCCGCAATCCTATTATGCGGCGACCGTGCCGGTGCGCTATGCGGGCCAGCACAAGCGGCTGGACTGGGATGTAACGGGCAGCGTGGGCTACCAGGTGTTCCATGAACACTCGGCGCCCTTCTTCCCCACGTCATCCCTGCTGCAGTCCGGCGCCAATACCATAGCCTCGAATTACTCGGCGAGTGCCACGCCGGCGGAATATCTGTCGGAGGAAACGGTGAACAGCTCCTATTATCCCGGGGATAGTATTGCTGGTCTTACCGGTGGCTTTAATGCTAGGGTGGGCTATCGCTTTACACGCAATGTTCGTCTTGATCTGTCGGGGCGCTATCAGAAGGCCGGTAACTGGACTGAAAGCGGCGCCATGATTTCCGCACACTATCTTATTATGGACCAGTAATGACAACTTTGAACGCAAAACCGGACTTTTCGCTTTTCCTGCAGGCCCTGTCCTGGGAGATCGATGATCAGGCCGGGATCGAGGTCCGCAATGACCTGTTGCGCGAGGTCGGCCGTGGTATGGCTGGTCGTTTCCAGCCGCCGCTGTGCAACACGATCCACCAGCTCCAGATCGAGCTGAACGCCCTGCTGGCCATGATCAACTGGGGCTACGTGAAGCTGGACCTGCTGGCGGAAGAACAGGCCATGCGCATCGTGCATGAAGACCTGCCGCAGGTGGGCAGCGCGGGTGAGCCCGCCGGCACGTGGCTTGCCCCGGTTCTGGAAGGGCTTTATGGCCGCTGGATCACGTCGCAGCCCGGTGCATTTGGTGATTACGTCGTGACGCGCGATATCGATGCGGAAGACCTGAACTCGGTTCCGGCCCAGACGGTCATCCTTTACATGCGCACCCGCAGCGCCGCGACCTGATTCTCCTGTCAGTCGCGCCATTTGCGTCAAAACCCTGCCTACAGGCGTGTTCATGCCCTGTAGGCAGGGTTTTTGCATATTGGGTTCCACTCTTTGCCCTGTTTTTGCGCTAGATCATGCGGCGTGGGGGCAGGGTGCTTCACAAACGGGTTGAGAAAATGGCGGGGGCAGGCTGTCGTGCCGTTCCTGTCTGCCCCTGAAGGAGGAGCCAGCCACATGAGACTGTCCCGCAAGATATTCCTGTTATCCGCCGTGACGTGTGGCGTGGCGCTGGCCCAGATGCCCGCTTTTGCGCGGCATGCGCATGATGGTGGGGGCGACCCGGCCGATAGCCGGGCGCGGCAACTGCTCGCCACCATGAGCCTTGAGGACAAGATGTCCCTGCTGTTCAGCGTTGATGGCGGTGGCTTCAATGGCAGCGTGGCGCCTCCGGGGGGCCTGGGTTCGGCGGCTTACCTGCGCGCGCCCAAGGGTTCGGGCCTGCCTGACCTGCAGATTTCGGATGCGGGGCTTGGCGTGCGCAACCCGGCGCATATCCGCAAGAATGGCGCGGCGGTCTCGCTGCCGTCCGGTCAGTCCACGGCCAGCACGTGGGATATGGACATGGCGCGGCAGGCCGGTGTCATGATCGGGCGCGAAGCGTGGCAGAGCGGCTTCAACGTCCTGCTCGGCGGGGGCGCTGACCTGACGCGCGACCCGCGCGGCGGTCGCAACTTTGAATATGCGGGCGAGGATCCGCTGCAGACCGGGCGCATGGTGGGCAGCACCATTGCGGGCGTGCAGTCGCAGCATGTGATCTCCACGCTCAAGCATTATGCGATGAACGACCTCGAAACCTCGCGCATGACCATGAGTGCCGATATCGACCCCGCGGCCATGCGCGAGAGCGACCTGCTCGGCTTCGAGATCGCGCTTGAAACCGGCCATCCCGGTGCGGTCATGTGTTCGTATAACCGCGTCAATGACCTGTATGCATGTGAAAACCCCTACCTGCTGACCAGCACGCTGAAGCAGGACTGGCATTATCCCGGCTTTGTCATGTCCGACTGGGGGGGCACGCATTCCTCAGCGCGTGCGGCGCTGGCGGGGCTGGATCAGGAATCGGCGGGCGATCATACCGATGCCCGACCCTATTTCCGCGCCCTGCTTGCAGCCGATGTGAAGGCGGGCCGCGTGCCGGAAGCACGCATCAACGACATGGCGCAGCGCATTGTCCGTTCGCTGTTTGCCGTTGGGCTGGTGGACCAGCCGCCGCAGCAAAAGCCGCTTGATGTGGTGACCGATACCCTCGTGGCCCAGAAGGACGAGGAGGAAGGCGCGGTCCTGCTGCGCAACCAGGGCAACATCCTGCCGCTTTCGCCCACCGCGCGCATTGCCGTCATTGGTGGCCATGCCGATGCGGGCGTGATTTCGGGCGGTGGCTCGAGCCAGGTCGAGCCCATCGGTGGCGAGGCCGTGAAGGGGCCGGGCAAGAAGGAATGGCCAGGCGATCCGGTCTATTTCCCGTCCTCGCCGCTCAGGGCCATGAAGGCCGAGGCACCGAATGCCCGGATCACGTATGATTCCGGCACCAATATCGCCTCTGCGGTGCGGGCGGCGCGGGCGGCCGACGTGGTGGTGGTGTATGCCACGCAGTTCACCTTCGAGGGGATGGACGCACCGAGCATGCACCTTGATGACAATGCCGATGCGCTGATTACGGCGGTGGCCGCCGCCAACCCGCGCACGGTGGTGGTGATGGAAACCGGCGATCCGGTGCTGATGCCGTGGAACAACAGTGTTGCGGGCGTGCTTGAGGCATGGTTCCCCGGTTCTGGCGGTGGTCCGGCCATTGCGCGGCTGCTGTTTGGCAAGGTTGCGCCCTCGGGCCACCTGACCATGACCTTCCCGCAGGCGGAATCGCAACTGGCCCACCCCGATATTGCAGGCGTTACGGCGGATAACGTGTTCGAGATGCAGTTCCACACCGATCAGGAACTGGTTTATGACGAAGGCAGCGATGTCGGTTACCGCTGGTTCGACCGCAACCATCTCAAGCCGCTTTACCCGTTCGGTTACGGCCTGACCTACACCACGTTCAGCACCGACGGGCTGAAGGTGGCCGAACGCCACGGGCAGGTGACCGCCACGTTCAACGTGCACAATACCGGCACGCGCCCGGGCGTGGATGTGCCGCAGGTCTATGTCGGCCTGCCCGATGGTGGCGCGCGCCGCCTGGCAGGCTGGCAGCGCATCAGCCTGGCGCCGGGCGAGAGCCGCGAGGTTTCGGTGCAGCTTGATCCGCGCCTGCTGGCGCATTTCGATGGCAAACACGACCGGTGGAGCGTGCCGTCAGGCACCTTCCGCGTGTGGCTTGCGTCATGCGCCACTGATGACAGCCAGCAGGCCACCATGCACCTGCATGGCCGGACCATGGCGCCCTGAGCCGCCACATGAGGGGCAGGGGGCTGACTGGAGGGGCGATCATGGGGGCTGGCCTGCTTTTTGCCAGCCCGGTGCTGGCGGCCAGTCTCTCATGGTCCGATACACCAGATCACCGCGCACGCCTGATGATGAGCGTGCAGGAACTGGAAATAACCCTGCTCACCCACCCCAGCGCCACGCTGGCGCTGGAGGACTGGTGTGCAACCCACCATATGGCAGTGCGCCCCGTGGTGGTGGCGCAGAAGGCTGCCCTGCCGCAACCGGACCCGGTGCCCGCGCGGGTCCGGGCCGATCTGGGCGTGAGTGCCACGCAACCCGTGCAGCACCGGCAGGTGCGGCTGGCCTGCGGCCCGTATGTGCTTTCGGTTGCGGATAACTGGTACGTGCCCGCCCTGCTGACCCCGCAGATGAACGCCACGCTGGAGGGGACGGACACATCCTTCGGCCATGTGGTCGCCCCCCTGCATTTTACCCGCGAGCGGCTGGAGTTTGCGCGGCTATGGTCGCCGTGGCCGGGAGGGGCCGTGGGGGCAATGATCGTGGCCCCGGCCGAGATCGTGCGCCAGCGCGCGGTGCTGCGCGACGGACAGGGGCGCCCCTTTAGCGAGGTGGTGGAAACCTATACCGACCAGACTCTCGTTTTTGCGCCAGAAGGGCAGGAAAGAGGGCCAGCCCGCCCTTAAGAGACTGATTGAAAAGCCAGCTCGGCAAACATCCAGGAATCACAAGGAAGGTTTTGGTGAAGCTTTTTTCAAAAAGCTTCGAAGAACACTGCCTTTTTGAAAAAAGGCGGTACCCGAGAACTTTCATTCTTTATTTCCCTGCCGTTTGCAGCCCGGCGGCAGGAGGGCTACGTCGGAGCATGCGACCCTGACCGGAGCCACACCCCATGACAGATTTGCGAGACCCTAACACGCCTGCCGAGACCGTGCGGCAAGCACTGGGCCTGCACCCACACCCCGAAGGCGGCAGCTACCGCGAGATATGGCGCGACACCCCGGCCGATGGCCCGCGTGGCGCGGTCTCGACCATCAACTTTCTGCTGGCGGCAGGCGAGCGTTCGCACTGGCACCGTGTTGATGCGGCCGAGATCTGGTGCTGGCAGGGTGGCAGCCCGCTTGTGCTTGAGATTGCGGCAGGGCAGGGCGCGCCGATCGTGCAGATCGTGCTTGGCCCGCTGCCCACGCGGGGGCAGGTGCTGCAGGCGGTGGTGCCCCCGGGAGCATGGCAGGCGGCCAAAAGCGAGGGGGCCTGGAGCCTGATGGGCTGCCAGGTGGCGCCTGCCTTTGTTTTCAGCCAGTTTGAACTGGCCCCGCCCGGTTGGTCGCCACAAGGAGAAAGCGCATGACAACCCCGCAATGGCTCATCTGGGCCCGTGACCTGCAGGCGTTGGCCCAGAGTGGCCTGGCCTATGCCGAAAGCCCGTTCGACCGCGAACGCTATGAAAGCATAAGGCAGATCGCAGCCGACATGATGGCCGCGGGCAGTCAGGCCGACATGCAGCGCGTGCTGGACCTGTTCAGCGATCAGGACGGCTATGCCACGCCCAAGCTGGTGGTGCGCGCCGCCGTGTTCGACGCGCAGGGCCGCATGCTGCTGGTGCGCGAAGTGCTGGACCATGACCGCTGGACCCTGCCGGGCGGCTGGGCGGATGTGAACCTGACCCCGGTGGAAAACACGGTGAAGGAAGTGCGCGAGGAAAGCGGGTTTATGGTGCGTGTGACCAAGCTTGCCGCCGTGTGGGACCGCGACCGGCAGGGCCACCCGCCGGGACCGTTTTCATGCTGCACGCTCTATTTCATCTGCGAACTGACCGGGGGCAGTGCCGAGACCAGTATCGAAACATCGGAGATTGGCTGGTTTGCTGCAGACCACCTGCCCACCGACCTCTCGCTTGGCCGCGTGCTGCCCCATCAACTGACCCGCATGTTCGAACACGCCGCCAACTTCGACCTACCCACGGATTTTGACTAAAACCATAAAAAACAATGACTTGATAAATTAGTAAAAGGTTTTGGGTGCCGCTTTTTTCAAAAAGGCAGCGTCTGGCAGGGCCAGTGAACACCAGATCCCCGCCCGGGCAGTGTTCACGCAACCCGCAGGCAGGGCATTGAAAAACCGACCGGGATTTCCATATCCAATACAAATTGTAACCTGATGCAGAGCAACAGACAGACTGGATAAGCCATGACGGAACAGACCACTACGACCCCGCCCGAAGCCACGGGCGAACAGCATGAATTCAGCGCCGAGGTCGGCCGCCTGCTCGACCTTGTGGTGCATGCGCTCTATTCCGAGCGTGAAATCTTCCTGCGCGAACTCGTCGCCAACGCGGCGGATGCCACCGACAAGCGCCGTTTCGAAGCCCTGACCGATGGCGCGCGCGCCCTGCCCGAAGATGCCAGGATCCGCATCAACCCCGACAAGGACGCCCGCCTGCTGACCATCAGCGATGATGGCGCGGGCATGAGCAAGGAAGACCTCGCCCGCAACCTCGGCACCATCGCCCGCTCCGGCACCCGTGCCTTTGGCGAGGAACTGGCAAACGCCAAACCCGAGGACAAGCCAAGCCTGATCGGCCAGTTCGGCGTGGGCTTCTATGCCGCCTTCATGGTGGCGGACAAAGTGGACGTGATCTCGCGCCGCGCAGGCAGTGACGAGGCCTGGTGCTGGTCCTCCACCGGCAAGGGCAACTACACCATCAGCCCCGCCACGCGGGAGAAGGCGGGCACCGACATCATCCTGCACATCAAGGAAGACGCGAACGACTTCCTCGATTCGTGGCAGCTTGAAACCATCGTGCGCAAATGGGCCGACCACATTTCGTGGCCGATCACCATCGTCAAGGATGATGGCGAGGAAACCTCGGCCAACAAGGGCACCGCCCTGTGGCGCAAGCCGCGTGGCGAGATTGATGAAGAGCAGCTCAACGAGTTCTATCGTCATGTGAGCCACAACTTCGACACGCCCTGGGCCACGCTGCACTGGCATGCCGAAGGCACGATGGAGTTCTCGGCCCTGCTGTTCATTCCCGGCAGCAAGCCCTTCGAGTTCGCCGAGCCGGTGCGCGAGAGCCAGATCCGCCTGCATGTGCGCCGCATGTTCATTACCGATGATGCCGGGCTGCTGCCGCCGTGGCTGCGGTTCGTGACCGGCGTGGTCGATACCGAGGACCTGCCGCTCAATGTCTCGCGCGAGATGCTGCAGGCCACGCCGGTGCTCGCCCGCATCCGCAAGGCGGTGACCAACCGCGTGATCTCGGAACTCAAGACCCGCAGCAAGGACGAGGCGGATTTCGAGACGTTCTGGGACAATTTTGGCCCCACCTTCAAGGAAGGCATCTGGGACGACGCGACCCACCGCACGGAACTCGCGGCCATCGCCCGTTTCCGCTCCAGCACGCAGGAAGGCTGGACCACGCTCGATGCCTACCTTGAGCGCAAGAAGCCCGAGCAGGAGGCCATTTACTACCTGACCGGCGACCGCACGGAAATGCTGCCCTCCTCGCCGCAGCTCGAGGGCTTCCGCGCGCGCGGCATCGAGGTACTGCTGCTGTCCGACCCGGTGGACTCGTTCTGGCCCGAGCGCCTGGGCGTGTACAAGGACGTGCCCATCCGCAATATCAGCCAGTTCCACACCGATCTTGAAAAGTTCGGCGCACCGGAGGAAACGCAGGCTGAAAAGGACGCGCTGGAAGTCGTGATCCCCGCGCTGAAGGAAGCGCTGGGCGATGCGGTGTCCGACGTGAAGGGCACCAACCGCCTCGTCAACAGCGCCGTGGTGCTGGCCGCCCCCGAATCCGGGCCGGACCTGCAGATGATCCGGCTGATGAAGCGCAGCGGCCAGCAGGTGCCCGACACGGCGCCGGTGCTGCAGGTCAACCCGGCCCATCCGCTGATCGCCGACCTTGCCACCCGCGTGAAGAATGGCGACCCGGTGCAGGACATTGCGCTGACGCTGATGGACATGGCCCGGATTCAGGACGGCGAAAGCCCGAAGGACCCCACAGGCTTCGCCCAGCGCCTGACCACGATCCTCACGCGCCTGCCGCTGACGGACGGCCCGCAGGGCTGAACCGGCCTTGCGCTGAATACCGTGCTACAATCATCCCGCCATGCGGCCTGCATGGCGGGATGTTCTTTTTTGCAGGCTTTGGCCCGGCGGCTAGCCCTGCGGGCTGACTGCCTGTATGATCGTGCCCATGCAGGAATGGGTTACGCTGCCTTATGGCGGAAAAACCGCAACTGCAGCTTTATTCAAAGTATTCATGCAGTAGGGCCTTGAACACGGTCCGGTCGGATGCTTCCCTACACGCCCTTTTATGTGTTCCGGTTTTTGGATGGCGGCAAATCTTATATGAAAATTGATAACGTCCCGTATCGCAGTGTCTGGGTGGATGTGGATGATGGCTGGTCGGTTCATATCTTTGACCAGACCCGTCTGCCCTGGTCGCTTGATATCCTGCGCCTGACCGAGCGCGATCAGGTGGCCCATGCCATCCGCACCATGCAGGTGCGTGGCGCGCCGCTGATTGGCGCCGTGGCCGCCTACGGGCTGGCGCTGGCGCTGCGCCATGACAGCGGCGATGAAGCCATGGAGCGTGACGCGGCATTGCTTGCCGCTACGCGCCCCACGGCGGTCAACCTGGCCTGGGCCATCAGGCGCATGCTCACCCGCCTGCGCACCACGCCCCAGGCCGACCGCGTGGCCGCCGCCTATGACGAGGCCGGGCGCATCTGTGATGAAGACGTGATCCAGAACGAGGCCATCGGCCGGCAGGGGCTGGAACTGATCGAGGAGATCGCCGCCCGTCGCCCCGGCCCGGTCAATATCCTCACCCACTGCAACGCGGGCTGGATTGCAACCGTGGACTGGGGCACCGCCCTTGCGCCCATCTACATGGCGCACGACCGCGGCATTGACGTGCATGTGTGGGTGGATGAAACCCGCCCGCGCAACCAGGGCGCCTCGCTCACCGCGTGGGAGCTTGGCCGCCATGGCGTGAAGCACACGGTCATTGCCGATAACGCCGGCGGCCACCTGATGCAGCATGGCCAGGTGGACCTCGTGATCGTGGGCACCGACCGCGTGACCCGCACGGGTGATGTGGCCAACAAGATCGGCACCTACCTCAAGGCGCTGGCGGCGCGTGACAATAACGTGCCCTTCTGGGTGGCGCTGCCATCGACCACCATCGACTGGACCATCAGTGATGGGGTCAACGAAATCCCCATCGAGGAGCGTAATGGCCGCGAAGTCACCCATATTCAGGGCCGTGACGCGGAAGGCCGCGTGACAGGCGTGCAGCTTGTGCCCGATGGCAGCAAGGCCGCCAACCCGGCCTTTGACGTGACCCCCGCGCGCCTCGTCACCGGCCTGATTACCGAGCGTGGGCGCTGCCCCGCCACGGCGGACGGGCTGTGCGACCTCTTCCCCGAATACGTGTGAGCATGGCCCCGCATGCCGGGGCCACGCAGCTATGACCTTGACAGGCGCGGGCGGGATTGGCTTTGTCGCGCCTGCAACCGGGTGCGGCCCTTTGTGGGCGTGCCCCCCAATCTGGTAGAATCAGGACAAGAGCATGCATCCCTATCGTACCCATAGCTGCGCGGCCCTGCGGGCTGCCGATGCCGGGCAGACGGCCCGCCTTTCCGGATGGGTACACTCCAAGCGCGATCATGGCGGCCTGCTGTTCATCGACCTGCGCGACCATTTCGGCATGACGCAGATCGTGATCCCCGCAGGCTCCCCCGTGCTGGAAACAGCCGAGCGCGTGCGCGTGGAAAGCGTGCTGACCGTGACGGGTGAAGTGGTGCTGCGCGATGGTGCCACCAAGAACCCCAACCTGCCCACCGGCGAGATCGAACTGCGCGCGCGCGAAATCGAGGTGCAGTCCAGCGCCGACGTGCTGCCGCTGCAGGTGGCGGGCAGCGAGCACTACCCCGAAGACCTGCGCCTGACCTACCGCTACATCGACCTGCGGCGCGAGAAAGTGCACCGCAACATCATGCTGCGCGCGCAGGTGATCGCGAGCCTGCGCAAGCGCATGACGGACCTTGGCTTTGTCGAGTTCCAGACCCCGATCCTGACCGCCTCATCGCCCGAGGGCGCGCGTGACTTCCTCGTGCCCGCGCGCATGCATCCGGGCAAGTTCTACGCCCTGCCGCAGGCCCCGCAGCAGTTCAAGCAACTGGCCATGGTGGCGGGGTTCGACCGCTATTTCCAGATCGCGCCGTGCTTCCGTGATGAAGCGGCGCGCGCCGACCGCTCGCCCGGCGAGTTCTACCAGCTTGATTTCGAGATGGCGTTCGCAACACAGGAAGATGTGTTCGCTACCCTCGAGCCGGTGATGGAAGGCGTGTTCCGTGAGTTCGGCGGTGGCCGCATCGTGAGCGAAGGGCCGTTCGAGCGCATTCCCTACGCCACGGCCATGGAAGTCTATGGCAGCGACAAGCCCGACCTGCGCAACCCGCTTAAACTCTCTGACGTGACCGAGGCGTTTGCCGGTTCCGGCTTCGGCCTGTTTGCCCGCATCGCCGCTGATGGCGGCCAGATCCGCGCCATTCCGGCCCCCGGTTCGGGTGACCGCCCGCGTGCGTTCTTTGACAAGCTCAATAACTGGGCGCGTGAGTCCGGTGCTGGCGGGCTGGGTTACATCATCTTCGCGGAAGAAGGTGGCAAGGGGCCGATCGCCAAGAACCTCGAGGCCGAGCGCATCGAGGCCATCCGCGCCGCGACCGGGCTCAAGGCAGGCGATGCCGTGTTCTTCGTGGCGGGTAAGGGCGATGAGATGGTCAAGTTCTCGGGTGCGGTACGCACGCGGGTTGCGACCGAACTCGACCTGATCGAACAGAACGCCTTCCGCTTCTGCTGGATCACGGACTTCCCGATGTACGAGCGCAATGAGGAAACGGGCGAGATCGACTTCTCGCACAACCCGTTCTCCATGCCGCAGGGAGGCATGGACGCGCTCCAGAACCAGGACCCGCTGACCATCAAGGCCTATCAGTACGATATCGTGTGCAACGGCATCGAACTCTCCTCGGGTGCCATCCGTAACCACCAGCCCGATGTGATGATCCGCGCCTTCGAGATCGCGGGCTACCCGGCCAGCGAAGTCGAGGCCCGCTTTGGTGGCATGCTCAACGCCTTCCGCTATGGCGCGCCGCCGCATGGTGGCTCGGCGCCGGGCGTGGACCGCATCGTGATGCTGCTGGCCGATGAGCCGAACATCCGTGAGGTGATCCTGTTCCCGCTCAACCAGCAGGGCGAGGACCTGATGATGGGCGCGCCTGCGCCCGTCGAGCCGCAGCGGCTCAAGGAGCTCTCGCTCGCGCTAGACCTGCCGCGCCCCAAGCCCGGTCAGAAGAAGGATTGAGCGCCATGCACGCCGTGATGGGCCCCTCCCTCACGGCGCGCCGCATGAGGGTGCGGCGGGCATGTCATCGCGGCATGCTGGCGGGCATGGTGGCCATGGGGTTGTGGCATGGCCCGGCGCATGCCGCCCCGCCGGTGGCAATGGCGGCGCATCGGGCGGTGTATGACCTTGTCCTTTCCGCCGTGGGCAATGGCGATGTGGTGACGGCGGAGGGCAGGCTGACCTTCGTGCTGTCTGACATGTGCACGGCCTGGTCCACCCAGCAGCAGCTGCATGTGCGCAGCGTGGGCCGGGAGGGGGATGAGCACGACAGCGATTCCGATTATGCGGTGCTGGAGGACAAGGATGGCTCATCCCTCGTCTTCCGCGCCGACCAGAGCGAAAACGGCCAGCCCAGCCCGCGCATAGCAGGCGAGGCCCATATGCGCCCCACGGGCGGCAGGGTGCATTATACCGCGCCCGGCGTGCATGACGTGGCGCTGCCCGCAGGCACGCTTTTCCCCGTGGCGCATACCGCCAGCGTGATCGCGGCAGGCCAGGCGGGCCAGACCGAGATCGCGCCGCCCCTGTTCGATGGCACGGTCGAGACCGGGGCGCTGAACACCTATGTGCTGCTGCTCGCGCGCGAGAGGCCGCCGGTGGCAACGCCGTTTACAGCCCTTGCCCCCCTTGGGGCGCAGCGGGTGCATGTTGCCTATTACAACCCCACCACGCGCGACATGGGGCCGATATTTGAGCAGGGCATGCGCTATTTTCCCAACGGCGTGGCTGACCGGCTCGACCTCGATTTCGGGCAGTTCAGGCTCGCGGGCACGTTGCGCGAATTCCGGCTGCTGCCGGTGCCCGACCACTGCCCGTCAGCAGCCCCGCTCAGTCCGCAGCACAAGCCACTGTAACGGCCAGCGGCACGTGGTCCGATGGCTGGGCCTTGCCGCGCTCATCACGCGCGGGCAGGGCGGTCAGCAGCCGTTCGGCCACGCGGGGCGAGAGCAGGGCATGGTCGATGCGCAGCCCGCTGTCACGCTGCCAGGCGGCAGCCTGGTAATCCCAGAAGGTATAGAACCGCCCCGCCGGGTGCAGCGCGCGCAGCGCATCGGTCAGGCCCAGCCAGAGCAGGCGGCGGAAGGCCGCGCGGGTGGCCGGGCGCAGCAGCGCATCATCGGGCGCGAGCGCGCCGGGCGCACAGTCCTCGTCGGTGGGGCAAACATTGTAGTCGCCCAGCAGCACGAAGTCCTGCCCGGCCGCAAGCATGGCGTGGGCGTGGAGTGCGAGCGCCTCCATGAAAGCCAGCTTGGACTCGTAGCCCGCGCTGCCGCCGGAATTGCCGTTGGGCAGGTACAGATTGCCAAAGATCACCCCGCCTGCGCGAATTTCCACATAGCGGGCCTGCGGCGGGTCGGTTTCCCAGCCGGGCAGGGCGGTGTGGGTGACCTCATGCGGCAGGCGCGTGAGGATGGCCACGCCGTTATAGCTCTTCTGCCCCACCACGATGCTGTCATAGCCCACTTCCCTGAACGCATCGGCGGGGAAGATTTCGGTGGCGCACTTGATTTCCTGCAATGCCAGCACGTCGGGCTGCTCGCGGGCAAGGTAGTCAAGCACATGGTCAAGGCGCTGGCGGATGGAATTGACGTTCCAGGTAACGAATTTCATCATTCCACCGAGAAGCTGGTGCCACACCCGCACGAGGAGGCCGCCTGCGGGTTGCGCACCGTGAAATGCGCGCCCATCAGGCTGTCATCAAAATCGAGCACGGCACCGCTCAGCAGGTCCATGCTGGCGGGGTCAACGAGCACACGGGCCGTGCCTGCGGCAATGACGATGTCATCGGGCCGGGTTTCAGGCTCAAGCGCGAATTTATACTGAAAGCCGTTGCAGCCACCCGCCTCGACCGCAACCCGCAGGGCAGGCTCGCCCGTGGGGGTGGCAGGCTGTTCATCAAGGATCTCGCGCAGGCGATGGGCTGCCGAATCCGATACGCAAAACATCTCGGCCTGGGGGGAAGGGGGCGTGGACATCGGGTTTCACCATGATCTGTGCACGCAGGCCGGGGCCAGTTCATATTGGCTGCGGGCTACGGGCGGGTTATGGATGTGCGGCAGTATGGCCTTTACCGCTTCATCCATGGCTTGGTCCTGATCCTATATGAGCACTGCACCCTACGCTGTCCAGACCGCTACGGCCCGTGGCAGGCTCCATACCGGGCCGGGCCACCATCCCGCGCCAGTGCCATTGCGCCATCCGCCGCGTCCTCAACGCGCGGGCATGGGCCTGATCGGGCCGATGCGGTCCCATCGCGTGTTTCGCGTCCCGCCAGGCGCATGGCGCGCAAGGCCCGGCCTGGGGTCGAATCGCGCCCTGACCATTCTTGTGCCTGACATGGCCCTGCGGCCCGATGGCGCCCGCGCGGCGGGCAATATGGCAGGTGCGTGCCGGGTGGTGGCCGATTATAGTGCCGCCATGACCGGTCGCTGCACCATTGAGGCATATCGACGGTTGACGGACCTGTCCCCGCCGGGGTGAAACACGCGCAGCACGATCTTCCGCCTGCCACCGCCCTTGCGCGATGCCGGCGGGCCATACCATGCCGGGCCACGGGGCCTGTTACCGTTATCTGTTGGGAAACCAAGCCGCATGTCAGACAGTCTGTTCGCCCTTTACCTCACGCATGTGCGCGATGCGTTGCGCACGATCATGCCCGACCTGCCCCCAGCAGCCCTTGAGCGCGTCGAGGTCACGCCCACCCGCGATCCTGCCCATGGCGACCTTGCCACCAATGCGGCGCTGGTCATCTCCAAGGCGGCCCGCCGCCGCCCCGCCGAGATCGCGGGTGAACTGGTCACGGCGCTGGCCTCCGTGCCCGGCATTGCGCAGGCCGAGGTGGCGGGGCCGGGCTTTGTCAACATGCGGCTTGCCCCCGCCGTGTGGCAGGCCGTGGCGCGTGACGTGCTGCGCACGGGCGAGGCCTATGGCACGAGCACTGCGGGAAGTGGCGTTAAGGTGAATGTGGAATATGTCTCGGCCAACCCCACGGGGCCGATGCATGTGGGCCATTGCCGTGGCGCCGTGGTGGGTGACGTGCTGGCCAACCTGCTGGCCAAGGCGGGTTACGCGGTCACGAAGGAATATTACATCAACGATGCCGGTGCGCAGGTGATCGCGCTGGCCTGGGCCACCTACTGGCGCTACCTGCAGGCGCTGCACACCACCGTGACACAGGAGGAATTCGCAGCCGTCGTGCCCGGTGGCGTGATCCAGTACGGCGGTGACTACCTCGTGCCCGTGGGCGAGGCGCTGGCCCGCAAACATGGCGAAAGCCTCGCGGCCTCCGGCCTCAGGCCCGCCGACCCCGCCCTGTGGCTCGAGACCGTGAAGAAAGAGGCGGTCGATACCATGATGGGCATGATCCGCGAGGATCTCGCCGCCCTTGGCGTGCATCATGACGTGTTCACCAGTGAGGCGAAGATTCTGGCAGATGGCGAGACCGACCGCGCCATCAAAAAGCTCGAGGAAAAGGGCCTGATCTACGAAGGCGTGCTCGAGCCCCCCAAGGGCAAGCTGCCCGATGACTGGGAAGCGCGCCCCCAGACCCTGTTCCGCTCCACCGAATTTGGCGATGATGTCGATCGCCCGCTGCGCAAGTCCGATGGCTCGAACACCTATTTCGCCAATGACATCGGCTACCATGCCGACAAGATCCGCCGGGGCGCGGATGTGCTGGTCGATGTATGGGGTGCGGATCATGGCGGCTACGTCACGCGCATGAAGGCTGCCGTTGCGGCACTGGCCACCGATGGCCGCCCGGTGCTTGACGTGCTTTTGTGCCAGATCGTGCGCATCGTGCGCGATGGGCAGCCGGTGCGCATGTCCAAGCGTGCGGGCACGTTCGTGACCCTGCGCGACCTGATTGACGAGGTGGGGCGTGACGCGGTGCGCTTTACCATGCTCACCCGCAAGGCCGATGCGCAGATGGAGTTCGACCTTGATCAGGTCGTGGCCCAGAGCCGCGACAACCCGGTCTTTTACGTGCAGTACGCCCATGCGCGCTGCTGCTCGGTGCTGCGGGCGGCGGCAGCTCTTGCCAATGCGGGCAGGCTGCCCGGCGGCCTCACGCCTGCCGAACTCGCAACAGCCGACCTGTCGGGGCTTACGGCCGATGCGGAACTGGCGCTCCTGCAGCGCATGGCGCAGTGGCCGCGCATGGTCGAATCGGCAGCGGGCGCGCATGAGCCGCACCGTATTGCGTTCTATCTCAATGAACTGGCCTCCGATTTCCATGCATTGTGGAACCGGGGCAAGGATGACACGACCCTGCGCTTCGTGCAGGAAGATGACGTGGCCGCAACCCGCACGAAACTCGCCCTTGTCGAGGCGACGGCAACCGTGCTGCGTTCAGGCCTGAACGTGCTCGGCGTGCAGCCGGTCGAGGAGATGCGATGAGTCCTGACGATACCCCGCCGCGCAATGGTGGTTCCGATGATTTCCGGGACAGCCCCGCAGCACCCGATCCCTATGCCGAGCGCCCGGCCACGCGCGAGCGCATGGGGACTGATTCCAACCCCGACCTGAACGCACGCTCGCCCATGGAGCCGGTTGATGACATCGGCCCGCGCCAGCCTGCCCGTGGCGGCCGGGGCGGCACCGATTTAAAGGCCCTGCTGGCACGCTTTGCGGGCAGCAACCTGCTTGGCGATGACCCGCTCACGCGCAAGCTGGTCTATGGCGCGGCAGGTCTTGGCGGCATTCTGGTCCTGGCGATTGGCGGGTGGTCCTTGTTTGGCCACCATGAAGGCGGCATCGCGGTGCTCGGTCCGCCGCCGGGGCCGGTGCGCGTCAAGCCCGCTGATCCGGGTGGCATGCAGATTCTGGGCGCGGGCGATGGCATGGCGGCTGATGGTGGCGTGATGCGCCTCTCGCCCCCGCCCGAGCAGCCCCAGCCCGATGCCATGGCCCGGCAGTATGCCCCGCCACCGGGTGGCGACAGCGCCGATGGCGGCAATGCGCCCCCGCCGCCTGCGTCGTCCGCCCCTGCCGAGGCGCCAGCCCCCGCCGAGCCCGCCCCCCAGGAGGCCGCCCGCAAGCCCGCGGAACCGGCAAGGCCGGCCGAGGAGGAAGCCCCCGCGAGCCTGCCGCCACCGGTGCCGCGCGCGCTCAATGAGGGCAATGGCGCCTATGGCGTGCAGCTTGCCGCCCTTGATTCGCAGGAGGCGGCGCTCAAGAACTGGTGCCGCCTGCTCAGCCGCTACCCCAGCGTGTTCGGCCCTTACCAGCCTGCCGTCGTCAAGGCGGAGCGGGGCGGCAAGACTTTCTACCGCCTCCGCATCAAGGGGCTGAGCAAGGCACAGGCCACATCGGTGTGCGAGAAGGTCAAGGCCAAAAGCCTGCCGTGTGAACCGGTCCATCCCTGAGCGTATTCCATGACCCAGCCAGAGGCGGCGGGGCAGGGGGCGGCCACGCCCGCCCCCATGGCTGAGGGGCAGCCAACCTCGCCCATCGTGCATCTTGACGGGTTTGACGGGCCGATGGACCTGCTGCTTGAACTGGCCCGGGCGCAGAAGGTGGATCTGTGGCGCATTTCCATCCTGCAGCTTGTCGAGCAGTTTCTGGCGGTGGTCCGCGCCATTCCCGCCGTGCGGCTGGAGCAGGCGGCGGACTGGCTGGTCATGGCGGCATGGCTGGCATGGCTCAAGTCGCGCCTGCTGCTGCCCGAGGATGATGGCGAGGGCACCGATGCCGAGGATGCCGCAGCCCTCCTGCACGAGCGCCTGCTCGAGCTTGAGCGCATGATGCAGCTTGGGCGCTGGCTTGGTGCGCGTGACCAGCTTGGCCATGAAGTGTTTGAACGCGGGCAGTCCGAAAGCCTTGTGGCCATCGACCGTTCCGGGCTTGCGGTGGATGTGCCGCAACTCATGCGCGGTTATATGGCGGCCATGCGGCGGCGCGCGCGCAAGGCCACCTACCAGCCGCGCCCGCCACGGTTCTGGACCGTGCAGGACGCGCTGGAGCGGCTGCGGCGCATGCTGGGCACGCTCATGCCCGTGGGCTGGTGCGGGCTCGAGGCCTTTCTGCCGCCCGCAACGGCGGTGGACAGAGCAGGCCCCCTGGCCGAGACCGGCCGGAGGGCCGCCGTGGCGGGCACGCTGCTGGCCAGCCTGGAGATGGCGCGCAATGGCACGATCGAACTGCGGCAGGCGGAACAGTTTGGCCGTATCCTGCTGCGTGAGCGGATGGCGGAAGACCCCGCCGCCCCAATGCAACCTGAAGGGGAGAGGCCCTGATGAACGACCCCGAGCAGCCTGACCTCATCGCGCCCGTGGAGGCCGTGGTGGACGATATCCCGGTGCGGGATTTTTCGCTGCGCCTTGTCGAGGCCCTGATCTTCGCCCGCGCCGACCCGCTCAGCACCCGCGCCATTGCCGAGGTGCTCGGCGCGCAGGGCGGCATCCCGCATGATACCGCCGACCGCGATGCCTACGTGGCGGCAACGCTGGCCACCCTCGGCGCGCACTATGCCGGGCGCGGGGTGGAACTTGTCGAGGTGGCGGGGGGCTGGCAGTTCCGCACCGCCCCTGACCTTGCCCCGCGCCTGACCCGCGTCATGCCGCGCCCGCGCAGGCTGGCGCGCTCGACCATGGAAACGCTGGCCATCATCGCCTACCACCAGCCCTGCACGCGTGCCGAGATCGAGGATATTCGCGGCGTGAGCCTGAGCCAGCAGGTGCTCGACACGCTGCTCGAGGCGGAACTGATCATGCCGCTGGGCCGCAAGGAGGTGCCGGGGCGGCCGATCCTGTGGGGCACGTCAAACGGCTTCCTGCGCCATTTTGGCCTCAAGGACCTCGGCGACCTGCCCCGGCGCGAGGAACTGCTGGTGGACGTGCCCGATGCCGCACCCGAACCGCCCGAAGGCCCGCGCGCGGCGGAGGGGCGTGATGATGCGCCGGATGAGGTTCCTGACGCGCCCGGGGCGTGATAGGTGTGCGGGGCAGGATGATGATGTACGGTCTTGCGCGGGCCGCAAAAGGCGGGCGCGGTAGGGAAGGAACGGCAGATGTTCGATTTCGCATGGTCTGAATTTGCCCTGATCGGGGTGGTGGGCCTGCTGCTGATCGGGCCGAAGGACATGCCTGTCGCCATCCGCACCGTTACCGGGCTGATCAAGAAGGCCCGCGGGCTCGCCACCGAGTTCCAGTCGCATGTGGATGAAATGGTGCGCGAGGCCGACCTGACCGAGGCCCGCGACCAGCTTGGCAAGCTCAAGCGCATGAACGTGCGCGACAAGATCATGAGCGCGATTGATGGGGATGGCGCCCTGCGCCGCTCGCTTGATGATACGCATGAGGCGGCGCGGTCCGCCATGTCGGCGCCCGTGACAGCGCCTGCCTCATCCCTGCCCGAGAAGGCCATTCCCTCACGCCATTACATCCCCCCCCTTGTTGATGACAGCCCAGCGGAAGTGGACGCACCCGATGCGCCCGATTTCCTGCCGCCACGCACCGCCCGGCGCATCGCCGCCGAACTGCCGCGCCTCACCCCGCCAGCCTTCCTGCCGCCGGTGCGGGTCATTCACCGTGGCCAGCGCGTTGGCGTGACCCATGCAGGGCAGGAATAGGAACACGATGGACGCCCAAGACGAAAACCCCAACCCGGACGCCATTGATGACCAGCCCATGCCGCTGCTCGAACACCTTGTCGAACTGCGGCGCAGGCTGCTGTGGTCGATGGTGTCGTTCGTGGCGTGCTTTGCGGTTTGCTACTATTATTCCGAGCAGATCTACTTCTTCCTCGCCAAGCCGCTTGGCGACATCATGCGCCAGAAGGGCGAGCAGCCGCACCTGATCTATACCGCGCTGTACGAGGCCTTCTTCACCTACATGAAGGTCGCCTTCTTTGGCGCGGCCTGCCTGTCGTTTCCCATGGTGGCGGTGCAGGCGTGGATCTTCATCGCACCCGGCCTGTACAAGAGCGAGAAGCGGGCTTTCGCGCCCTTCCTTGTCGCAACGCCCATCATGTTCGCCATGGGTGCGGCGCTGGCCTACTACTTCATCTTCCCCGCCGCGTGGAAGTTCTTCCTGTCGTTCCAGACGGCGGATGGCCAGGACGGGCTGCAGATCGAACTCCAGGCCAAGGTGTCGGAATACCTGTCGCTGGTCATGAAGCTGATCCTGGCATTTGGCATGGCGTTCGAGCTGCCGGTGGTGCTGACGCTGATGGCCCGCGTGGGGCTGGTCACGTCAAAGGGACTGGCGAAGGTGCGGCGCTACGCCTATGTGGGCGCGTTCGTGGCCGCCGCCATCCTGACCCCGCCCGATGTCATTACCCAGACCGGCCTGGCCGTGCCGCTGATCGGGCTGTACGAAATTTCCATTCTCTGCGCCCGCCTTGTCGAGCCGCGCAGGCCGCCTGAAGAAACCGAGGAGACCCCCTGATGCACGACCTGCGTGCCCTACGCGCCGACCCCGCAGGCTTTGACGCCGCCCTGAAACGGCGCGGGGCGCCCGCCGTGGCCGATGGCGTGCTGCTGCTCGATACCGAACGCCGCGCCGCCGAGACCGAACTGCAGGAGCTGCAGGCAAGCCGCAAGAAGATCTCCAAAGAGATCGGGGGCCTGCGCAAATCCGGCGCGGATACCTCGGCACTGGAAGAGCGCGTAGCCCACGGCAAGGCGCGGATGGAGGAACTCCAGACCCGGGTTGCCGAGCTCGATGGCCAGATCCGCGGCACGCTCGAGCGCCTGCCCAACCAGCTTGATGCCTCCGTGCCCGATGGGGCGGATGAAAGTGCCAACGTGGAAGTGCACCGCAACGGCGTGGTGCGCGAATTCAGCTTCACCCCGCGCGAGCATTTCGAGCTTGGCGAGGCGCTGGGCCTGATGGATTTCGAGACCGCCTCGCGCCTGTCGGGCGCGCGCTTCGTGGTGCTGCGCGGCGCACTGGCCCGCATGGAGCGCGCCCTTGGTCAGTTCATGCTCGACTTGCACACCACCGATAACGGCTACGAGGAAACCGCCGTGCCGGTGCTGGTCAATAACGAGGCCATGTACGGCACCGACAAGCTGCCCAAATTCGCGGACCAGTCCTTCCGCACCGAAGATGGCCGCTGGCTCATTCCCACCGCCGAGGTGCCGCTGACGGCCAGCGTCTCGGGCCAGATCCTGCCTGCCAACCTGCTGCCGCGCCGGCTGGTGGCACTTTCCTCTTGCTTCCGTAGCGAGGCGGGGGCTGCAGGGCGCGATACGCGCGGCATGCTGCGCCAGCACCAGTTCCAGAAGGTGGAGATGGTCAGCATCACCACGCCCGAGGAGAGTGACGCCGAGCACGAGCGCATGACCCGCTGTGCCGAGATGGTGCTGGAAAAGCTGGGCATTCCCTATCGCCGCCTGCTGCTGTGCGCGGGTGATACAGGCTTTGGCGCGGCAAAAACTTTCGACCTCGAAGCGTGGCTGCCCGGGCAGAAGGCATGGCGCGAGATCTCGTCATGCTCCACCACGCGCGACTTCCAGGCCCGGCGCATGAATGCCCGCTATCGCGCGGCCGATGGCAAGCCTGCCTTCGTGCACACGCTCAACGGCTCCGGCCTCGCCGTGGGCCGCACGCTGATCGCGGTGATGGAAAACTACCAGAACGAGGATGGCAGCATCATCGTGCCGGAGGTGCTACGGCCTTATATGGGTGGGGCCGACATCATTCGCTGAAGAAAATCAGAAGTTTTTGGGTGCCGCCTTTTTTCAAAAAGGCGGCGTTCTTTTGAAGCTTTTTGAAAAAAGCTTCACCAAAAACTTTTATCTGTTCAGTGCCTTTTGCGGTGGGGGCGTTTGCCCTTGGGGGGAGCGCCATCGCGGTTGCCACCCCGCCGCCCCGGCGGGTTGGCGCGGCTGTCAGGGCGGAAGGGGGAGGCGGACGTGGCCCGCGCGCGCACGCTCTGCTGGCGCAGCACGTCCTCGATCCAGTCATTGAGGCGTGATGTGGTTTCCTCCGCATCCTCGCGGTTGACGTAGGCTTCGGGGAAGCGAAGTGCGAGCCACCGCCATGCCACCAGCCGCTTGTGGCGCTTTTCGGCGCGTTCAAGCTCCGTGCGCTCGGCGCGTTCGGCAGGGGGCAGGTGGCCCGTGCCCGGTGGTGGCACGCTGTTGCCCGCCGCATGGTCCGCCGCCCAGTGCACGAGGCGCTGGATGCCGTTGTCACGGTCATCAACCGGGCACATGGCGTAGACCCAGCGCTGGGCCAGCGTCAGGTCAGGCACGCCTTCAAGGGCGGTGGCGATGGCAAAGGCCTGCTCCATGTTGGCCAGGCGGTAATTGGGGTCATCACGCCGCAGCACCGCGCGGCGGATGCGCACCAGCACGCCGAACAGGCTGTCCGACCCGATCTCGGCGGCAACGGCCTGCACGATATCGGCATCGGGCTGCACCTGCGGGCGCATGTCCTCGATCGGCTGGGGGGGGGCTGCCAGCATGGCGTGGATGAAGGACGGGCTGCCCACGCCCTCCAGCACGGCCACGATTCCCTGCTCATGCTTGCCAAAGCGCCCGGCGCGGCCGCCAATCTGCTTGACCTCCTGCGGGTTGAGGTCGCGGGTCTGGCTGCCGTCATATTTGCGCAGGGCTGCAAACACCACGCGGCGGATGGTCAGGTTGAGCCCCATGCCGATGGCGTCAGTCGCGATCAGGATGTCCGCATCGCCATTATTGAAGCGCTGCGCCTCCGCCCGGCGCACCTCGGGGCTGAGTGCGCCATACACCACCGCCACCCGCTTGCCGTGGGCCAGCAGCAGGGCGCGCAGGTCGAGCACCTCGCGGCGTGAGAAGGCGATCAGCGCATCATGCTTCTGCAATTCAGGCAGGCTGACTGCGCGCTCGGCAGCGACCAGCGGGCTTTTGCGCTCAAGGCGGATTTCATCCACCGGGTCGCCGCACAGCTCCGCAATGCGCCGGACCATGGGAATGCAGTCTGGCGCGCCGAGAATGAACAGGTGCCGCGCGGGGGCGCCCATGATGGCCGCCGTCCATGCAGCGCCCCGGTCGGGGTCAGTCAGCATCTGGGCTTCGTCGATGATGGCGACATCGACCGGGTTGTTCAGCGGGCACATCTCCACGGTGGCGGCAAGATGGCGGCTGCCGGGCACGTCGATGCGTTCCTCGCCCGTGGCGAGCGAGGTCGGCACGCCGCGCGCGGTCAGCGACTCGCGAAACTCATGGGCCAGCAGCCGTAGCGGTGCGAGTGCCAGCCCGCTCTCGGCGCGGGCCAGCGCATCAAGCGCCGTGTGCGACTTGCCGCTATTGGTCGGCCCCGTAACCAGCGTGATGCGCCGGTTGAGCGCGCGCGGTGCGGAAGTGGGCGGCGTAGCGGTCGAGGGCCGCCACCTGCGCAATCACGGCATTGCCCACGCGCCTGTTGCCAAGGTCGGGGGCGAGGGGGGCACGTTTATCGCTTTCCGGTCCCTCGCGCCGCCAGTCAGGCAGGTTCTGGCGCAGGGCCATGAGTTCGGTGGGGTCGAACTCCCAGCGTTCCTGCCCGCCCGCCTGCGGCACGCGGCGGGCGACGGGCAGGCGGTTCTCGGCAATCCAGCGCAGGGCCTCGCGCTGCGAGCAGCGCAGCAGGCCGGGCACGTCGCTGAAGGGCACGAGGCTCTTTTCCCACTCCCGCAGGCGCTGCACTTCCTCGCGCCGGCGTGCGCGCGCGGTGTCCTCTATGCGGGCATCGCGGTCCTTGCGGCTGCTTTCCGCCGCATCAAGGCCCGCGGCAAAGGCGGCTGGGTCGGGCAGGGCGAACGCATCGGCCACGGCCAGCGCCAGGGTGTGCAACTCGCCGGGCGAGAGCATGCGCCCCGTGCCATCGAACAGGTCGGAGCGGATGTTCTCCACCGCTGTGGGGGGCGTGTCGCCCTGGGCGCGCAGTTTTTCGTGCAGCACGGGGGTGAGGGCTGCGAGCAGGGTGGCGTCATCGGGTTCGGGGGTCTCGACCGTTCTGGCGGCGGCCTCCGTATCCGCGCGGGTGACCCAGACCTGGCCTGCCCGGCGGGTCAGGTCCATCAGGCGCGAGCCCCACGGCTTGCGGCGCACGGTGCACAATGCTGCGCGGAAGGTGGCGTCATCCACCCGCTCCGCGCCGGGGGCCAGCTTGCGGGCGATCACGCGCTCGAGCTTGGGGCGCTCGCGGGTTTCAACATGCAGGCCGGTGGCGGCGATGGCCGCATCAAGCGCCAGCGCGGCAGGGGCGGCGGTGGGCGCGTCGCGATCGGAGAATTCTGAACTCATGCTTCCTATGTGCGTCATCCATGCGGCGGGGACAATGGACTCCGGCTTGCATCGACGTGGGAAATCATTGAATAGAGGCCCCCATCGTACGTGTCTGACGTGCCAGACGCGCCCCGGAACGGGCCTTATGCGGCAGGTTTGACCGCCCATGGTGCGTGATATGTTTGTTTTGTGCTGGAAATCCACGTTGTGGATGGCCTAAACATGCCCGCCTTAGCCATATTGTTGTGGGTGGCGCATGTTTCAGGAAATCCTGTGTCTGCGTCATATCCAGCCGGGAGAGTGATAACCAGATGTCCGATACGTTGATTATGCCAACCAGTGAGACCATGCTCACCGGCCTCGCCCCGGTCGAGGGGCAGCCCGGCGTGTTCCACCTTGCCGAACCCACCAAGGAATACGGCCACCTGAATGCCGAGACCGTGCTGTCCGTGCATCACTGGACCGACCGGCTGTTCACCTTCACCACCACGCGCGACCCCGCGCTGCGTTTCGAGAACGGCCAGTTCACGATGATCGGCATCGAGGTCGAGGGCAAGCCGCTGCTGCGCGCCTACAGCATTGCCAGCGCGAATTACGAGGACAACCTCGAATTCCTGTCCATTGCCGTGCCTGATGGCCCGCTGACCTCGCGCCTGCGCCACGTCAAGGTGGGCGACAAGGTGCTGATCGGCCGCAAGCCCGTGGGCACGCTGCTGCTTGATAACCTGCGCCCGGGCCGCAACCTGTATTTCCTGTCCACCGGCACGGGGCTTGCGCCCTTCATGAGCCTGATCAAGGACCCGGAATGCTACGAGCGTTACGAGCACGTGATCCTGAGCCACACGGTGCGCATCTCGGGTGAGCTGGCCTATTCCAACCACATCCGCCACGAACTGCCCGAGCATGAATTCCTCGGCGAGGACGTGAAGGGCAAGCTGCTGTACTACCCGGCCGTGACCCGTGAGGAATTTGCCGTAACCGACCGCATCACCAAGCTGATCGAGACGGGCAGGATCTTCACCGATCTCAACATCCCCGCACTCGACCCCGAGCATGACCGCGTGATGATCTGCGGTTCGCCCGAGATGCTGGCCGATACCGAGAAGATGCTCCAGGAGCGTGGCTTCGACGAGGGCAACAACTCCCACCCCGGCGCCTACGTGGTGGAAAAGGCGTTCGCCGAGCGCTGATCCCGCCCACACCCCCGGCCATTTCGTCATGGCCGGGGTTTTTTTATAGCCCCCGCCGCCAGCAGGGCGGGTTATTGCCGGAAGGCGGCGTGCTGTGTCCCGTCCGGCCGAGACAGGATGCACAACCGGCATGAGTTATGATTTTGATCTGTTCGTCATTGGCGCGGGTTCGGGCGGGGTGCGTTGCGCGCGCGTTGCCGCCAGCCACGGGGCACGGGTTGCCGTAGCCGAAAGCCGCCACTGGGGTGGTACCTGCGTCAATCTGGGCTGCGTGCCCAAGAAACTGATGGTGCAGGCCAGCGACTATGGCGACTGGGTGGATGACAGCCACGGCTTTGGCTGGAACACGCAGCGCGGCCACAATGACTGGGGCGCCCTGATCGCTGCCAAGGACCGCGAGATCGCCCGGCTGAACGGCATCTATGTCTCGATGCTGGAAAAGGCCGACGTGGCCCTGTTTACCGGCCATGCCACCATCGAGGACGCGCACACCCTGCGCATCGACCCCTCCCCACTCGCCCCGCATGAAGCCCCGCGCCGCGTGACCGCCGCGCGCATCGTCATTGCGGTCGGCTCCACCCCCACCCTGCCGAAGCTGCCAGGCGTGGAATATGCCATCTCGTCCGACCAGGCGTTTCACCTTGAAGCGCGCCCCGCCCGCGTGTGCCTGGTGGGGGGTGGTTATATTGGCGTGGAGTTCGCCGGTATCTTCCGTGGGCTTGGCTCATCGGTGGACCTGGTCTACCGCCAGAACCTGCCGCTGCGCGGTTTTGATGCCGACCTGCGCCACGCCCTGCATGATGCGATCGACCTGCGTGGCATCCGCCAGCACGTGGCCGCCTCGCCCACCGCCATTGAAAAACAGGCGGATGGCAGCTTTGTCGTCAATCTTGATAACGGCACCCGGATCGAGACCGACTGCGTGTTCTTCGCTACCGGCCGCCACCCCAAGATCACCGGGTTGGGGCTGACGCAGCTTGGCGTGGCGATGGAGGAGAACGGGCGCATCATCGTTGATGACGGCAGCGAGACGACGGTGCCCGGCATTTACGCCATAGGCGACGTGACCAACCGCCTCAACCTGACCCCCGTGGCCATTGCCGAGGGCCATAACCTGGCCGACCGCCTGTTTGGCAAGGCACCGCCGCGGCAGTGGTGCTACGCCACCACGCCCAAGGCGGTGTTCTTCACCCCCACGCTGTCCAGCGTTGGCTTGACCGAGGCGGAGGCCGCGAAGGAAGGGGATGTGGATGTGTATGTCAGCCGCTTCCGCCCCATGCGCAACACGCTGAGCGGGCGCGCGCAGCGCACGTTGATGAAGCTGGTGGTCGATCAGGCCAGCCAGGTGGTGGTCGGTGCCCACATGCTGGGCGATGACGCGCCCGAGATCATGCAGGGGCTGGCCGTGGCCGTGACGGCCAAGCTGAAAAAAACCGACTGGGACCGCACGATCGGCATTCACCCCACGGCAGCGGAGGAATTCGTGACCATGCGCACCCGTACGCGGGTAACGCCGCGCAGCGCGGGCTGAAGGGTAAAGTCAAAAAATAGTAAAAGTTTTTAGGTGCCGCCTTTTTTCAAAAAGGCGGCGTCTACTGAAGCTTTTTGAAAAAAGCTTCACCAAAACCTTTTATCTGTATTCCGGTTAGCGCGGGGCCACCCAGCCATTGCCGGTGGAATCGCCCAACTGGCCATCACCGTTGATGCCGCTGCTCTGGTAGGCCGAGCCGAAGCGCGACAGGTCCGTGCCCGTGACCGAGTCACGGTGCACATGCTCCAGATGGTCGGGGTCGGGGCCGTGGTTGAGTTCCATCGACGGCGCTTCCTCATAGCCGGGCGGCAGATGGCCGCGCTGGCCATGAACGGTCATCCGGTCCTGATCGGAGCTGCTGGTGTCGTCCTGGCTGGCCGGGGCGGCCATGGCCGTCACGCTCAACAGGCACAGCCCGGCCGAGAGGGCGGTTATGAGTTTCCCACGTGACGTGGCCATGATCCGTAATCCTTTTACCTGAGAGAGCAGCATGCCAAGGCTTTTTGGCTAAGGGAAGCGGTGCCCTGGCAGGCCAACCATACCTCTTTTACATATGGGCGGCCCCGTGGCGCAATACGACCCCAAGGGGCGGCGGGCAGCCTGTGTTGTGGCCGCCATGCAACATTTATGCGCCCCATCCTGCCACCCATATCACAGCGCGCCGCGAACAGGCTTTGCCATATGCCGGTTTTTTCGACATAAAGGCGACCCTTCCGCCCGTGGGCGGAAAGGACTGTCTTGTATCAAGAGGAATTAGGATCCGACCCATGAGTGCGACGCACAGCCACAACAGTTCTTCCCGGCAGGCCTGGACGCCGGAGAGCTGGCGGTCGTTTCCCGCGCGGCAGATGCCGCGATACCCCGACGAGACAGCCCTGAGCGGCGTCGAAGCCCGCCTGCGCCGCTACCCGCCGCTGGTCTTTGCCGGTGAGGCCCGCCGCCTGCGCGCCCACCTGGCCAAGGCCGCCACGGGGCAGGCCTTCGTGCTGCAGGGCGGCGCATGTGCCGAGAGCTTCAGTGAATTCACCGCCGACATCGTGCGCGACACCTTCCGCGTGCTGTTGCAGATGGCGGTGGTGCTGACCTTTGGCGCCAAGGTGCCGGTCATCAAGATCGGGCGCATGGCGGGCCAGTACGCCAAGCCGCGCTCATCAGACACCGAGACCAAGGACGGCGTGACCCTGCCGTCCTATCGCGGCGACATCATCAACGGCTCCGACTTCACCGAGGCCGCGCGCATTCCCGACCCCAGGCGCATGGAAACCGGCTACTTCCAGTCGGTTGGCACCATGAACCTGCTGCGCGCCTTCGCCAGCGGCGGTTATGCCAACCTGCATGAGGTGCATCGCTGGAACCTGGGCTTTGTCGAGCGCTCGCCGCTGGCACAGCGTTATGGCGAACTCGCCGGGCGCATTGGCGAGACGCTGGACTTCATGGCGGCATGCGGCCTGAACGCCACCACCACGCCCCAGATTGACGAGACCGAGTTCTACACCTCGCACGAGGCCCTGCTGCTGCCCTACGAGCAGGCGCTGACCCGCATCGATTCGACATCGGGCGAATGGTATGACTGCTCGGCCCATTTCGTGTGGATCGGCGATCGTACCCGCCAGCCCGATGGCGCGCATGTCGAGTTCCTGCGCGGGGTGCGCAACCCCATCGGCATCAAGGTCGGCCCCTCCACCACCATCGAGGACCTCGAGCAACTGCTCGACATTCTCAACCCCACCGATGAAGCCGGGCGCATTTCGCTTATCTCGCGCATGGGGGCGGGCAAGGTGCGCGACCACCTGCCGCCGCTGCTCGAAAAAGTGATGGCCACGGGCCGCACGGTCACATGGCTGTGCGACCCCATGCATGGCAATACGAGTTCGACCTCGACGGGTGTGAAGACCCGCTCGTTCGATGCCATCCTGTCCGAGATCCATGGTTTCTTTGATGTGTTCGAGGCCGCGGGCGCCAGCCCCGGTGGCGTACATTTTGAAATGACGGGTCAGAACGTGACCGAATGCATCGGTGGCGCCCACCGGCTGACGGAGGATGATCTGGGCGAGCGGTATGAAACCTTTTGCGATCCGCGCCTGAATGCGGAACAGTCGCTGGAGATGGCATTCCGTCTGGCCGAGGAACTGAAGACGCGAATGCACCGGATGGCTGGCGGGGCACGCTGACCCCGCCGCCGGAAAGCGGAAAGGGAGCGCACATGACCCAGGGTGAACCGGCATGCCGTGACAGGCTTGCCAGTGCGGCGGATGACATGATCGCAGCCCGCACGGATGCGTATTTCAACCGCACCCGCGCCATCGTGGCGCATTTTGGCGACAGGAAGGTGACCTATGCCATCTTCCTGCGCCGCCCCGTCATTTCCGCCCCCCGGCTCATGACCGAGTGGCTGCGCGCGGTCGGCAGCGCGCGTGGCATCGCCATTGACACGACGCTCCTTTACCCCGAGGGCACATGGGTGGGGGCGGGCGAGCCGCTGGCTTACATATCCGGCTCGTTTGAAGCCCTTGCCCCGCTCGAGACACTGGTGCTCCAGCGCCTCGGCCCGGCCTGCGTCGCGGCCCATAATGCCTACCAGATGGCCATGGCGCTGCCCCATGTGCGCTTTCTGGCCATGGAGGCCCGCCATTGCGCGGGCTTTGGCATGCAGGAGCAGATGGCCTATGCCGCCTCCGTTGGCAGCCATGCCGCCCAGAAGGAAGGGGCGCATGGCTTCATTGGCGGCGCGAATGACGCCACGGCCCATTATTTTGGCACCACGCATGGGCTGGGCACCATGCCGCACGCACTGGTAGGCTATGCGGGCTCCACCCTGCGGGCAGCCGAGATGTTCCATGAGGTCTATCCTGCAATGGACCTCGTGGTGCTGGTTGACTATTTTGGCCGCGAGGTGACGGACGCGCTGGAAGTGTGCCGGCACTTTCCCGAACTTGCCGCGCAGGGGCGGCTGGCCGTGCGGCTCGACACGCATGGCGGCCGCTTCCTTGAAGGGCTGGACCCTCAGGCCTCCTATGACGTGCTGGAGCGGCACACGCCGGGCACCATCCGGCGCTACCGCTCGGACAAGGAACTCAGCCACCTTGTGGGCACCGGGGTTTCGGCCGCGGCCATCTGGCGCATGCGCGAGGTGCTGGACGAGGCGGGATTCCCGCATGTGCGTATTATCGCCTCATCGGGCTTCAGCGTGGAAAAATGCCTGAGCATGGCCGATGCCCATGCCCCGGTGGATGTGATCGGCACGGGCTCGTTCATCCCTGACCGCTGGTCCGAGACTTATGCCACGGCGGATATCGTGGCGTATGACGACGTGCCACGGGTCAAGGCGGGGCGCGAGTTCCTGCTGCGCCGCACGCCACACGACCCGGAATAACGAAAGGCTTCATCTTTGTCAGAAAACATCTTTGCCCCCGAGGGCGGCTGGCGCGTGCGCATCATCGACCTGTCAGGCGGCGCCGAGGACAATATCGTCGAGGAGGTGGGCGGCTTTCCCGACCTGATCCAGGCCAATGCCTTTGCGCGCGCCTATGTGCGCGACAGCATCGAGCGTTGCCGCATGGCGGGGCTTTCGGCAGCCGACATCCTCAAGGCCTGGTTCGCGTTTGGCGAGGACGCGGAGGTGCTTGAAGCGGGCGATCAGGGCTGGCGCTCGGCCAATGAACTCGATGATTTCGCAGCCCATGCCGCAACGCCCATGGAGCGTGACTGGCGTGCCTTCGACCCCCGCCGGGGCGATGATGGGGACGAAGCGTAAAAGCCCTGCGGGGCAGAGAAAAATTTCTGGCGAAGCTTTTTTCAAAAAGCTTCGGGGAACGCCGCCTTTTTGAAAAAAGACAGCACCTGTTTCATGCATGTGTTCTCTGGCGTTCGGGGCGTAATCGCCGCATATAAGGGGCATGAAACTCCGTTTTGCGCCTAGCCCGACCGGGCTGATCCATGTTGGCAATGCGCGTCAGGCCATTGCCAATGCCCTGTTCGCCCGCCGCCACAAGGCCCGCTTCCTGCTGCGGATTGACGATACCGATCGTGCCCGCTCCAAGGAGGAATACGTGCAGGCCCTGCAGGACGACCTGCGCTGGCTGGGCATGGAGTGGGATGAATTCGTGCGCCAGTCCGACCGGCTGGACCGCTACGCGCTGGCCATCGAGGCGCTCAAGGCCAGCGGGCGGCTCTACCCGTGCTTCGAGAGCGAGCAGGAACTGGCCTCAAAGCGCGAGGCGCGCATCCGCATGCGCAAGCCGCCAGTCTATGACCGCGCCATGCTGCGCATGACCCCCGCGCAGCGCGCCCAGGCCGAGGCCAATGGCAAGGTGCCATACTGGCGCTTCAAACTGTCCGATCACCGCACGGTGGAATGGAATGACCTTGTCATGGGGTCATGCCGGGTCAAGCTGCCCGCCATTTCCGACCCTGTTCTGGTGCGGGCCGATGGCACGGTGCTGTATACGCTGGCCTCGGTGGTGGATGACCTGGAACTGGGCATTACCCACATCATCCGTGGTGAGGACCATGTGACCAATACCGGCGTGCAGATCGACATTGCCGAGGCGCTGGGGGCCAAGCGCAACCGCTTCACCTTCGCGCATCTGCCGCTTCTGCTCGATGAGGGCGGGGGCAAGCTGTCCAAGCGGTTCGACGGGCTGTCGATTCGCGCATTGCGGCAGGATGGGGTCGAGCCTTCGGCCATCGTCTCCTACCTTGCCCGCCTGGGCAGCGCGGATGACCCGGCCCCGCTGTCATTTGATGAACTGGCCAAGACCTATGACCTCGGACGTGTTTCCCGTTCAGCGGCGCGGTTCGACATGCGGCAGTTGCTGGGGCTGAACCGGCGCATCATGCACGCCATGCCGTTTGAGGAAATCCGCAGCCGCCTGCCCGAAGGGGCGACCGAAGCCTTCTGGCTGGCCGTGCGCGGCAATGTGGATATGGCAGGCGAACTGCGCCACTGGTGGGATGTGGTGGCAGGCGACATCGTGCCGCCCGTGATCGAGGAGGCGGACCGCCCCTTCCTGCTGCATGCACTCGAGTCGCTGCCTGTGGAGCCGTGGGATGAAACCACGTGGAAAACATGGACCGCCGCAGTGAAAGAGAGCACGGGCCGCACGGGGCGGGGCCTGTTCCACCCCCTGCGCCTGGCGCTGACGGGTGACGACAGCGGGCCGGAAATGCGCGACCTGCTGCCGCTGATGGGCCGCGCCCGCGTGGCTGACCGGCTCCAGATCGCCGCACGCTGATACGAAAAAGGCCCGGTATGAAAACCGGGCTTTTTTGTGAATGAAAGTTTTTGGTGAAGCTTTTTTCAAAAAGCTTCAAAGAACACCGCTTTTTTGAAAAAAGGCGGCACCCGAAAGCTTTTGTTATTTCTTGTCCTGCCGCGCCTTGCGCCCGCGTGAAAGCTCGGTCACCACGCCATGCAGCGTGCGCAGTTCCTGCTCCGTGACTTCGCCACGCAGGAAGAAGTGCCGCAGGTTACGCACCATGCCTGCCCGCTTCTGCTCGTTGCGCAGGAAGCCGCATTCATCAAGGTCGCCAATCAGGTGGCGCATGAAGTTGTCGAGTTCGCCCCGGGTGGCCACATGCGTCTCGTTGGTCATGAGCGTGCGCGGCGGGGTGTCATCCTTCGCCATCCACCACTCATAGGCCATGATCATCACCGCCTGCGCGAGGTTGAGCGACATGAAGGCGGGGTTGAGCGGGTAACGGATCAGCGCATCGGCCCGGGCCATGTCCTCATTATCCAGCCCCGCGCGTTCGGGGCCGAACATCAGCCCCACCTTCAGGCCGCGATCAGTCATCTCGCGCAGTTCGGCAGCGCCCCCGCGTGCGGTCAGCACGGGTTTGACGATATGGCGCGGACGCGGGCAGGTGGCGAAGACGTGGTGCAGGTCGGCCACCGCATCATCCACGGTTTCAAACACCTGGGCGGATTCAAGAATGCGGTCGGCACCCGAGGCGCTGCGCCACGCGCGCTCCAGCGGCCAGCCATCGCGCGGGGCGACAAGACGCATGTGGAACAGCCCGCCATTGGCCATGGCGCGCGCGGTGGTGCCAATGTTCTCGGCCATCTGGGGCCGGACAAGGATCACGACAGGGCTGTTGCCAATGGGGCCGATATCCGCCCCGCCATCACGGCCGGTCATGCCTGCCTCCATGTCGTGCCCTGCGGGCCATCTTCAAGCACAATGCCCTGTGCCGCGAGGGTGTTGCGGATTTCATCCGCGCGAGCAAAGTCACGCGCCTTGCGGGCGGCCAGACGTTCTTCAATCAGGCGCTCGATTTCAGCCGGGTCGACTTTCGCCCCACTGCGGAACCATGCCTCGGGCGTGTCATGCAGCAGGCCGATCAGGTTGCCCGCGGCCCTGAGTTGTGCGGCGGCCATGCTGTCGCCCGCTACGGCCCTGTCGGCCAGCGCATGCATCTCGGCCAGTGCGCGGGGGGTGTTCAGGTCATCGCACAGAACGCTCACCACGCTCTCGGGCGGCTCTACGGCTGGCTGCGCAGGGTCAAGGGCCTCGAGCGCGCGGTAGAAGCGGTCGAGCATCTGCTTGGCCTCGTCCAGCCCTTCGCGGGTGAAGTTCAGCACCGAGCGGTACTGCGCGCGCAGCAATAGAAGGCGCAGGGCCTCGGCCGGGGTGTCACGCAGTACGTCGCGCACGGTCAGGAAGTTGCCGAGCGATTTCGACATCTTCTCCCCGTTCACCAGCAGCATGGCGTTGTGCACCCAGTGATTGGCGAAGTGCCCGTGCGGGTGGCAGCACATGCTCTGCGCGCGTTCGTTCTCATGGTGCGGGAACAAAAGGTCGGAGCCGCCGCCATGGATGTCGAAGCTCTCGCCCAGATAGCGGTGCGACATGGCCGAGCATTCGATATGCCAGCCCGGACGGCCCCGGCCCCACGGGCTGTCCCAGCCCGGCATCTGGTCGTCTGATGGTTTCCACAGCACGAAGTCGCCCGCATTGCGCTTGTAGGGGGCCACTTCCACGCGGGCACCGGCAATCAGGTCATCGGGGCTGCGGCCCGACAGCGCGCCGTAGGATGGATAGGTGTCGACCGCGAACAGCACATGACCCTCGGCCTCATAGGCATGGCCGCTTTCGATCAGGCGGGCGATCATGTCCTGCATCTCGCCAATATGGTGCGTGGCGCGGGGTTCGATATCTGGCGGCAGGATGCGGACGGCGGCCAGATCCTCATGGAAATCATGGATCGTGCGCGCGGTCAGGTCGGCAATCGACTCATTGTTGGCATGGGCGCGGGCGTTGATCTTGTCATCCACGTCGGTGATGTTGCGCACGTAGGTGACGTGTGGATACAGGTGGCGCAGCAGGCGCACCAGCACGTCGGCGGTCAGCATGGCGCGCAGGTTGCCGATATGCGCCAGGTCATAGACCGTGGGGCCGCAGTAATAGACCCGCACGTTATCCGGGGCGAGCGGCGTGAAGGGCGTGGTGCTGCGCGTCCTGCTGTCATGCAGGTGCAGGCGGGGCAGGTTCAGGCGGGGCTGTGTGTCGGACATGATGCGCCTAGATGGGGCAGACAGGCAGGGATAGGCAAGACCCCATAAGGGCCTCGCCCGCGCGGTCAGCCGATTTCCTGGCCAATCTGCTTGATGTCGTGGAAGGTCAGCTCCGGGTTGCCCTCAGCCGTGCGCTTCATCATGAACGCCGATGAGGCGAGGAAGACCGGGTCGCCATCAATATCATCCGCCATGGCCGTGCGGTTGGCCATGCAGAAGGCTTCCAGCCTGTCACGCGGGCCGGTGACCCAGCGGGCGAGGTTGTAGGGCGTCGACTCGAAGCCGATGGCGACCCCGTATTCGCCCTTCAGGCGCGATTGCAGCACGTCAAGCTGCAGCGTGCCGACTACGCCCACGATGGGGGGCGCACCATCCTGTGGGCGGAAGAGCTGGACCACGCCTTCCTCGGCCAGTTCGGTCAGGGCCTGGCGCAGCTTCTTGGCCTTCATCGCATCATCAAGTCGCACGCGGCGCAGGATTTCAGGCGCGAAATAGGGCACGCCGGTAAAGCGCAGGTCCTCGCCCTCGGTCAGCGTGTCGCCAATGCGCAGCGTGCCGTGGTTGGGAATGCCCACCACGTCGCCTGCAAAGGCTTCCTCGGCCAGTTGCCGGTCGCGGGCGAAGAAGAACTGCGGCGTGTGCAGCGCGAACTGCTTGCCAATGCGCACATGCTTGAGCCGCATGCCGCGTTGTAGCTTGCCCGAGCAGATGCGCGCGAAGGCCATGCGGTCGCGGTGGTTGGGGTCCATGTTGGCCTGGATCTTGAACACCAGCGCGGTCAGCGCCGGTTCATCGGCGCGGACGTTGCGTGTCTCGGTAGCCTGGTCGCGCGGGGGCGGGCCGAAGGCGGCCAGCGCGTCGAGCAGGTCGGTCACACCGATTTCCTTCATCGCACTGCCGAAGAACACCGGCGTCAGGTGGCCCGCATTGAAGCTTTCAAGGTCGAATTCCGGCAGCGCCGCCTCGACCAGTTCCAGTTCCTCGCCAAGCTGTACCATGCGCGGGTCGCTTTGGTCCAGCTCCTCGGTCACATGCAGTTCGCGTTTATGGATATCGTAGGTGCCGACAAATTTGGCGGCACGGCCCACCGGCCATGTGGCGGGCGAGACATCGAGCGCCAGCGAGGACGAAATTTCATCAAGCAGGGCAAACGGGTCCTGCGATTCGCGGTCCATCTTGTTGATGAAGGTGACGATGGGAATATCGCGCAGGCGACAGATCTCGAACAGCTTGCGCGTGCGGGCCTCGATGCCCTTGGCGGCGTCGATCACCATCACGGCGGCATCCACCGCCGTCAGTGTGCGGTAGGTATCTTCCGAGAAGTCTTCATGGCCCGGCGTGTCGAGCAGGTTGAAGATGCAGCCGCCATACTCGAACGTCATGACCGAGGTCACGACCGAGATGCCGCGGTCGCGCTCGATTCCCATCCAGTCCGAGCGCGTGCGCCGCCGCTCGCCCTTGGCCCGCACGTTGCCTGCCATCTGGATCGCGCCGCCCGCGCGCAGGATGCGCTCGGTCAGCGTGGTCTTGCCCGCATCGGGGTGCGAGATGATGGCGAATGTGCGCCGGCGGGTGATCTCGGCGGCAAGCGGGGTTTCGGCGGCGGTGGCGGTCACGGTCTTGTCCATTCCTGCGGCTGGCCTGGCGGAAGGGAGGCGGAAGCGGGCAGGGGCCAGAAACGCGGACGCCGGACGCAGGGAAAAATCCCCACGCCCGGCGTCACGCCTGCCCGGTTCCGGGACTTGATCAGCGAGAGTAGAATTCGATGACCAGGTTCGGTTCCATCTGCACCGGATAGGGCACATCCGACAGCTTGGGGCTGCGCAGGAAGGAGCCCTTCATCTGGCGGTGGTCCACTTCCATGTATTCCGGCACGTCACGCTCGCCGCTCTGGGCGGCATCGAGCACGATGGCGAGCTGCTTGGACTTCTCGCGCACTTCGATCACGTCGCCATCACGCACCAGGAAGGAGGGGATGTTGACCTTGCGGCCATTGACCGTGATGTGGCCGTGGCTGATGAACTGACGGGCCGCGAACGGGGTGATCGCGAACTTCAGGCGGTACACCACCGCGTCGAGGCGGCGCTCGAGCAGGTCGATCAGGTTCTCCGAGGTATCACCCTTGCGGCGCACGGCCTCATCGTAATACTTGCGGAACTGCTTCTCGCCGATGTTGCCGTAGTAGCCCTTGAGCTTCTGCTTGGCCATCAGCTGCACGGAGAAGTCAGAAGGCTTCTGCTTGCGGCGCTGGCCGTGCTGGCCGGGGCCATACTCGCGCTTGTTGACCGGCGACTTGGCGCGGCCCCACAGGTTTACGCCAAGGCGGCGGTTGATTTTATACTTGCTCTCAAGGCGCTTGCTCATGGTGCGCTCTCTTCTCTTCAATCTGCACGGCCTGTGGCGTGAGCCTGGGGCCATGGTGTGGCACCGGTAGGCCCTGTTCCGCATGAACAGGGCGGGCGCGATCCGTATTACTGGCGCCGGGGAGCAATCACCCATGGGCACCAGCCGTATCGTCCACGTTCCCGGCAGTCGGGCGCGTATAGAAGTACCGGGGGGTGCGTGTCAATCATTGCCACAAAGCCTGTATCGCATCAGGGGTGCTGCCTGTTATGAAAACGGGCAGCATGCGGATGAACCCATCCATCAATAATCAGGAGGACCTTCACTCAATGGATACGTCACTGACGCAGCGCTGGCCGCTGTTTGTGGGGCTGGGCGCGATCTCGTTCGGGCTGGGCATCATGGCATGGGTCGATGCGCTGGCCGTGTCACTTGCCAGCACCATCCTGTTTGGCGTGCTCCTGTTCGTGGCGGGCACGGTGCAGCTTGTGCATGCCTTCGTGGTGCGTGACTGGAGCGGGCGGCTCATGTCGATTGCGGGCGGCGCGCTCTATATCCTTGCGGGCACGATGATGATGGAGGAGCCGAGCACCGGCTCCATGGTCATCACCCTCTTCATTTCCGCCTGCCTGGTGATATCGGGCATCGCGCGCATCATCATGGCGTTCCAGCAGCGCGGGCTGCAGGGGTGGTGGTTCATCCTGCTCGGCGGCCTGATCAGCCTGCTGGTTGGGGTGTGCCTGTACGTCACCCTGCCGTGGTCGGGGCTGTGGCTGATCGGCACGTTCATTGCCGTTGAACTGATTGCAGCCGGCATTGGCTGGGTGCAGTTCGGCTTCGCGCTGCGGCGGGCGAACTACATCCCGCCTGCGAACTGAGAAGCCAGCGTGCGGTCAACGGGGTTGTTGGCTGTCACGCCAAGCAGGTGGCGCAGGTCGGTGGCGTTCATCTGCGCCTCGAACGCCGGGCCGCCGGGCTGGAACAGGCTGGCCGTTGAAAGCGGCCCCGCCATGACCGGGTCAAACCCCGCGTCATGGATCAGCCAGCCCGCCACGTACAGCGCCTGCACCACGTCGCCCGCCATGGGCAGGGCCAGGCGCGGCGGCGGGCGCCATGTCTGGGCGGCGAGCGTGGTCATGTCCTCGGAATTGAAGGCCCGCACCACGGACGCGGCAGGAAAGAGCGACTGCGTGGTAATGCCCGCCCCATTGCGCAGCGCCAGCCGCCCGATCTTGCCATCGCGCCAGCCATAGGGGTTGGTCACGTCAATCAGCGGCTTGGAGCCCACGATGGAGCCAATGGTGTGACCAAGCTGGGGCAGGGCGCCATAGGGCACGGCCAGCACCACGGCATCGCCAAACTTCGCGGCCTCCTGCACCGTGCCCGCGCGGGCGAGGGGGTAGAACTCCGATGCCCGCTTTTCCGCCTCCCTGTGCTCGAGCGCGCTGAACATGACCTGATGGCCCGCCCGCGTCCATAAACGCCCCAGCGTGGTGCCGGCATGCCCCGCCCCGATCATGCCAATGCGCAGCGGCCTGCCCGCATGGGCCCTGCCGGGCAGGGCCAGGGGCAGCAGGCTGGCGGCCAATGCGGCGAGGCACTCCCGGCGGGTCGGTTTCAGGGCTGGCATGCGTCTCTCCTGTTTATGGGGCATGTGGCAGTATGGCACGGGATGTCCTATTCTGTGCCCTGGTTATCGTGCCGGGCTGTCCTATATGGCATAGACTTGGCCAAAGCAGGAGTACAGCGTCAATGACCGATACCCCCGATCAGGATCCGGCCGTGGTGGCGCAGTCCGCTGTGCCCGTAGGGGTGGAACACCCGGTTGAGGCCCTGCATGAAGCCGTGCAGGAAGATGAAGCGGCCATGGCCGCGAGCACGGTTCCTGATCCCGGCCCCGTGCCCGAGGCCCAGACGCAGGTTGTCGCTACCCCGCATGATGCCGTGGCCACCACGCAGGCCGCGGTTGACGCGGCGGCGGCCCCGCCATTCATGCCCTATAAAGAGCTGTTCCAGCTCATGGGGGCGGTGGCGTTCGTGATGATCGTGATGATTGTGGGGTGGAGTGCCTTGCACGCCTCGGGCATCTGGCCCGAATAAGGACGCGCTCTCCTTACGGCAGCGACAGCCGGACCGAAACCGGGCAGTGATCGGACAGGTGGGCGCTGCCGTCCTGCGCCCGGTCCCGATAGAGCATCACGCGCAGGCTGCCCGGTTGCACCCAGTCGCGCGCAGCACCCCCCATGATGAGATGGTCAATGAAGTAGGTTCCCGCTCCGCACGGGCTGGCATGCCCTGCCGTGGCCAGCGTGAGGGGACCGTTTTCACCCAAGGCATGCAGCATCGGGTCATCGGGGGCGAAAAGGCGGTTGAAATCGCCCAGTACCGCGAAGGCCTCGCCTTCATCCTGCCGTTCCATGATCCAGTCCTGCACCACGGCCACCTGCCGCTGCAGGGTATTGCAGGCGGGCCTGCGGTCGGTGGGGCTGGAATCGCGGCATCCGGCCTTGAGGTGCACCACCAGCACGCGCAGGCTGTCAGCCCCCGTGCCGATGGTCAGGTCCAGCCCCGCGCGCAGGTGGCGCGGCGCATCGGCGGCATAGACATCGAGCGCGGTGACATCGGGGTGGCGCACCACGCTCAGGTCGGCCCGCACGGCGACGGCGACCCGCTGCACCACGGAATCACCGGTTATGAAGAGATGATAGGCGGGCGTGGGGAAGAGGCGAGCGGCAAGGGCCGGGTCGTCCACCTCCTCAAGTGCCACGATATCGGGGGCGAGGCGGCTGGCATAATGCGCCAGCCGCGCCATGTCGGTGGGGGTGCGGGGCGTGACATCGGGCGGCAGGGCAGGGTCACCCTGCGCGCGCGTGGTCAGCCATTCCAGGTTCCAGGTTGCCAGTTTGAGGCTGCCCGCCGCCCATGCGGGGCAGGCGACCCAGATCATGGCCAGCCCGACCAGGGCTGGCCATGGCAGAAGGTTACGCCGTGGCGCTGTCGGCCTGCTGGGCGCGCAGTTTGGCAATCGCTTCATCGACATGGATGAAAGTGCGCGAGGTTTCATCGAGCACCACCACTTCCCCGCTGGCAATATCATAGAACCATCCCTGCAATGTCAGGGTGCCGCGGGCAAGCCCCGCCGCCACGGCGGGGTGGGTGCGCAGGTGCGCGATCTGGAGTTGCACGTTCTGCTCGGACAGGCTGCGCACGGTGGCGGGGCCGGCATCGGTGGCCTCGAGCACGGCGCGCGCGGCCTCGGCATTGCGCAGCCAGCTTGCCACGGTGGGCATCTTGTCGAGGTGGCTGGCCTGCGGGTCGAGCAGGGCCTTCATCGCGCCGCAGTTGGAATGGCCGCAGACGATGATGTGCGAGACCTTGAGCGCGCTGACCGCGTATTCGATGGCCGACGACACGCCGCCGAGCATCTCGCCATAGGCCGGCACGATGTTGCCGATATTGCGCAGCACGAACAGGTCGCCCGGCTGGGTCTGGGTGATCATGCTGGGGTTCACCCGGCTGTCGGCGCAGGCGATGAACAGCGTATCGGGGGACTGGCTCTCGGCAAGGCTGGCGAAGAGGTCGCGGTTCTGGGGAAAGACTTCGGTGTTGAAACGCTCCACCCCGTGCAGCAGGTCGATGAGGGTTTCCCGGGCAGTATTGGTATGGGCCATTGTAATATCCTGTCACCTGAATGTCCGGACCGGTGTGAAGTCATGTCCTGTCGTGGCATCAAGGGGCTATGCACCGGTCGGAGGCATGTCCCGCTTTGTCTATATCATGGAAACATCTGGCAGTCCCATTTGTTTCGCTATGAAGTTATACGGAAATACTATGTTATCATAATATAGTTAATGAATATTAACTTTATGCATTGAAGTATTTCTGTCTTGCAGCAGGTGCCGTACAGCACAACGGCGCACCGAGGTGCGCCGTTGCATGGGCGTATGGATGTTTCTGCCCGTCGGGTCAGGCGGTGGCGGCCTGTCCCAGGGCTGCACGCACGGCCTCAAGGGCGGCATCGGCCTTGCTGATGTCCGGGCCACCGGCCTGCGCCATGTCGCGTCGGCCGCCGCCGCCCTTGCCATCCATGGCAGCGCTTGCCGCGCGCACCAGGGTGACGGCATCAACCTTCTCGGCCAGGTCCGGCGTTGCGGCAACGACAATGCTGCCCTTGCCATCGGCGGTGGAAACAAGCGCGATCACGCCCGAGCCGATTTCCTTGCGCAGCGAATCCGCCAGCGGCTTGAGTTCCTTGGGCGGCAATTCGCCCACATTGCGGGCATCGAGCTTGATGCCGCCAATTTCCACAATGCTTGCCGCCGCCTGGCTGCCCGAGGCCAGCTTGCGCTGCAGGTCGGAAATCTGGCGCTCCATGACCTTGCGTTCTTCCAGCACCACGGCCAGGCGCTCTGGCGCTTCGGCTGCAGGCACGCGCAGCATGGCGGCGATCTGGTTCAGGCGCTCCTCGGTGGCCACCGTCGCGTTCTGCGCGGCAAGCCCGGTCACGGCCTCGATGCGGCGCACGCCGGAGGACACGCCACTTTCCGACGTGATGCGGAACAGCCCGATATCGCCCGTGCGGCGCACATGCGTGCCACCGCACAGTTCGATCGACCAGCCCGCGCGGCCTTCTTCCGGCCCGCCCATGGAAACAACGCGGACCTCATCGCCATATTTCTCGCCAAACAGGGCCATCGCACCCTGCTCGATGGCTTCTTCGGGCGTCATGCTCCGTGTGGTCACATCCGTATTCTCGCGGATGCGGGCATTCACCTCGGCCTCGATCTCGGCCAGTTCCTCGGGCGTGATCGGGCGGGGCTGGCTTACGTCAAAGCGCAGGCGGTCAGGCGCGTTCAGGCTGCCCTTCTGGGTCACATGCGCGCCAAGACGGCGGCGCAGGGCCTCGTGCAGCAGGTGCGTGGCCGAATGGTGGGCGCGGATGGCGCTGCGGCGGGCATGATCCACCTGCGCGGTCACGGCCATGCCGGGCTTGACCGTGCCTTCAACCACGGTGCCGTAATGCACCAGCAGGTCGCCCAGCTTCTTCTGGGTGTCGGTTACGGCAATGTGCAGGCCGGGTGCCGTGATGGTGCCGGTATCGCCCACCTGGCCGCCGCTCTCGCCATAAAACGGGGTCTGGTTGAGCAGCAGGGCCACCTTCGTGCCGGGGCCTGCGGCTTCGACCTGCGCGTTATCCAACACCACGGTCTGCACCTCGGCATCCGAGGTCTCGGTGGTGTAGCCCAGGAACTCGGTGGCGCCGAAGGTGTCGCGCGCCTCGAACCACACGGTCTCGGTCGCGCTGTCGCCCGAGCCGCTCCAGGCGGCGCGGGCGCGCTTGCGCTGCACGTCCATCGCCTCGTTGAAGCCTTCCACGTCCACCCCGTGGCTGGTGCCGCGCAGGGCGTCCTGTGTCAGGTCAAGCGGGAAGCCGAAGGTGTCATACAGCTTGAAGGCCACATCGCCGGGCAGCGGCGCGCCATTGCCCAGACGCTCGGTCTCGTCGGCCAGCAGCGACAGGCCACGGTCGAGCATCGCCTTGAAGCGCAGTTCCTCGCCCTTCATCGTCTCCTCGATCAGGGCGCGGGCATGGATCAGCTCGGGATAGGCTTCGCCCATCTGCCGGATCAGGGCCGGGACCAGCCGGTAGAAGGTCGGCTCCGTCGTGCCCATAAGGTGCAGGTGGCGCATGGCGCGGCGCATGATGCGGCGCAGCACGTAGCCACGACCGTCCTTGGACGGCAGCACGCCATCGGCGATCAGGAACGAGGTCGAGCGCAGGTGGTCGGCCACCACGCGGTGGCTGGCGTTGAACGGGCCATCGGGGTCCTGCCCCGTGACCTCGGCCGAGGCCAGGATCAGCGCACGGAAGGTGTCGGTATCATAATTGTCGCGCTTGCCCTGCAGGATGGCGGCAAAGCGCTCCAGCCCCAGCCCGGTGTCAATCGAGGGGCGCGGCAGCGGTGCGCGCGTGCCGGGCGGGTTCTCGAAATACTGCATGAACACGAGGTTCCAGATCTCGGTAAACCGGTCGCCGTCCTCATCCGGCGAGCCGGGGGGGCCGCCGGCCACTTCGGGGCCGTGGTCATAGAAGATTTCCGAGCACGGGCCGCAGGGGCCGGTATCGCCCATGCGCCAGAAATTGTCGGAAGTGGGGATGCGGATGATCCGGTCATCGGACAGGCCGGCAATCTTGCGCCACAGGGCGGCTGCTTCCTCGTCATCGGCATAGACGGTGGTCAGCAGCCTGTCCTTGGGCAGGCCGAAGGTGCCGGTGACCAGCTTCCAGGCCAGTTCAATGGCTTCGGCCTTGAAATAGTCCCCGAACGAGAAATTACCCATCATCTCGAAAAAAGTATGATGGCGGGCGGTGTAGCCCACATTGTCCAGGTCGTTGTGCTTGCCGCCCGCGCGCACGACCTTCTGGGCCGTGGTGGCGCGGGAATAGGGGCGCGTTTCCTGCCCGGTGAACACGTTCTTGAACTGCACCATACCCGCATTGGTAAAGAGCAGCGTCGGATCGTTATGCGGCACCAGTGACGAGGACGGCACGATCTGATGCCCGTTCCCGGCAAAATAGTCGAGGAAGGTGGCACGAATGTCGTTTGTTGTGGGCATGGCGGGAAACAGACGATCCTGTATTGAAAGATATAGATGTAAAACCGGATTCATTCACCTAGCGCACGTAGCACCAGACCGGAAGTGCCAACATGCGCGTAAACCCCAGATGGCGAATGCGTGACAGGCACGCCCCCTGCATGAAAGGATGGAACATGGACGACGAATGGCAGGCCGAACGTGACTGGCCCCTGCTGGCCACGGGGCTTGCGGGCCGCCTGCGGCGTGACTGCATGGCGCAGTGGCTGGGCTTCGTGCGCCACCCCTTCGTGCGTGGTATTGCGGATGGCACATTACCGCCCGAGGCGTTCCGCAATTTCCTGATTCAGGACTACCTGTACCTCATCCAGTATGCCCGTGCCTGTGCGCTGGCGGTGTACAAGGCCGATACGGTTGCGGGCATGCGGCATGCGGCTGGGCTGATGTCGGGCATACTGGATACGGAACTGGCCATGCATGTGGGCTACTGCCGCACGTGGGGCATAGAAGAAGCAGCGCTGGAACAGGCAGAGGAATCTCTGGAATTACTTGCCTATAGCCGTTTTATACTTGACCGTGCCCAGACGGGCGACCTGCTGGACCTGCTGGTGACCATGGCCCCGTGCCTGATCGGCTATGCGGAAGTGGGGGCGAGGCTGCATGCAAGCCCGCTGACAGTGCGCGAAGGCAATCCATACTGGTCGTGGATCGCGCTTTATGGGGGAGATGACTACACGGCGCTGGTGGAAGATGGCGTGCGCAGGCTGGAGGCGGTGGGTGCGGCCTGCGGCGCGCAGGCGCGTTATCCGACCTTGCTGCGTGAGTTCACAACCGCCGTCTGGCTGGAAACGGCCTTCTGGGGCACGGGGCGTTCGGGCTGAAACGGCACGATTTCTGCCGTTTCCACCTTCAGCGCCAGACGTTCTTTAGGGAAGACCAGTTTGCGGCTGATATGGAAGTTCGACATCATGCCTGCCACCGCCCCGGCTGCCAGCGCCAGAACCGGATAGGCCTTGAACACGGGCGAGGTGTGGAACAGCATGAACACGCAGCCACGGTTCAGGAAAAAGCCCAGTGAGTTCGCTGCCAGAAAGCGCAGCCACTGGATAATGAAATGATGCTGGTTGCCCGCATTGCGAAATGTCCAGAACCGGTTGATCAACCAATTGATGGAAGCAGCCACAAAGTAGGCCACAATCGTGGCTACTGTCAGGCCGAGTAGAGGGCGCAGCGCATAAACGGTTGACGTATCCCATACCAGTCCCAACGCACCGACAATTCCGAATTTGAGGAATTGCATGAGTTTTTGAGATGAGGGTCTGGACAAAAGATAATCCTTGTTCCCGGGTGTGGGATGAGACCAGGGCACCCGATGGGCCTGTCATAACGTGGAGTTGCTTTGTGATAGGATACGTCGGGTAAGAATAAAAGTAAAAAAAGGAAGCCCATACAGGCTTCCTTTCTTTTGTCGGGATCAGTGCAGGATGATCTCGACGCGACGGTTCTGGGGCTCACGGGTGTCGGGACCGGTGGGCACCAGCGGGTGGGCTTCGCCGTAGCCATGGATGTCGATGGCGTTGGCGGGCACGCCGTCACGGATCAGTTCAGCCTTCACGCTGTCAGCACGACGCATGGACAGGCCAAGGTTGTACTTCTCACCGCGCGGACCTGGATGGGCGGAGGTGTTATCGGTGTAACCGTTAACCTCGATGCGGGTCGTCTGGACGTGGGTGGAAGCCTGAGCGGCTTCGGCCACGATCTCACGCGAGCGGCCGGTCAGGGCTGCGCCGTCCCAGTCGAAGAACACCAGGTAGGTGCGCGCTGCGGTCGGCGCGGGCGGCACGACGGCGGGAGCCGGCGGCGGCGGCGGCGGCGCGTTGTTGAACGCGTAGCGGACGCCTACGATGAACTGGTGGTTGAAGCGGTGATCGAAGCGCACGGCCGAACCATCTTCCGCACGGATGTTGCCCATGCCGAAGGACTCGACCTGACCCACCATGCGGTATTCGGTGGTCATCTGCAGGCCGGGCACGCCCGGAATGTCATAGGCCGCACCGACGATACCTTGGTAGGCGAAGCTGCCATTGGTGCCCTTCAGGCTGGAGCCGGCACCGCCGCCGTAGGCGCCGCTATAGGCACCCTTCTGCATGTTCTCCCAGAGGTAACCGGCACCAACACCGACGAACGGCGTGACGGGCACATCAATGTTGAACAGGCGCTTCAGGTCGATGTCATACAGCACGTTGATGAAGCCGCCATAGGAGCGGTCGCTGCCCTTGTCACCACGGGCCTTGCTGTAGATTTCGGACCAGTTGTAGGCCCCTTCAACTTCAGCGCGCAGGCCGTTGCCGAAGCCCCAGCCAACCGAGCCGAAGCCCGTCCAGCCATGACGGTGGCCAAGGCGGCCTTCACCATTGCCGCGTTCGGCTTCAGCATCACGCATGTGCTGGGTCTGGGACAGATTGTAGCCGCCGCCGATATCGACATACGGGCCGGTGATGGTCGTTGCCTTGGCTGCGAACGGTGTCGCTGCCAGCAGGCTGGTTGCCAGCAGGGCAGAGCGGAGACGCATCTGTTGGTCCTTCCTCATGTTATTACTTCTTTGTAAACGACATCATTGCCATGATGCGATGATTAATCGATCTCATCACTTAAACACGATGCAGGACATGTGGTTCCGCATTGCCCGTTGTTCCAGCCGTGCACAAAGGTAACACGCGGTGCAGACAAATCGGTGATGGATACTTTTCTATTTTAAAACAATGACTTGCGTAGTTTTCTATCTGTTGCAAACAATCTTGTGGCAGAAGATTTTGCAGATTTTGTGGCGCAGGGAACACACTCTGTCGGGCGCGCTGACAATATTAAACAAAGTTTCAGAAACAAAAAAAGGGAGCCCGAAGGCTCCCTTTCCTTTGACCAGTCTGGTCGGGATCAGTGCAGGATGATCTCGACGCGACGGTTCTGAGGCTCACGGGTATCGGGACCGGTGGGCACCAGCGGATGGGCTTCGCCGTAGCCATGGATGTCGATGGCGTTGGCGGGCACGCCGTCACGGATCAGTTCAGCCTTCACGCTGTCAGCACGACGCATGGACAGGCCAAGGTTGTACTTCTCACCGCGCGGACCCGGATGGGCGGAGGTGTTGTCGGTGTAACCGTTAACCTCGATGCGGGTCGTCTGGACGTGGGTGGAAGCCTGAGCGGCTTCGGCCACGATCTCACGCGAGCGGCCGGTCAGGGCTGCGCCGTCCCAGTCGAAGAAGACCAGGTAGGTGCGCGCTGCGGTCGGCGCGGGCGGCACGACGGCGGGAGCCGGCGGCGGCGGCGGCGGCGCGTTGTTGAACGCGTAGCGGACGCCTACGATGAACTGGTGGTTGAAGCGGTGGTCGAAGCGCACGGCCGAACCGTCTTCCGCACGGATGTTGCCCATGCCGAAGGACTCGACCTGACCCACCATGCGGTATTCGGTGGTCATCTGCAGGCCGGGCACGCCCGGAATGTCATAGGCCGCACCGACGATACCTTGGTAGGCGAAGCTGCCATTGGTGCCCTTCAGGCTGGAGCCGGCACCGCCGCCGTAGGCGCCGCTATAGGCACCCTTCTGCATGTTCTCCCAGAGGTAACCGGCACCAACACCGACGAACGGCGTGACGGGCACATCAATGTTGAACAGGCGCTTCAGGTCGATGTCATACAGCACGTTGATGAAGCCGCCATAGGAGCGGTCGCTGCCCTTGTCACCACGGGCCTTGCTGTAGATTTCGGACCAGTTGTAGGCCCCTTCAACTTCAGCGCGCAGGCCGTTGCCGAAGCCCCAGCCAACCGAGCCGAAGCCCGTCCAGCCATGACGGTGGCCAAGGCGGCCTTCACCATTGCCGCGTTCGGCTTCAGCATCACGCATGTGCTGGGTCTGGGACAGATTGTAGCCGCCGCCGATATCGACATACGGGCCGGTGATGGTCGTTGCCTTGGCTGCGAACGGTGTCGCTGCCAGCAGGCTGGTTGCCAGTAACGCTGCGCGAAGACGCATGTTTCAGTCCTTAATCTGTTGTTGCAGGGCAGAGCCCCGTCTTGTGATCGGGCAATGGGATTTGCCCCGAGACAGGGCAGCCTGAGATTACCCGCAAGCTATGAAGCGGGGATTAGCCTGTCTGGCCCGGCTTGAGAATGGGCAAAATGCGCCATGCGGGACAGGTGTGGCAAAAAAAACACATATCTTTGAGTCCTCTTTACGACGGTCTATAAAAAACCCTGATTTTATAAGGATTTTTTAGGACCGCTTTTCCAGCCCCCCTCATTTTGCATAGGACAATGGTGTAAACGGAAGGTCTGTTTCAACCCGTTTCGGGGCCGGAAACGGATTCTTCGGCACGGGTTGCGGGCTGATGCGCCCCGTGCCGGATTCTCCATTTTTTTCAATATATTGCAGTCATACCTAGTGCAGGATGATTTCCACCCGGCGGTTCTGTGGCTCGCGCGTGTCCGGGCCGGTCGGCACAAGGGGATGGGCCTCGCCATAGCCATGAATGTCGATGGCGCTGGCTGCCACCCCGTCGCGGATCAGTTCCGCCTTCACGCTCTCCGCCCGGTGCAGTGACAGGCCAAGGTTGTATTTCTCGCCACGCGGGCCGGGATGGGCGGCGGAGTTATCGGTATAACCGTTTACTTCAAGCCGGGTGGTCTGCACATGGCTGGAGGCCTGCGCCGCCTGCGCCACGATGGCGCGTGCGCGCTGGGTCAGGGCCGCGCCATCCCAGTCGAAGAAGATCAGATAGGTGCGGGCAGCCACTGGCGCGGGTGGCACGATTACGGGCGCGGGCGGCGGCGGAGGCGGCGCGTTGTTGAACGCATAGCGCACGCCCACGATGAACTGATGGTTGAAGCGCTGGTCGTAACGGATGGAATCGTGGTCGGTCACCGGCGTGTTGCTGCCATTGAACGCAGTCTGGCCGAGATTGCCCGTATTGAAGGATTCCACCTGGCCGATCATGCGGTATTCGGTGGTCATCTGCAGGCCTGGCACGCCGGGAATGTCATAAGCCGCGCCAATAATTCCCTGATAGGCAAAGCTGCCATTGGTGCCGTTATGGCGCACGATTATGTTGCTGTTCGCGATGGGCGTTGCATCATTCACGGTCTGCCACAGATAGCCCGCGCCCACGCCGATAAAAGGCGTTACCGGCACGTCGATGCCGAACAGGCGCTTGAGGTCGATGTCATACAGCACGTTGACAAAGCCGCCATAGGAGCGGTCGGCGCCATCGGTCTTGCCCCCGCCACCATGATAGGATGTGGTGGTGTAGCGGGTGGTTTCCGACCAGTTATAGGCTCCTTCCACTTCTGCCCGCAGGCCGTTGCCAAAGCCCCAGCCGAAGGAGGCGAAGCCGGTCCAGCCATCGCCGTGATGCATGCGCTCGCGCGCATGGGCTGCGGGACTCATTTCCTGTTGCAGGTTTTGTTTCACAAAGTTCTGGGCTGCCGGGGGCAGGTTCGAAACGCCGGCCAGGTTTTCGTTTTCCGTTATCGCCTGCCCGTCATAGGAGTGCATGTGCTGTGTCTGGGTCAGGTCGTAGCCACCGCCGATATCGACGTAAGGCCCGGTGATGGTCGTGGCCATTGCGGCCATGACCGGTGTTGTCGTCAATGCAGTCGCCAGCAGTGCCGCGCGAAGACGCATGGTCCCGTCCTTGATGCTTGATCAGACGCCTTCTTTATTTGGTGGAGATGGGGGCATGTTCCACACTGGCCTGATACGGGTTGATCCGGGCGGCGTATGCGCCGCCATTCCAGCGCCAGCGGGATATCAGGGGCGTGCGAAACTGCGTTCATCCGCATCAATCCATGGCAGGATCGTTTTGCGGGGCAAGGATTGAAATAAGGTAAATGTCGCGGGGCACGCGGCGGGGAGTGGGCGGCCTGTGGTCAGAATATCACAGCCCCGCCCACGGCATCAGGCCGTGCAGCCATCCGCGCGCAGCACGTCAAGCACGGCCTCGTCGGGCACGTCGCGGCAGGTGAAGGCCCGGCCAATGCCACGCACCAGCACGAAGGACAGGCGGCCATCGCGCATCTTCTTGTCGCGCTGCATGTTGCGCACGAGCTGGGCTGCGGAGAAATTGCGCCCCGTGTCACCTATGCGCGCGGGCATGGACAGGCGCTCGAGATGGGCCGTGACGCGGTCCAGATCCTCGGCCGGGCAGTAGCCCAGCCGGGCCGAGAGCATGAAGGCCAGCCGCAGCCCGATCGAGACCGCCTCGCCATGCAGCAGGCTGCCGTCATAGCCCATCTCGGCTTCCAGCGCGTGGCCAAAGGTATGGCCCAGGTTGAGCAGGGCGCGGCCGTCGGTCTTGCGCTCCTCGCGCTCATCGGCCACCACCACGCGGGCCTTGAAGGCGCAGGCGAGGCGGATGGCCTCGGCCTGCATGGCCGGATCGCCCGCCAGCACCGCGGCGCCATGGCGCTCGCACCAGTCAAACAGCCCCGCATCGCCCAGCAGGCCGGATTTCACGATCTCGGCGTAACCGGCCTTGAGTTCCCGCACGGGCAGGGTGGCCAGCGTGGAGGTATCGGCCAGCACCGCGATGGGCTGGTGAAACGCGCCGAGCAGGTTCTTGCCAAAGGGCGTGTTGATGCCGGTCTTGCCACCGACTGACGAATCCACCTGCGAGAGCAGCGTGGTCGGGATCTGCACAAACGGCAGGCCGCGCAGCGTGGTGGCCGCGCAGAATCCTGACAGGTCGCCCACCACGCCGCCACCCAGCGCCACGACCGTGGTGCCGCGCTCGACATGCGCCTCGAGCAGGGCGTTGGTCACGCGCTCGTACTGGCTGATGCTTTTTGAACCCTCGCCGGGCGGGATGGTGATGGTCTCGGCGCGGATGCCGGTCTCGGCCAGGGCTTCAAGCAGGCGGGGCAGGTGCAGGGGCGATACGGTGGCATCGGTAATCACCATCACGCGCTTCTGTGGCAGCACGGGGGCGAGCAGCGCGCCCGCGCGGCGGATCACGTCGGGGCCGATCAGCACCTCGTAGCTGGCGCGGTCGAGCCGCACGGGCACGCGCAGGGGCTGCTGGTTGTGCTGCAGGGCGTGCAGCACATGGTCGGCGCTGTGTTCCACGTTGTCATCTCCACAATCAACGATAATGTCCGCCTCCGCATAGACCGGATGGCGCAGGCGCATAAGGTCGGCCAGCACGGCATGCGGTGTGGCGTTGTTGAGCAGCGGGCGGTGCGTGCGGTCGGCCACGCGCTGCACCAGCACGTCAAGCGGGCAGCGCAGCCAGATCGAGACGGCGTGCTCGCGCACGCTCGCGCGTGTGCGCCCGTCCATGAAGGCCCCGCCCCCCGTGGCCAGCACCACGGGGGGGCCGGACAGCAGGCGGCGGATGACCAGCCGCTCGCCCCGGCGGAACTCGGCCTCGCCATAGCGCTGGAACAGGTCGGCGATGGTGCAGCCGGCGGCGCGCTCGATTTCCTCGTCCGAATCGACAAAGGGCACGCCCAGGCGCGTGGCCAGCAGGCGGCCGATCGTGGTCTTGCCCGCGCCCATCAGCCCGACCAGCACGATGGTGCGCCCGCTGCCCGGCTGCCGGGGGCTGGCCGGGCCAACGGCGTTCAGGTCAAGGGGGATGGCAAGGGATGCGGGCTCCGGCTGGGGCCGAATGGGGGGAATCTGGCGTGACATGCCGCGCAACCTAACATACAGCAGGACAGGACCGGTAGAGTCCGTGGTCAGGGCCAGCCCCGCGTGGGCGGGGCAACGCGCCTGCGCCCGCCCGGCCAGGGGCCACCGGGGTTTGCAGCATAGGAAAGCGGTTGAATGATCCGTATTGTTATTGCCCTGGCCAGTGTTCTGGTCCTGTGCGTGATCGGGGGCTTTTTCGCGCTCGGGGCCTTTCCCCCCGCGCTGGTGCAGGAGGATGTGCACAAGGATGTGCCCTTTGCCGCCCCGCCGCCGCCTGCGGCCCTGCCGCCACTAGGCGCGCCTGCACCGCTGCCGGTAGCCCCCTTGGCGCCGGGCTGAGCGGGCGGGGCGCACGGTGAGCGCAAGCGGCGTTGACGCCTTTCTTGAAATGCAGGCCGCCGAGCGCGGGGCGGCGCTGAACACCATCCGCGCCTATACCCGTGACCTTGCGGATATGGATGCCGCCCTGCACGCGCGGGGCATGACCCCGCTCACGGCGGGCGAGAGTGACCTGCGCGACTACCTCTCGGGCCTTGCGCGGCAGGGGCTGGCTGCGCGTACGCAGGCGCGCAGGCTGTCGTGCCTCAAGCAGTATTTCCTGTTCCTGGCCCGCGAGGGGATGCGGCCTGACAACCCCGCCGCCCTGCTTGAAGCCCCCCGGCTCGATGCGCCGCTGCCGCGATTCCTGTCCGAGCCCGAGGTGACGGAACTGCTGGCCGCCTGCGTGCCCGAGCCCGATGCAACACCCGCGCGCGGGCGCCGGCTCATGGTGGCGAAGGCGGCGCTCGAGATGCTGTATGCCTCGGGCCTGCGCATATCGGAACTGCTATCGCTGCCCCGCCGCGCGGTGGATGCGGCACCGGGCATGATGCTGGTGCGCGGCAAGGGCGGGCGCGAGCGCATGGTGCCCATGTCAGCCCGGGCGCGCGCGGCGGCGCGCGCGCTGATGGCGCTCGATGCCGGGCGGGAAAGCCCGTACCTTTTCCCCGGCCGGAGTGCCCGCCAGCCCATGACCCGGCAGGGATTCGACCGAATCCTGCACGATGTGGCGCTGCGCGCGGGGCTGGACCCGCAGCGCCTGTCGCCGCATGTGCTGCGCCATTCCTTCGCCACCCATCTGCTGGCCCATGGGGCGGACCTGCGCGCGTTGCAGGTGCTGCTTGGCCATGCGGATATCGCCACCACCCAGATTTATACCCACGTCATGCTCGACCGCCTGCGTGATGCCGTGGCCCAGCACCACCCGCTGGCGCAGCAGCACGATTGAAAAACTGCCAGGCGAAAAAGAGTTTCTGGTGAAGCTTTTTTCAAAAAGCTTCGAACAATGCAGCCTTCATTAAAAAAGACCGTTCCCGCCCCTGCTGTTGCAGGCAATTGAAAACCGGCCTGCCGCCAGGACACGATGCGCGTTGGAGGGATGCAATGCATGCCAGCGCCCGGCAGGGCGGGATGGACAAAAATGCATGGCAGGCGGAATTCCGTGCGTGAAAATGTTTGGCTGGCACGCAGGCTGTGCTATCGGCAGCGCATGCGCCAGTTTCTAGATTTCGAAAAGTCGGTCGCCGAGCTTGAGAACAAGATCGACGAACTTCGCAGGATGTCCGGTCCGGACGGGATCAACATCGCGGAAGAGATCACCCGGTTGAGCGAAAAAGCCGACCGGCAGTTGCGTACGGCCTACGCCAAGCTGACCCCGTGGCAGAAGGTGCAGGTGGCCCGCCATGCCCAGCGCCCGCACACGGTCGATTACATCGGGGCGCTGATCACCGAGTTCTCGCCGCTCGCCGGTGACCGGCTGTTTGGCGATGACAAGGCCATCATTGGCGGCGTGGGCCGGTTCAATGACCAGCCCGTCGTGGTCATCGGCACCGAGCGCGGTGCCGAGATCGAGACCCGCCTCAAGCATAATTTCGGCATGGCCCGGCCCGAGGGCTACCGCAAGGCCCAGCGCCTGATGAAACTGGCGGGGCGATTCGGCCTGCCGGTCCTGACCTTTATCGACACATCCGGCGCATGGCCCGGCATTGATGCCGAAGCCCGTGGCCAGGCGGAAGCCATCGCCCGCTCCATCGAGACCTGCCTGAACGTGCCGGTGCCCGTCATTGCCACCGTCATTGGCGAGGGTGGCTCCGGCGGTGCCGTGGCCCTTGGCGCGGGCGACCGGGTGATGATGCTCGAGCACGCCATCTATTCCGTCATCTCGCCCGAGGCCTGTGCCTCCATCCTGTGGCGCGACCCCAAGCAGGCCTCCACCGCAGCCGATGCGCTCAAGATCACCGCGCAGGACCTGCTCCAGTTGCGGCTGATCGACCGGATCATTCCCGAGCCGCTTGGCGGTGCGCAGCGTGACCCCAAGGCCGCCATCCGCGCCGTGGGCGATGCCATTGCCGCCGAACTGCCCGGCCTGCTGGCCAAGGACCCGGTGCTGCTCAAGGCGCAGCGCCGCGAAAAATTCCTCGCCATGGGGCGTGAAGCCGTCGCCTGACGACTTCGTCCAGTAAAAGTTTTTGGTGAAGCTTTTTTCAAAAAGCTTCGAAGAAAGTCCCCTTTTGAAAAAAAGGGGCACCCCAAAACTTTTACTGTTTCCCGATAGGTTCAGGCTTTTGCCGGCTCACCCGGCAACGGCGCAAAGCCAAGGCCCGCAATCAGGTCGCGCACGGCGGTGGCGGCGGCACTGACGGCCTGCGTGTCCGTGCCCTTGCACAGCAGGCACACGCCGCGCTGGCTCTCATCAAGCCGGTAGGGGTAGGAGCCGATGTCAATGGCGGGGTAGCGCTCCTGTATCGCCTCGAGCGGAGCAGCGAGCGTGCCTTCGTACAGGCCATTGGCATGCCACGCCTGTGAGGTGACGGGCGTGCCATGGGGCAGGGTGGGCAGCATTTCCTCAAACATCGCGCGCATGATGCGCGGCACGCCCGCCATCACATGCACATTGCCCATGCTAAAGCCGGGTGCGACCGAAACCGCATTGCGGATGGGCGTTGCCCCCTGCGGCATGGTGGCCATGCGCTGGCGGGCGGCGTTGAACTCACCAGGCGCGAAATGGGTTTCGAGCAGGCTGAAGGTTTCAGGGTGGTGCACCCAGGGCACGCCAAACGATTCCGCAACGCAGGCGGAGGTGATGTCATCATGCGTCGGCCCGATGCCGCCGGTCGTGAACACATTGTCATAGGCTGCCCGCGCCTCGGTCACGTTACGGACAATGACCGCGCGGATATCAGGAATGATGCGCACTTCGCTGAGCGTGATGCCGGTTTCCGACAGGCGGCGGGCAACATACTGCACGTTTACATCCTGTGTCCGGCCGGACAGGATTTCGTTGCCAATGACCAGCAGGCAGGCGGTGGGATTCATGATCGGCATTCCACTAGGTTGCGGGCAGGGGCATTCTGGCCCCACCCTGTAACGACCACAAGCTTACCCCAAAGGAGACTGCATGAACACGCCAGCGATGCCACACCCGCAATGCGTATGGGATATCAGGGCGCAACTTGGCGAGGGGCCGGTCTGGTCCACGCGCGAGCAGGCGCTTTATTTTGTCGATATCGTGGGCCAGGCCATCCACCGGCTTGACCCGGCCAGCGGGGCCAGGGCGTCGTGGCAGGCACCGGCACGGCCCGGCTTTGTCGTGCCGGCCAGCGACGGCACGCTGGTCTGCGGGCTGAAGGATGGCCTGTACCGGTTCGATCCGCGCACCGGTGCCTTCCATCGCATGGTGGAAGTGGAGCCGGAGCATCCGGGCAACCGCATCAATGATGGCTGCGTCGATTCAAAAGGCCGGCTGTGGTTCGGCACCATGGATGATGAAGAAGGCACGCCCTCCGGCGCGTTGTATTCCGTCACCCGCTCCGCGCGCGGGCTTGACCTGCTGCGGCATGATGAAGGCTATGTCGTGACCAACGGCCCCGGCATCTCGCCCGATGGCACGCGGCTTTATCACAACCATTCGCCCGCGGGCCTGATTTACGAGTTTGACCTTGCAACCGATGGCAGCCTGTCGAACCGGCGGATCTTTGCCCGCGTGGATAATGGCTACCCCGATGGCGTGGTGGTGGACAGCGCGGGCACGCTGTGGGTGGGCGTGTGGAATGGCGGGCGCATCGAGCGTTTCCAGCCTGATGGTACGCGGCTCGAGCCGATTGCCATGCCCGCGCTCAACGTGACCAAGGTAGCCTTTGGCGGGGCGGACCTGCGCACGCTGTACGTGACCACGGCACGCAAGAGCACGCCCGATGACGTGCTGGCCCGCAACCCGCAGGCAGGCAGCCTGTTCAGCCTGCGCGTGGACGTGCCGGGGCAGGAGCCGTACGCCTTCCCCGCAGCCTGATCCCCTGCGCGTTTTATTTTTCGTGGAAAACGGGCACGAAGTCCGGGTCGGACCAGACGGACTTCACCTGTCCGGGTTTCAGCGTTACCGCGATGGTGCCGCGGGGCAGCAGCATGGGCAGGAAAGCGTTCAGGGACGGGGCTACGGGCGTCAGGGCTTCCATGCCCATCATCTCATGGTCGTAAAACCACACGCCCGGCGTGCCGTCCTTACGCATCATGAAACAGTTTGAACTCTCGCCCTCGGCAAACGGGAAAAAAAGGGCCGATACCACATTATCGGCAAGGAGAACCATCCGTCCGGCTATGTCGGCAATGTCAAGAAACTGGTCTATGCCGCAGGAATTGTCAGGTGCGACCGTGCAGGTATTATAGTCCGGCCGGGCGCCGTTATGGTGGGCGATGAATTCCCGGTAGGCGGGATCAAAGGAGGCGCCGATCCGTTTCTCGACTGCTGCAATGTCCTCCTGCGTTGGTATGCGGGCGGACTGGCCGAGATCGATCATGTCATTCTCCGTATTTTACAGCAGATCCTGCAGGAGCGGGATCAGCGGGCGGTCGGCATCGGGCATGGGGTAGTCGCGCAGTTTTGCAGCGGGCACCCATTCCAGCTTCTGCCCTTCGCGCGGGGTGGGCGTGTTCTTCCAGCGGTGGCAGACATAAACCGGCATGAGCAGGTGGAAATGCCCGTAATCATGCGAGACAAAGGTGAAGGGGGCGAGGCACGAGCGGGCCACGTCCAGCCCCAGCTCCTCATCAAGTTCGCGGATCAGGGCGGCCTCGGGCGTCTCACCCGTTTCCACCTTGCCACCGGGGAACTCCCACAGCCCGGCCATGGACTTCCCCTCGGGCCTGCGGGCCAGCAGCACGCGGGCATCCGAATCCACCAGGGCCACGGCGGCTACCAGCACGATCCGGCGCGTATCGCCAGCTTCGGTCTCTTCCATCATCTCCTCGCCAGACAGGTCGGCATGCCGTGCTTCAAACAGGCGCACCGGGTATTCCCCCCCGCGTGAGACGAATTCCTGCGTGGCCGTGCCATTTTCCCGAAAGCCGATGCGCCTGAGCACCGCGACCGAGGCGTGATTGTCATGTGCGGCGGAGGCGGTCAGCCGGTCCACCGGCAGGTTGGCCAGCGCCCAGCGGGCAAGCCGGCCTGCCGTGGTGCTGGCCACCTTGCGGTTCCAGTGCGCGCGGCCCACCCAGTAGCCCAGCGAGCACGAGCGGTCGGCGGCATTGATGCGCAGCCCGATGCAGCCGATCAGCGCATCAGGCTGGTCGGACTGCGGGCAGGTGATGGCGAAGTGATAGGCATCGCCATGCTGCGACTGTTCGATGGTGGAGGCGATCCAGTCCTCGGTCATGGCCAGCGAATAGGGGAAGGGAACGCGGCTGAGCATCCGCACCACGCTCCAGTCATTGATCAGCCTGTGCATCGTGCCTGCATCAGATGTGCGGACTTCACGCAGGCGATATTCGCCGGCCTCAAGTAAGGTGGCTGAACCATGTCCCCCCTGATCCATCATGCCGATGCCGCACCCCGTGCAACCGGTGCGGGCGTATCGTCCTGCGCGGGCAGGCCGCATTCCACCAGCAGCGAGCGCAGGTTGTTGATGACCGGGAAGATTTCCTGGTTGCGGTCGCCGCCCTGCTCGTACCAGGCATTCTGCTCGAGTTCCACGATCTCGCGGTCTTCGCGGAAGATCCGCTCGGTGAACGCGGTCAGGAACGGCCACGCCAGGTCCAGCACGCCGGGAATGCCGGGCCGCTTGATGGAAAGCAGGCCGAACACGCGGTTGGTCAGTTCCGCTTCGTCCTGCGGCACGTAGGCAATCCACAGATCCATGACCGGCGGGTTGTCGCCTGTCTGGATATGAAGCGTCTGGTAAGGGTAGGTGGCGCGGATGGTCATGACATCGCGATGGGCGAATCTCTCGCTGTTATCGCGCTTCTGGCCAAAGATCAGCGCCTCGCCAATCGGCTGCTTGCCGCTTGTGCGCGCAAAGCTGTAGCGCGCCTCCACCAGGCCGGGGCCGCGTTCCTGGCCCAGGAAGCGTGGCTTCATCTGGCCCATCTGCTTCATGTGCATGAACTGATGGTTCATATCCATCAGGTTCTCGTGCATGAAGCTGTAGTGGCAATGCACAAGCTGGCCAAAGCGGCGGGTCTTGTAGGCGGGGTTCGCCACCTCCGCCAGGCGCGGGAAGGGCGTCGCCTCCGCCTTGGCCGGATCGCCGGGGAACACGAAGATCAGCCCATCGACTTCGCGCACGGGGTAGGTGCGCACGCCGTTGGGCAGCTTGCCCTTGCCCAGATAGGGCACGTCGATGCACCGGCCCGAGCGGCCATAGGCCCAGCCGTGATAGCAGCATTGCACGGAGTCGCCCTTGACCGTGCCCTTGCTCAGGGGCACCTGCCGGTGGGCGCAGCGGTCTTCAAGCGCAAAGACGCTGCCCCCTTCCTTCGGGCGGACGAGGGCAATGGGCTGGCCCGCATAGCGGGTGCCAATGGTTTTGCCGGGTTTCAGTTCCCGTGACCACGCAACGGGATACCAGAAATCGGGGTTGGCACGGATTCGGCGCAGATCCCGCCCGCTGGCCGGGGCGGAGGACTGCATGCTGTCAGGCGGTAACGACTGATCCATTGTCTCTCTTGACTGTTAACAGGGCATGGCAGCCTGATGTGCCATGGGCAGGGCGTCTGGTACACCATATATTGCGACGCATTCCGAACATTATCCTGCCGCCATGGCGATATTAAGGATGTTTTTTACGAGCAGGGCAAATGCTTCCGTGCCGTCATGTTTTGTAACGCGGTTGGCGCATCCTTTCGCATCGGGCTTCATGCTGGCCTGTGGTGGTCCACCAAGGGGGATGGACACGCCCAGCATGCCAGCAGCCGCACGGATCAATCCTTGTGATGGATCATGGCCGGGCAGAAAGTTCCGCGCTCAGATCCTCGATGAACTGGAAGGCCACGCGCCCCGAGCGCCCGCCGCGCGAAAGCGACCACGCATTGGCGCGGCGCACGAGGTCCTTGTCGCCAATCGGCAGGCCGCGTTCCTTCGCATAGGCGCGGACCATATCCATGAAGGTATCCTGCGCGCAGTTGTGAAAGCCGATCCATAGCCCGAAACGGTCGGAAAGCGAGACCTTTTCCTCCGTTGCCTCGGATGTGTTGATGGCGCTCGAACTTTCGTTCTCGATCATCTCGCGCGGCATGAGGTGGCGGCGGTTCGACGTGGCATAGAACAGGACATTGGGCGGCCGCCCGGCAATGCCGCCATCAAGCACGGATTTGAGCGCCTTGTAGTCCGCATCCTCGCGTTCGAACGACAGATCATCGCAGAACACGATGAACCGGCGCGGGCTTTCACGCAGCAGTGCCAGCAGGTCGGGCAGGGTGGAAAGATCCTCGCGCTGGATCTCGACAAGCACCAGCCGCCCCTTGCCCAGGGCCGCGGGTTTGCCACCCTCAAGGTTGGCCTGCGCATGGGCGGCCTTGACGAGCGAGGACTTGCCCATGCCGCGCGCGCCCCACAGCATGGCGTTGTTGGCGGGCAGGCCGTGCGCGAAGTGCAGCGTGTTGTCGAGCAGCATCTGGCGCTGGCGGTCGATGCCCTGCAGCAGCCCCATTTCCACATGCGCCACGTGGGCCACGGGGGTCAGGCGGCCAAGGCCAGGGTGCCAGATGAAGGCATCCGCCTGCTCCAGCCCGGCAAGCGAGGGCGCGGGCGGCGAGAGGCGCTCGAGGGCTGCGGCAATGCGTTCGAGAACGGGGAGGGTGGTCTGGTCCATCGTCGATCCTGATTCGGGCATGACAGGGCGGTGGCGCATGCCACCGGGCGATCCGGAGCGCGTTGGCTGACACGGGCCAGGCGAACGCCTTGACGGGAAACAGGCGAAAACTATGGTCCGCATGGCAAACCCGCAACCCGTTCAACCCTTCATTCTGCCGGAAAGATTGTAATGGCCTCTATTTTCAATGATTTACTGACCACGCCCGCCCATGCCCAGGCTGCGGGTGGCGGCCTGCTGAGCGGCGATGGCATCATGGCGGTGCTGCCTTATGTGGCCATGTTCGGCATTTTCTATTTCCTGCTCATCCGCCCGCAGCAGGTCAAGCAGAAGCAGTTGCGCAACCAGCTTTCCGAGCTGCGCCGGGGCGACCGGGTGCTGACGGCTGGCGGCATCATCGGCGTGGTGCAGAAGGTCTCGGCGGAGTCGAACGAGGTCGAGGTCGAGATCGCGCAGGGCGTGCGCGTGAGCGTGCTGCGTGACACCATCAGCTCGGTCATTACCAGTGCCGCCACCCCCGCCAATGACAGCACGCCTGAAAAGACAGCGAAAAAGGGCTGATCGCGCCCGACGCGACTATGTTCGCCCCCGGGTGGGGCGAACTTCCCCCTGTCTGCATCGTTGCTGCTGTCAACAGCAGGAGCAGGCAGGATGCACAGGCCGCCCGGTATCGCGCAGACAGGCCAGCCCGCAGGCTCCCACCACCCCCCGGCCATACGTGGCCGCGCAGGGCTGATCGGGGGGCTGGCGGCCCTTTCAGGCATCCTGTTCGGGCTGGATACGGGGGTCATGTCCGGCGCGCTCGACCTGATCGCGCAGGAATTCACCCTGTCGGACCTGCAGCGCGAATCGATCGTGGCCATCATGCTGCTCGGTGCCGCCCTTGGCGTGATGGCCGCCGCATGGCTCTCGCACACATGGGGGCGCAAGCGCACGCTGGTGCTCACGGCGGGGCTGTTCGTGATCGGCCCGCTGCTCTGTGCCGAGGCTTCATCGTTCGGCACGCTCCTGTTCGCCCGCCTGCTTCTTGGCGTGGCCACGGGGGCCACCACGTTCACCACTCCGCTCTATATTGCCGAGATTGCCGATTCCGGCCGCCGGGGCACGATGATCCTGGGCTATCAGCTCATGATCTCGTGCGGGCTGCTCGCGGCCTATGTGTCGGATGGGCTGTTTTCCTATTTTGGCGTGTGGCGGTGGATGCTGGGCATCGTGGGGTTTCCGGGCCTTGTGTTCATGATGGGGGTCATGTTCCTGCCGCCCAGCCCGCGCTGGCTGCTGGCCCAGGGGCGCGAGCGTGACGCGCGGCGCGTGCTGATCGAACTGCGCGGCCTGCCCCGGCTGGTCATGGCCGAGCGCAACGCCATCATGGCCCGGCTGGCGGCACGCAAGGACGGTATCGGCAATTTCATGCATGACCCCAACTGCCGCCGCGCCATGTGGCTGGCGGTGGGCCTGCAGGTGGCGCAGCAGTTCTCGGGCATCAACGCGGTGCTGTACTACGCGCCCTACATCATCGGGCTGGTGGGCTACAGCCATTACGTGCAGGTGTGGGGGCCGGTGGGGGTGGGGGTGATCAACCTGCTTTCAACCTTTGTGGCGACGTTCTGGGTGGACCGGATCGGGCGCAGGCCCATGCTGATTGGCGGATTCGCGGTCATGGCGCTGGCCATGGCGGGGCAGGCCATGATCCTGGCAGGCGGCGTGCCGCCCATGCCGGGGCTGCGGCTGGTTATGGGGGTGTGCATGCTAGTGTTTGTCGCGGCCTTCGCGTTCTCGGCCGGGCCGCTGGCGTGGCTGCTCTGCGCGGAGATCCTGCCGCTGCGCGGGCGCGAGTTCGGCATGGCGTGCTCCACCTGCGCCAACTGGATCGCCAACATGGTGGTCAGCGCCACGTTCCTTACCGGGCTTGAGGTGCTGGGGGCAGGGTGGGTGCTGTGGGTCTATGCGGCGCTCAACGTGGTGTTCATGGCCATGGTGGCGCTGCGCGTGCCCGAGACTCGGGGCATGACGCTGGAGCAGATCGAGGCGGAACTCATGCGCGGCACGAAGCTGCGCGCGCTGGGCAGCAATGCGCCGCCCGAACAGCACTAGAGCAATTCCACGGAACTCCGGCTCGGTGGAATTGCTCTGGCTCATTGTTTATCGCGCATCTTCACCAGTTCGAACGTGTTCATTCAAACCGGATCTGCTCCAGACGCAAAAAACCCGGCGCGAAGCCGGGTTTTCCGTAGTCCGGGCCGCAGGGCCAGATCAGGCGGACTGGAGCTGTGCCTCGGCGAACTCGTAGTTGGCGAGCTGGTCGAGGTAGTTGACGATGTAGTCGGGGCGACGGTTGCGGAAGTCGAGGTAGTAGGAGTGCTCCCACACATCGAGGCCGAGCAGCACCTTGCCCTGGCCTTCGGCCAGTGGGTTGGAGCCGTTGGCGGTCTTGGTCACCTTCAGCTTGCCGTCGGAACCCAGAACCAGCCATGCCCAGCCAGAGCCGAACTGCGAGGCGGCAGCGGCCTTGAAGTCGGCCTTGAACTTCTCGATGCTGCCCAGATCCTCAACGATCTTCTTGCTCAGGGAATCGGGGATCGCACCGCCCTTGGGTGCCAGGTTCTGCCAGAACAGGATGTGGTTCCAGTGCTGTCCCGCATTGTTGAACACGGGGGCGAGGTCGGGCTTGCCCTTGACCATGAGGATGATTTCCTCAAGCGACTTGCCCTGCAGTTCCGGCTTGGATTCGACAAACCCGTTCAGCGCCGTCACATAGGCCTGGTGGTGCTTGTCGTGATGGAGTTCCAGTGTTTCCTGGCACATGCCACGGTTGGCGAGGGCATTGTAGGCGAAGGGAAGGGACGGCAATTCGAAAGCCATGAACATTCTCCTGGGAATTGCAAGGGGCGGCACGTGGCCGCCATACCAAGATTGCTATGGGGGCGGGCCCGGTGCGTCAAGTGACGGACATATGAACGCGCGCCTCCCATGCCTTCGGAATCAAACGCCATGACCGGCCCGATGGATGCATCTCCCGTCGCGCACGATGGCGTGTCCATGCTGCACGCCGCCCGCGCGGCGGACCCGGACCGCTTTTTCTGCGCGCTGTTCCTGCCTGCGCCGGCCCGCGCGGCGGCGATGGTGCTGATCGCCTTCAACCATGAATGCGTGCGCGCCGTGGCCACGCCTGCCTCATGGGCGGTGGCGGGGCCGATGGCGGGGCTGATCCGCCTGCAATGGTGGCGTGACGTGGTGGAAAGTGGCAATGCCCAGCGCCACGACACCGCCCGCGCCCTGCTTGGCCTGCTGGCGCGGGGGCAGGTGCGGCGCGATACGATCGAGGCCATCATCACGGCGCGCGAGGATGAACTTGACGGCCTGCCTGACCGCGCGCACTGGCAGGCCGCCATGCTGGCGGGTGCCGGGGGCATGCAGGTGGCCATGGCGATGGCCGCGGGCGTTGAGGATGGTCCGGTGCTGGAGCGGGTGCGCCTGTATGGCGGGGTGTACGGGGTGGGGGCGCTGGTGCGCTACCTGCCAGCCGTGCTGGCCGCAGGCCGCTGCCCGTTGCCCGATGACATGTTGGCCGAGGCTAACCTTACGCGTGACGGGCTACGCATCGGCCAGGCAACCCCCGGCCAGATCGCGGCCCTGCGAGGGGCGCTGCGCCAGCAGGGACAGGACTGGCTGGCGCAGGCGCGCGCGGGTGGCCGCCTGCCGCGCCCGGCCTTGGCCGCAAGCCTGCCTGCGGCCCTTGGCCTGCGCGACATGAAAGCCCGCGCCGTGCCAGCAAGCCCGCAGCCGCGTGGGTTGGGCGACAGGCTGGCAGTCATGGCCGCGATGGTGCGCGGGCGGATATGAAACCCGCATATTGATGAAAACAGATGTTTTTGTGTGCCGCCCTTGTTCGGCAAAGGCGGCGTTTCCCGACGCTGTTTGAAAAAAGCTTCACCAGAAACTTTTGCTACAGGCGGTGTTTCATCAGGGCGTGTTGGCCACCATGGATTCCATTACCGCAAACAGGGCGGAATAATCCTCGTTGGGGTAACGCCTGCGGGTGAGCGACAGGCTCTGGGTGGCGGCGGCCATGGCGGGCAGCGGGGCCATCTGCCGGGCGCCGTCGGTCAGCAGCAGGCGCATGTCCTTCTGCATGAGGCGGGTGGGGAATTGCGGGCTGAAATCACCTGCCTTCGCGGCCTTGAGCTTGCGCTTGTGGTGCGGCGAGATGACCGGCACCGCATCGAGCGCGTCATACAGCATGTCGCGCTCCAGCCCGGATGCCAGGCCATAGGTCACGCCTTCGGCCACCACGGCCAGCGTGGCGCCCATGATGCCGTTGATGACGAGCTTGAGCCTGGAGCCGCTGCCCGCGGGGCCGGCATGGATGGTCAGGCGGCCCATGGCGTCAAACATCGGCTGGGCGCGGCTGATCGCCTCCGCCGTGCCACCCGCGAGAATGATCAGATTGCCCGATTCCGCCTCTGGCGTGCTGCCCGCCACGGGCGCGTCGATTACGGTCAGCCCCAGCGCCTTGCCCTGTTCGGCCAGGGCTACGGAGGTCTCGGGGGCGACGGTGCTGGTATTGATCAGCAGGCTGCCGGGCTTCATGCCTGCCAGCACGCCATCCGCGCCCTGCAGCGAGGCTTCGAGCGCCTCGTCATCGGGCACGCACACGATCACGACATCCGCTTCCTGCGCCAGCGCGCGCGGCGTGGGCACGAAGCGCGTGCTGCCATCGCCCCCCTTGCCTGATGGGGTATAGGCCACGAGCCCGTAGCCCGCCTTGGCCAGGTTGGCCCCCATGCGTGACGCCATGGCGCCAAAGCCGATAAAACCGACCAGCGATGCGGTGGACATGAATATTCTCCTTGTCATGGTGGGTGGCGTTCAGGCCCGTACCCGTATTCCCCTCCAGCATGCATGAGGGGCGGGTGGCCTGTCACGGGGGGAACTGTGGAAGTGCCGCGCTTGTGGCGCGGTCCATCGGGCGGCCCACGGGCCTCAATGGGCGCGCGTGCGGTGGCGTGCCCGCACGCCGGAACGGGCAGCGTTCCCATCCGTGCCAGTTGCCGCCTCGCATAAAGATGATGGCGGGTGGATACGGGAGGCTGTGGCATCAGGGAAGCAGCCCCTGCCCGCAACCCGAAAGAAGGCATGATGCGTAGCCTGCGTTTTTTTGATGATCTGGCCCATACCCTGTCCGGCCATGCCCCCATGCGGCTGGGCGTGGTCTATCCGTGCAGCCTGCCCGCCCTTGAGGCCGCGGCCGAGGTGGCGCGTAACAATCTGGCCCAGCCGGTGCTGATTGGCCCGGAGGGGCAGATCCGGCAACTGGCCAGCACATCGGGCGTGTCGCTTGCGGGGTGTATTTTCATCGACCTGCCCACGGCGGAGGACGCCGCCCGGCACGGCGTGCGCATGGCGCGTGATGGCGAGGTGGCGGCGTTGATGAAGGGCTCGCTGCATTCGCGCATCTTTCTGCACGAACTTGGCCACCACGAGGGCGGGCTGCGCACGGCCCGGCGCATGAGCCATGTCTATGTGCTCGATGCCCCGCAGGCCCCGCGCGTGCTGCTGGTGAGCGATGGCGCGGTCAATATTGCGCCCGACCTCGAATCCCGCCGCGACATCGTGCAGAACAGCATCGACCTTGCGCACATGCTGGGCATGGCGCAGCCCAGGGTGGCGCTGCTCTCGGCGGTGGAGATGGTCAACCCCGCACTCCCCTCCACGCTCGATGCGGCGGTGCTGTGCAAGATGGCCGAACGCGGGCAGATCACGGGTGCCGTGGTGGACGGGCCGCTTGCCCTTGATAATGCTGTCAGCCCCGAGGCTGCGCGCTGCAAGGGCGTGGTCTCGCCCGTGGCGGGGCAGGCGGATATTCTGGTGGTGCCCGACCTTGAGGCGGGCAATATCCTGGCCAAGCAGATGACCTTCATCGGGCAGGCGCAGGCGGCGGGCATTGTCATGGGTATGCGCGTGCCGGTCATCCTGACCAGCCGGGCAGACCCGGTGGCGGTGCGCGTGCTGTCGTGCATGGTGGCGGCGGTGATGATCCGCCACGGCTATGGCGGGACTCCGGCCACCTGCATGGATCAGTGCGGATGACGGCGCGCCGCGATGCGTGTAGGGAAGGCCAGCGGGAAGGCCAGCGCCTGCCCGCGTGCCGGTTTGCGGCCCGCGCGGGGGTGAATGGGCGGGGGCCATTGGGGCATGAATATGGCGTCCTCGCGTAGAGATGATGCAGCGCCCCGGCGCACATGGTGGCAAGGAAAGGGCTGACAGTCCGGTTGCCCATTGCGCATGGGGCCGGCGCGCCGGGTGTCACCGGCGCCAACATGAATGTAATCAGGCCGGGTGTCCCGCGCCGCCGGGCGGGCTGCCCGGTCCAGCCGATGAACAGTCACGCAGCGGGTTTCCGATGCCGATCCGGAGAATGCCATGACCTCGAATCCCTCATCCGCCACCACGTACGATGTGGTCCTGATTGGTGGCGGCATCATGAGTGCAACGCTCGGCGCCCTGCTGCGCCAGCTTGAGCCCGGCCTGTCCATCGCCCTGTTCGGGCGGCTTGATGACGTGGCGCTGGAAAGCTCGAATGGCTGGAACAACGCGGGCACCGGCCATTCGGCCCTGTGCGAGCTGAACTACACCCCCCTGCGCCCCGATGGCACGGTGGATATTTCCAAGGCCGTGAACGTGAACGAGGCCTTTCAGGTTTCGCGCCAGTTCTGGTCCTACCTTGTTGAAACCGGGCAGATTGCCTCCCCGCGTGATTTCCTCAACCCCATTCCGCATATGAGCTTTGTGTGGGGGGCGGAGAATGTCGATTTCCTGCGCCGCCGTTACGCCGCCCTGCAGCAGCACCCGCTGTTCGAGGGCATGTCGTTCACCACCGATGAAGGCCAGATGCGGCAGTGGATGCCGCTGGTCATGCAGGACCGCGCGCCCGGCCAGCCCCTGGCCGCAACCTGGCACCCGGCGGGCACGGACGTGAATTTTGGCGCGCTGACGCACCGGTTGATCGACCTGCTGGCCAGCAAGCCTGGCTTTGACCTCAACCTTGCCCATGAGGTCGAGGATCTCACCCCCACGAGCGACGGGCAGTGGGATGTTGCGGTCCGTGCCGTGCATGGCGGAGGCGAGCGCAAGGTGCGCGCCAGGTTCGTGTTTGTCGGCGCAGGCGGCGGTGCGCTGCACCTGCTCCAGAAAAGTGGCATCCCCGAAGCCCGTGGCATTGGCGGCTTTCCCGTCAGCGGGCAGTTCCTGCGCTGCACCAACCCCGATGTGGTGGCCCAGCACCATGCCAAGGTGTATGGCAAGGCCTCGGTCGGTGCGCCGCCCATGTCGGTGCCGCATCTCGATACCCGTGTGATCGATGGCAGGCAGGGCCTGCTGTTCGGGCCCTATGCCGGGTTCTCGACCAAGTTCCTCAAGCAGGGGTCGTGGCTCGACCTGCCGCGCTCCATCCGCATGGACAATATCGGGGCGATGATGGCGGTCGCGCGCGACAACATGCCGCTGACCAGATACCTGATCCAGCAGGTCATGCAGTCCAACGAGGACCGGCTCAAGGCGCTGCGTGACTTCGTGCCCACCGCCCGCAAGGAAGACTGGGAACTGATTACCGCAGGCCAGCGCGTGCAGGTGATCAAGAAGGACGCCCAGAAGGGCGGCGTGCTGCAATTCGGCACGGAGATCGTGACCGGCGGCAGCGGTTCCATCGCGGGCCTGCTCGGGGCCTCGCCCGGCGCCTCCACCGCGGCACCCATCATGCTCACGGTGTTGCAGCGCTGCTTTGCCGACCGCCTGCCCCAGTGGGAGGCGCGGCTGCGCGAGATGGTGCCTTCCTATGGCACCAGGCTCGGGCAGGATGCGGCCCTGTGCGCACAGGTGCGCGAACGCACCCGCAATGCCCTGCAACTTGATGGCTGAGGGCAGGTCATGTGCTGAAATGATAAAAGTTTTTGGTGAAGCTTTTTTTTAAAAAAGCTTTGAAAAGCGACACCCGAAAACTTTTATTCTTTATTTATCAATGATCTGTATTGAAAAACCCGCCCGGTCTTGCCCCGGGCGGGTTTTTTGTCTCAGTCGCCGTCCTGTTCGCTCATCTGGTCCGCCGGGTGGCGCACCGGCGGGGGGGCGTTGTGGCGGGGCGGGCGGTTTTCAAGATGGCGGCGCATGAAGTGGGTGGCGATGTCGGCCAGCTCAACAAACTGGTCGGCCTGACGACGCAGTTCATCGCCAATCAGCGGCGGCGTGGTCTTGATCGAGCCAACCACGGTGGTGCGCACGCCCTGGCGCTGCACGGATTCGAGCAGGCGGCGGAAGTCGGAATCACCACTGAACAGCACGGCATGGTCGATGCGCGGCGCCATTTCCATCATGTCTACCGCGAGTTCCACATCCATGTTGCCACGCACCCGGCGGCGGCCGTTATGGTCGATGAACTCGCGCGCGTTCTTGGTCACGAGGGAGTAGCCGTTATAGACGAGCCAGTCCGTCAGTGGCTTGAGGGGGGAGTATTCCTCGGTATCGAGCACGGCGGAATAATAATAGGCCCGCAATACGTTTGACTTTGAACGGAAGAATTGCAGCAGCTTGCGGTAATCAACCTCAAAACCAAGGTTGCGTGATGCGGAATACAGGCTGGTGCCATCAATAAAAAGGCAGAGCCGTTCCTCGGGTTGAAAAAACATTTGTGTTCAGTCCCTGAAACAAGAAAGTGAATATGTTGCGATCGTGTTAAATTTCGACTGGCATGTATTTTATTACGATAGGGAAGTTGTGTGTCAGCAATCGGTCCAGTTATATAGAAGCGTATATCCTCACAGAAGTTCCCTGACGAGCGGATTACTCACCGATCGCAGGCTACCGGACCATAGTTTCTCGATGAACATGCCGCAATCCATCTCCTGCATCCCAGACACCTTTATTGCGGTGGGCGCCAATCTGCCACGCGAAAGTGGTGAAACTGCGGCCACGACCTGCCTGTGGGCGGTGGACGAACTCGCCCGCATTCCTGGCCTTTCGGTGGTGGGCGTCTCGGCGTGGTACGAGAGCGCGCCGGTGCCGCCCTCGGGCCAGCCGCCCTACGTGAACGGAGTCGTGCGCATGGCGGGCGATGTGGACCCGGCCTGGCTGCTAGGCCGGTTGCACGCCATCGAGGCCGCGGCCGGGCGCAGGCGCACGGTGGCCAACGCCGCCCGCCCGCTTGATCTTGACATCATCTCCATGGGCACGCTCGTGCGCGCGGCGCCAGACCCCATCGTGCCGCACCCGCGCGCAACGCAGCGCGCCTTCGTGCTGTTGCCGCTGCGCGATGTCATGCCCGACTGGCGCGACCCGGTGACAGGGCAGGGGATCGACGCCTTCCTGCCCGGGGTCGCGGGGCAGGCCATCCGGCGCATGGCGCAGCCGGAGCAGGCTTGAAGCACCGCATAAGGCTTGCATCACGACAGGCGGCGGCGTAATAAGGTAAATTCTTATCAACACACCTATTTAACAACCGGAGTTCAGGCCTGATGGCACGCGTCACTGTCGAGGACTGCGTTGAGCGGGTTCCCAATCGTTTTGAACTGGTGCTGCTCGCAGCCCAGCGCGCCCGCGCCCTGTCGCGCGGCGAGGAAATGACGATTGACCGCGATAACGACAAGAACCCCGTTGTCGCCCTGCGCGAGATCGCGGACCAGACCATTAACCTCGAGCAGATCCGCAGCGATCTTGTGCGCTCGCTCGCCCGCGCGCCCGAGCCCGAGCCTGCCGATGAGGAAGTGGTCGACCTGATCCCGACCGAGCAGAACATCTTCGGCCTGCAGGATGTCTCGGCCGAGGAAGAGGCCCGCCATGCCACCAGCGGCATGTCGGCTGAAGAACTCGAGGCATCGGTTGAATCGGCCCTGAGCGGACGGGGTCGTTAATTCCTGACGAAAGGGTCGAAGGTGACTGACCCGACCGGATCGGAAACCACATCTTCCTCCCTGCCCGTGCCTGCCACGGGTGGCGTGGCCGCGCCTGCGGCCACCCTTCCCGCCCGGCACGAGGGCGGGGAGCGCGTCCTTTCCTGCGAGGGGCTGATCCGGCGCATCCATGCGTACGACCCCACCGCCGATGCGGAGCTGATCCGCCGGGCCTTTGCCGTGGCCCAGGCCGCCCATGCGGGCCAGGCGCGCGATAACGGCGACCCCTACATTACCCACCCGCTGGCCGTGGCCAATATCCTGGCCGGCTTCCATCTCGATACCGCCTCGATCGTGACAGCGCTCCTGCACGATACGGTGGAAGATACCGGGGTGACCCAGAAGCAGTTGCGCGAACAGTTTGGCGATACGGTTGCCGAGCTGGTCGATGGCGTGACCAAGCTCACCCGGCTCGAACTCCAGTCCGACCGTACCAAGCAGGCGGAGAATTTCCGTAAGCTCGTGCTGGCCATGTCGCGCGACATCCGCGTGCTGCTCGTCAAGCTCGCCGACCGCCTGCACAACATGCGCACGCTGCATTACGTGCAGCGCATCGACCGCAGGCAGCGCATCGCGCGCGAGACGATGGAGATCTACGCCCCCCTTGCCGGTCGTATCGGCATGGACAAGGTCAAGGTCGAACTCCAGAACCTGTCCTTCGCCGCCCTCGAGCCCGAGGCGATGGCCACGATCCGCGCACGCCTCAACTACCTGCGCGGGCAGGGCGCCGACGTGATCGAGGAGATCCGCCGCGAACTCCAGGCCCTGTGCATTGATGCCGGGCTGGAGGGTGTGGAGGTGACGGGGCGCGAAAAGACGCCCTATTCCATCTGGGAAAAGATGCAGCGGCGCAATGTCGCCTTCGAGCAGCTTTCCGACATCATGGCCTTCCGCATCATCGTGCCCTCGCGTGAGGCATGCTACATCGCGCTTGGCGCGGTGCATGCGGCCTATCCGGTCATTGCCGGGCGGTTCAAGGATTATATCTCCACGCCCAAGGCCAACGGCTACCAGAGCCTGCACACCGGGGTCACGCTGCGCCACCCGCGCAACCAGAAGATTGAAGTGCAGATCCGCACGGCGGAAATGCACGACGTGGCCGAGAACGGCGTGGCCTCGCACTGGCTGTACAAGCAGTTGCCCGATGCGGCGGCCAAGGGGGCGACGAAGGGCGTGGTCTCGGGCCTGCGCTGGGTGCAGGATCTGCTCGATATCCTTGAAGATTCATCGGCCCCCGATGAGTTTCTCGAGAATACCAAGCTCGAACTCTATCAGGACCAGGTCTTCTGCTTCACGCCCAAGGGGCAGCTGATCTCGCTGCCGCGCGGGGCGACGCCGGTTGATTTCGCCTATGCCGTGCACAGTCAGGTGGGCGATACCTGCGTGGGCGCGCGCATCAATGGCCGCCTGATGCCGCTGCGCCACGAGTTGCAGAACGGTGATCAGGTCGAGATCATGACCGCGCGCGGCGGCACGCCCTCGCCCTCGTGGGAGCGGTTTGTGGCTACCGGCAAGGCGCGCGCGCGCATCCGCCGCCATGTGGCGCTGCAGCAGCGCGAGGCCCATCTGGAAAGCGGGCGCGTGGCGCTGGCCAAGGCCTTCCGGCAGGAGGGCGTTGACGGTTCGGAAAAGGTGCTCGACAGCCTGCTCAAGGACCTGCGCCTGCAAAGCGTTGCCGACCTGTATGTGGCCGTGGGCAATGGCAACCAGTCCGCGCGCGAGGTGGTGCAGCTTGCCTACCCCGAACTACGCCGCGCCCCGCGTGCACCGCGCATGGTGCCGGGCCTGTCCATGCGTGCCCCTGCTGGCGGCGCGCTGGGTGGCGGCGTGCCGGGGCGGCGCAAGCCTGCTGCTGGCGGCATGGCGCTTGCGGGCGTGGGCGCTGGCATGGCGGTGCATTTTGCCGGGTGCTGCCACCCGCTGCCCGGCGACCGGATCGTGGGCATCGTCTCCACCGGCAAGGGCATTACGGTGCATACGCTGGGCTGCCAGACGCTGGAAACCTTTGCCGCCACCCCCGAGCGGTTCATGGACCTTGACTGGGATTACGACCTGATTGCCCGTAACGCCACCGGCCACCATACCGGGCGGCTGAGCGTGGTCACCGCCAACGAGCCCGCCATGCTGGCCACGCTGACCAATATCGCCGCCAAGCATGAGGGCGTGATGATGAACCTGCGCATCGTCAACCGCCAGCTTGAATTCATGGAGATCCTTGCCGATATCGAGGTGCGCGACCTGCGGCACCTGACCGCCATCATGGTGGCGCTGCGGGCCGCTAAGGGTGTTGTGCAGGTTGAGCGGGCAAGGGGGTAGCAGGTCATGCTGATCGGCATCGGTTCGGACCTGTGCGATGCGCGGCGGATCGAGACGGTCCTCGCCCGGCACGGCACGCGCTTCATCACCCGCGTATTCACCGCGCGCGAGCAGCAGGCTGCCGCGCGCAGGCAGGGGAATGCGCGGCTGGGCACCTACGCCAAGCGCTGGGCGGCGAAGGAGGCCTGCGCCAAGGCGCTGGGCACGGGCTTCGCCCGTGGCGTGTTCCATAGCGACCTTGGCGTGGAGAACCTGCCCGGCGGGCAGCCGGTCATGCGGCTTTCGGGCGGGGCGCAGGCACGGCTTGAGGCCCTGCTGCCCGCGGGCCACGAAGCGCGCATATTCCTGACCATGACCGATGAGCACCCTTATGCCTTTGCCCAGGTCATGATCATGGCGGAGAAGGCGGCCACGGCCTGATGCCCTTTACGCTGCCCTTGGGCAATGCTTGACAGGCAGGGCGTGCGTGGGCTTGATCCGCACGTTATTCGTCCGGCGCAGCCCGTCCGGTCGATGCCAGAGCCGGATTGAAGATACAGACATGCCAATGGACGATAACAAGACAATTCTCTCACAGGCCGAGCCTGAGCGCCGCTCCGGCGGGCTGCTCGAACTCGTGCGCACCGTGGTCATAGCGGGCGTGCTGGCCCTGAGTGTGCGCACGGTGCTGTTCGAGCCGTTCAACATTCCATCCGGCTCCATGATCCCGACGCTGCAGGTGGGTGATTACGTGTGGGTGGCCAAATACAGCTATGGCTACTCGCATTTCGCGCTGCCCGGCGCGCCCAACCTGTTCGAGGGGCGGATTTTCAACAGCATGCCCCATCGCGGCGACGTGGCGGTATTCCGCTTCACCAAGGATACCTCGATCGACTACATCAAGCGCATCGTGGGCCTGCCGGGTGATACGGTGCAGATGCGCGAGGGCAAGCTCTACCTCAACGGCACCGAAGTGCCCCGCGAGGCTGAAGGCGATTATGCCGCCATCGACGAGCACCGCACCCGCATGGAGGGCGACCGCTACCGCGAGATCCTGCCCGGCAGCGGCGGCCATGGCCCCGTGGCGCATGATATCCTGAAGCTGACCGATGAGGGCGGCAAGAACGACACGCCGGAATATGTCGTGCCGCCGGGCTATTTCTTCGCCATGGGCGACAACCGCGACGACAGCGCCGACAGCCGTTTCATGGGCGATGAACCGCAGGATCTCGGCTTCGTGCCGATGGAGAACCTGGTGGGGCAGGCGAAGTGGATCTTCATGTCGGTCGATAACGCGCACCCGTTCTGGCAGGTGTGGTACTGGCCCACCGAGATCCGCTGGGGCCGCCTGTTCATGGGGGTGCACTGATCATGGAGGCCGAGCGCGTTCCCGCGGCCGAGATCAGGCGGCTGGAGGCGTGCCTGGACTATCACTTCACCCGCCCCGAGCTTTTGCTGCGCGCGCTCACGCATCGCTCGGCGGCGCATGAGCGCAGCGGCAACCGCCGCACGCGCCTCAGCGTGGCCCGGCGGGGGGCAGGATCGAACGAACGCCTTGAATTCATCGGCGATCGGGTGCTTGGCCTTGTCATGGCCGAGTGGCTGATCGAGCGCTTTCCCGATGAGCAGGAAGGCGCCCTTGGCCCACGGCATGCCCATCTGGTCTCGCGCACGGTGCTGGCGCAGGTGGCCCATGAAATGCAGCTGCAGTCGGCGCTTGACGTAGCCGAGCATGAAGCCCGCGCGGGCGTGCGGCAGATGGCTACCGTACTGGCCGATGCGGTCGAGGCGGTGCTTGGCGCCCTGTATCTTGATGGCGGGCTTGATCCGGCCCGCGCCTTCGTGCGGCGCATGTGGCGCGAGGCCATCACGGCCCAGGCCCGCCCGCCCAAGGACCCCAAGACGGCCTTGCAGGAATGGGTGCTCGGGCGCGGGCTGCCGCTGCCGCAGTACCGTGTCGTCTCATCGGACGGCCCCTCGCACGCGCCGCGTTTTGTCATTGCGGTTGATGCGCAGGGCAAGACCGGGCAGGGCATTGCAGGCAGCAAGCGCGCGGCTGAAAGCGATGCCGCATCGGACCTGCTGCGCCAGTTGGGCGTGGACAGCCAGGCCGCCATCACCACGAACCGTAAAGGGCAGGGACAATGACCGGCCAGGATACTGATCATACGACACGCTGCGGTTTCGTGGCCATTGTGGGCGCGCCCAATGCGGGCAAGTCCACGCTGCTCAACCGCATGGCGGGCACCAAGCTGTCCATCGTCAGCCCCAAGGCGCAGACCACGCGCTTTAGGGTGCTGGGCATTCTCATGCGCGGCACCACCCAGATGCTGCTCGTCGATACGCCGGGCATCTTCCAGCCCAAGCGCAAGCTCGACCGCGCCATGGTCGCCGCCGCCTGGACCGGCTCGGAAGATGCGGACATCACCCTGCTCATCGTCGATGCCCGCGCCGGCATGACCGATGCGCTGCGCGCGATCGCCACCCGCCTTGCCGAACAGAAGCGCAGGCTGTGGCTGGTGCTCAACAAGACCGACCTCGTCAGGCGCGACATGCTGCTGCCGCTCACGGCGCAGCTTTCCGCCATCCTGCCGGTCGAGCACGTGTTCATGGTCAGCGCGCGCTCGGGCGAGGGGGTGGATGACCTGCTCGACCGGATCGCCGCCGAGCTGCCTAAAAGCCCCTATCTCTACCCCGAGGATGACCTGACCGACCTGCCCGACCGCCTGCTGGCCGCCGAGATGGTGCGCGAGCAGGTGTTCTTGCAGACCCATCAGGAAGTGCCCTATGCCGCCACGGCGGAGACGGAAAGCTTTGAGGAACGCCCTGACGGCTCGGTGCGCATCGAGGTCACGATCTATGTCACGCGCGCCTCGCACAAGGCGATCCTGATTGGCGACAAGGGCAGCCGGATTCGCGCCATTGGCGAGAAGGCGCGGCGCGAACTTGGCCGCCTGCTGGACCGTAACTGCCACCTTTTCCTCAATGTGAAGGAACGCGCGGGATGGGACGAGGAGCGCGCCCGCCTGCGTGCCATCGGCCTGGATGACATTTCTTGAATCCTCAAAAGAGCGGCATCATCGGCTTGTGGGGGGGGGCATCCGTCTATATGACAGGGCATGGCCGGGCGGCCTGCCCGTCCCTAGCCCTGTTTGCCTGACCTGTTCCGAGGCCCAATGACCCAGCCCGTCAAACCCCCCGCTCCGTCATACAAGCGTGTTCTGCTCAAGGTGTCAGGCGAGGCCCTGATGGGGAGCGGGTCTTACGGCGTCGATCCGGCAACGGTTGACGCCATTGCGGTTGACGTGGCGGCCGTGGCACGGACCGGGGTTGAGGTGTGCCTTGTCATTGGCGGCGGCAACATCTTCCGTGGGGTTGCGGCGGCAGCCGGCGGCATGGACCGCGCGCAGGGCGATTACGCCGGCATGCTGGCCACCGTGATCAACGCGCTGCTCATGCAGAACTCGCTCGAGCGCCACGGCGTGCCCACGCGGGTCATGACGGCCATCCACATGTCCTCCATCGCCGAGCCCTATATCCGCCGCCGCGCCGTGCGGCACATGGAAAAGGGGCGGGTGGTGATCTTCGCCGCAGGCACCGGTAACCCGTTCTTCACCACCGACACGGGTGCTGCGCTGCGTGCGGCCGAAATGGAATGCGATGCCCTGTTCAAGGGCACGCAGGTTGATGGCGTGTATTCCGCCGACCCGCGCAAGCACCCCGATGCCACGCGGTATGACACGCTGACCTACCGCGATGTGCTGGCCAATGACCTCAATGTCATGGATGCGGCAGCCATCAGCCTGGCGCGCGAGAACCGCCTGCCCATCGTGGTCTTCAACATTCACGGCCAGGAACCCTTCTCGCGCGTGATGCGGGGCGAGGGGCGTTTTACCACCATCGTGGCGGCGGGCTGACGCACGCCGGATTGCCCGTGGCGCAGATGCGCCAGGCGATGGACTGATTATTAGGAGGAGGGCCACAGTGTCTGTCGATCAGAAAAGTTTGCTGGCGGATCTGACCCGCCGCATGGACGGCGCCATCGAAAGCCTGCGCCGTGATTTCGCGGGCCTGCGTTCAGGTCGTGCCAGCCCGGCCCTGCTTGAGCCGGTGCGGGTTGAAGCCTATGGCGGCGAAGTGCCGCTCACGCAGGTTGGCTCCATTGCCGTGCCCGAGGCGCGCATGCTGACCGTGCAGGTATGGGACCGCACGCTGGTGGGTGCCGTCGAGCGCGCGATCCGTGATGCGGGGCTGGGCCTGAACCCGGCGGCCGATGGCCAGACCGTGCGCGTGCCCATTCCGCAACTGACGGAAGAGCGCCGCAACGAACTGGCCCGCGCCGCTGGCAAATATGCCGAGAACGGCAAGATTGCCGTGCGTGGCGTGCGCCGCGATGGCATGGACCAGACCAAGAAGCTGGAGAAGGCGGGCGACATCAGCGAGGACGACGTCAAGACATGGTCTGACGCGATCCAGAAGCTGACGGACCAGTACGTCAAGCGCGTGGACGACCTGCTGGTCGAGAAAGAACGCGAGATCAAGCAGGTCTGACCCGTCCGTGCATCCTGTCCCGCTTTTCCCCACTCCCTATCGCGCATGACGAAGGAGGACGATCAGGTCTTGTCCGGGTCAGATCATCCGGTTGCAGGCGCTGCGTGCCTGCCCGAGCATGTTGCCATCATCATGGATGGCAACGGGCGCTGGGCCAATATGCGGGGGTTGCCGCTGCTGGCGGGCCATCGCGCCGGGGCCGAGGCGGTGCAGCGCACTGTTACGGTCGCGATCAAGCGCGGCGTGAAGTGGCTTACGCTTTATGCCTTTTCATCGGAAAACTGGCGGCGCACGCCCGGCGAGGTCGCTGACCTGACCGGGCTGCTGCGCTTTTACCTGCGTCACAAGGTGGCCGAACTGTCGCGCGAAGGCGTGCGGCTGCGCATCATTGGCGACCTGACGCGATTCCCCCCTGACATTCAGGAAGAAGCGCGGCGTGCCGAGCAGGTGACAATGGGCAATGACCGGCTGGTGCTGGTTCTTGCCCTTTCCTATGGCGGGCGGGCGGATATCGTGCAGGCGGCGGCCCGCATGGCGCAGGCCGTGGCGCGGGGCGATATCGCGGCTGACGAGATTGATGAATCCCTCTTTGCCAGCGCCCTGCTGACGGCAGGCATGCCGGACCCCGACCTGGTGGTGCGCACCAGCGGCGAGAGCCGCCTGTCGAACTTCCTGCTGTGGCAGTCGGCCTATGCCGAGCTGGTTTTTCTCGACACGCCCTGGCCGGATTTTGACGAGGCGCATTTCGATACCGTGCTCGAGATCTATTCGCGGCGTGAAAGGCGATTCGGTGCAAGACCGGCGTGAAGGGGCGGTGGCTTCCGCCACGCCTGCAAAATCCGGCAACTGGAAAGACCTGCGCGCACGCGTGCTGTCGGCTGCGGTGCTGATACCGTGCGCCGGGCTGTGCGTGTGGTATGGCGGCCTGCTTTATGGCGCGATGATCGTGCTGGCCATGGCGGGCATGGCGGTCGAGTGGGCGCGGATGTTCGGCTTCGGGCTTGAAACGCGGCGCGGGCAGTTGTGCATGGCGTGGGCCGCGTGCATCGGCATTGCCGCCGTGGCAGGCCACTGGAGCGGCGCGCTGCTGGTCATGGTGGCGGGGCTTGTGCTTGGCCCGGCGCTCGGGGCGGGGCAGGTGGCCATTGGCTGTGCCGGGCTGTCATTGCTGTGGCTGCGCGCCATGAGTGACCCGGGGGCAGGGGTGGTCCTGTTTGTCGTGGCCTGCGTGGCGCTGAGCGATACCGGGGCCTACATGACAGGCCGCCTTTTTGGTGGCCCCAAGCTGGCGCCGCGCATTTCGCCTGCCAAGACGTGGTCAGGCTCCATTGGGGGGCTTGGCTGCGCAGTGCTCGGCGGCATGCTGATCGCAAGCCTCATGCCCGCGGCCCAGCCGGGCGCGCTGTGGCGGGGTGCGGTGTTTGGCGGGGTGATCGCCCTTGCAGCCCAGGTGGGTGATCTGGCGGAAAGCGCGCTCAAGCGGGCGCGTGGCGTAAAGGATTCGGGTACCATCCTGCCTGGCCATGGCGGCCTGCTCGACCGTTTTGACGGGCTGCTGGTCGCGGCCCCCATGGCGGCCCTGCTGTCTTTGGGGGCGGCAGGGCGGGCGGCTTTCTGGTATGTGGGCCAGCACTGAAGCCATGGTCCCGGTCATGGGACGTTTTGGGGAATAAGGTTGCAATGAAGACAGTTTCCGTTCTGGGCAGTACGGGCAGCATCGGCTGCTCCACGGTGGACCTGCTGCTGCAGGCGCCCGGGCAGTTCAGCACCGGCGCGCTGGTGGGCGGGCGCAATGTGGCCAGACTGGCCGAGCAGGCCCGCGCCCTGGGCGCCCGCCGCGCGGTCATTGCCGATGAAACCCTGCTGCCGGAACTGGAAACCCTGCTGGCGGGCACGGGCATCGAGACCGCCGGTGGCCGCAAGGCCGTGATCGAGGCGGCAAGCCTGTCGGTTGACTGGACCATGGCGGCCATTACGGGGGCGACCGGCCTGGAACCCACGCTGGCGGCGGTGAAGAACGGCAATGCCGTGGCCCTTGCCAACAAGGAGGCGCTGGTCTGCGCGGGCGATGTCATGCTCAAGGCCGTGGCCGATGCGGGGGCTGTGCTGCTGCCGGTCGATTCCGAGCATAACGCGGTGTTCCAGTCCATGGCCGACAAGCAGGCCGATGAGGTCGAGCAGATCATCCTCACCGCATCGGGCGGGCCGTTCCGCCGCGCCACGCTTGAGGAAATGGAAAAGGCCCCGCTTGAAGCCGCGCTCAAGCACCCGACCTGGACCATGGGGGCCAAGATCACCATCGATTCCGCCACCATGTTCAACAAGGGGCTGGAACTGATCGAGGCCGCCCGCCTGTTCAACGTGACCGAGGACAAGCTCGGCGTGGTCGTGCACCCGCAATCCGTTGTGCATGGCATGGTGCAGTATACCGATGGCTCCATAGTGGCCCAGCTTGGCTCGGCTGACATGCGCATCCCCATCGCCCACACGTTGGCCTGGCCCAGGCGCATGCCCACCAACTCGCCCCGGCTCGACCTTGCGGCGCTGGCGCGGCTTGATTTTGAAGCGCCTGATGAAGTCCGCTTCCCCGCGCTGCGCCTTGCGCGCGAATCCCTGCGCGAGGGCGGGGCCATGCCGGCCATCCTGTCCGGGGCGAATGAAATCGCGGTCGAGGCTTTCCTCAAGCGCGAAATCGGCTTTCTTGATATTGCCCGCATCGTCGAGGATGTGATGCAGTCCATCGGGCCGCAGCGCGCGGATACGCTGGAGCAGGTCCTGCACTGGGATGGCGAAGCCCGTCGTGTCGCCCGCCTGCGCACCGCTGCCCGCGCGGCTTGATGTGATTGTGGATGGTCATGGCGGCCATCGGGGGATAGCTTAGCATTCATGCATGATCTGATCCGGACCCTTCTGGCGTTCTCCTTTGTGTTGGGAGTGCTGGTCTTCATCCACGAACTTGGTCACTACCTTGCCGCCCGCTGGCGTGGCGTGCATGTCGAGGTGTTTTCGATCGGTTTCGGCCGCCCGCTGCTGCGCTGGCATGACAGCGTGGGCACGGAATGGCGGCTGTGCCCGGTTCCGCTTGGCGGCTACGTGCGCCCGCATGGATTCGAAGGGCCGGAAGACGCGACCGAGGAACAGAAGGCCGCCTGGCAGCCCGGTCGCACTTTTCATGACAAGCCGGTAGGCTCGCGGGCCATCGTGATCCTGGCGGGGCCGGTTTTCAATTTCCTGCTCGCCATCGTGCTGTTTACCGGGCTGTATGCCACGACGGGCCAGCCCCGCCTGCTCACGCAGGTTGATACGGTGGCGCCGGGCAGCGCGGCTGCCGTGGCCGGGGTGGAAAAGGGCGACATGATCACGCGCGTGGGCGACCACGCGGTGCGTGACGCGACCGACCTGCACGACTTCGTAGCCGCCCGGCCGGGCCTGGACACCACGCTGGGCATTCACCGCACGGGGGGCGACAGCACGCTGCCCGTCCATATCGGCAGTGTTGCGGAAAAGGGCGGCAAGCCGCACGGGCAGCTTGGCGTGGTCTTCGCGGTGACGATCGACCAGCCGCAATCCGTGCCGCGCGCCTTCGTCTCGGCCGTGAAGGAGACGTGGAACGTTTCGGTCCAGACGCTTGAGGGGCTGTGGCAGATGGTCACCGGCCAGCACACCGCCAAGGATCTTGGCGGCCCGCTGCGCATTGCCCAGATGTCGGGGCAGGTGGCGCAGTACGGGGTGGCGAGCCTCGTTTCCTTCATGGCGCTGCTGTCGATCAATCTTGGACTGATCAACCTGTTCCCGGTGCCGATTCTTGATGGCGGGCGGCTGGTATTTTATATTTTTGAGGCTATTCTGGGGCGACCGGTTTCGCGCCGGGTGCAGGAGGTCAGCTTCCAGGTTGGCTTCGCCCTCATTGCCGGGCTATTCCTGTTTTCGACATTTAACGATCTGTCACATTTTGGGCTGTTTCAGTGGCTCGCCTCGCGCGCTGGACACGGGTAAGGTGCACCGAGTGATACAAGTGCTTGCACAGTGTGGTGTATATCGGATAGGTGCGCCACCAAGGCTGATACATGACAGGAAGGGAGCCGGCCCTCCATCCGGTCTTAATGCATGGCTGATCCGCATGCCGAGTGGTGAGGAATAGCGATATTGTCGAGTAAACGTTCAGCGCTGCTTGCGTCTGTCTGCGTTGTGCCGCTGTTCTGGACCGCTGGCGCCTACGCACAGGATGAAGCGGCACAGAACACGCCATTCGGTGGAGAGGCGGCGCCCGGCGGCGCGGATGAGGCTCAGGGCCCCCAGGTGGAGGCGATCAAGCCCCCCCCGCTGGAGGACCCGATCGAGGCGGTTGACATCAAGGGCAACAGCCGGATCGAGACCAGCACCATCCTGTCCTACATGGTCGTGCAGCCCGGTGACCGGTTCAACCAGGATCTGCTCGACCGTTCGCTCAAGACGCTCTACGCCACCGGCCTGTTCCATGATGTAACGCTCAAGCGCGTGGGTAATGTGCTTGAAGTGCATGTGGTCGAGAACCCGATCGTCAACCGCATCGTGTTCGAGGGCAATCACGCCGCCAAGGATGAGGACCTGACCAAGGTCATCTCGCTGCGCCCGCGCGCGGTCTACTCGCCGCAGGGCATCTCGGCCGACCGGCAGAAGATCCTGGGCGTCTATGCCGAAAAAGCGCGTTACGCCGCCACCGTCACCCCCCAGATCATCCGGCTCGCGCATAACCGGGTGGATGTGATCTTCCATATCAACGAAGCGCAGAAGACCCTGATCAAGAAGGTCACGTTCGTTGGCAACAAGTCGTTCAGCAGCGCGCAGCTTGCGGGCATCGTTTCCTCGAAGGAGACGGCATGGTACCGTTTCTTTGCCTCAAGCGACCAGTACAACCCCGAGCGCATCAAATACGACGCCGAACTGCTGCATCGTTTCTACCTGAAGAACGGCTTTGTCGATTTTCAGGTCAAGAACGCCACGGGCGAACTCTCGCCTGACCGCAAGAGCTTCTACATCACCTATACGATGGAGGAAGGCCCGCGCTACCGCCTGAACAAGATGAGCGTGCAGTCCTCGCTGCGGCATGTCTCGGCGGATTCGATGAAGAAGTACATCTCGCTTTTCCATGGGCAGTGGTACGACGGCAGCGCGATCCAGCATAACGCCACCAACATGCAGGAGTTGCTGCAGGGCAAGGGCTATCCCTTCGCCATGGTGCACCCCGAGATCGCCCGCAACCCCGAAAAGCGCACCGTCAACCTGCTGTTCGACATCAGCGAAGGGCCGCGGATGTATGTCGAGCGCATCGACATCAACGGCAACACCATTACCGAAGACAAGGTGATCCGCCGCCAGCTGCCCATGGCCGAAGGCGACCCGTACACCCCGCTCGACCGCAAATATTCCAAGATGATTCTTGAAGACCTCGGCTTCTTCAAGACCGTGTCGATCGACCAGACCCCGGGTTCCGCGCCGGACAAGGTTAACATCTCGGCCGATGTGGTGGAAAAGCCTACCGGCGAATTCTCGCTCGGTGGCGGTTATTCGACCGATGCGGGCGTGCTCGGCAACCTTGGCCTCAAGCAGCATAACCTGCTCGGCACCGGCATCGATGCCGGCTTTACCGGCACCGCCGCGTATTATGAAGACCAGGCCGACATCTCGCTGACCGACCCGTATTTCCTCAACCGCAACCTTGTGGCCGGTATCGATATCTTCGGCATGCAGAACCATTACATGACCTATCAGAGCTATTCTGAAGGCCGGTATGGCATCACGCTGCGGATGGGCTATTCCTACAACAGCCACCTGTCGCAGTCGTGGAGCTATACGCTGACCGACCGGCAGGTGGATGATACGTGGTCGGATTCGTCGTATTACGTGCAGGACCAGTCCGGCTGGTCGCTGCTGTCGCAGCTCAGCACCACACTGACATACGATACACGCGACCGGCGGCAGCAGCCGCATAAAGGTTTCGTGGTACGTGTGGGTGGTGACTTCGCGGGTATCGGCGGCAACGAGCGCTACCTGCGTGGCAAGGTCGATGCCGCCTACTACATTCCGCTCGACAGCATCATGGGCAACCATGACTGGACCGTCAGCTTCCGTGGTGGCGCGGGCGACATCATGAACTGGGGCGGCGGTCGCAGCGACATCATCGATAACTTCTATCTTGGTGGTAACTCGCTGCGCGGCTTCATGGATGGTGGCGTCGGGCCGCGAAGCTACGCCATTCCCGCGCGTGACGGCAACCCGATGCATTCGCAGCAGGACTTCCTGGGTGGCCGGTTCATGTATACGGCCTCGGCGCAGGTGGACTTCCCCATCCCGTTCGCCTCGGCCATGGGCATCAAGGGCCGTTACTTCGTGGATATGGGTGGCCTCGATGGCCTGCGCGTGCGCCGTCGCTACACCTCCATGAAGGACTGGCCGAAATATACTCCGGTCTATGACGATACGCTGACACCTGTTGTCTCGACAGGCGTGGGCATTGCGTGGAAGAGTCCGTTCGGTCTCGTGAATATTGATCTGGGTGTTCCCCTGCACAAGGGAACCAATGACAGGACCCAGCTGCTCCGCTTCGGCTTCGGCCAACAATTCTGAGGTGATAATGTTGCGTAAATCCGGCATCCGTCTGCTTGCCGCAACCGCTCTGCTCGGGTGGGGATATCAGGCCGTATCGAGCGCCCATGCGCAGGGAACCGGCGGCAATGCCGGGTGGTTCGTGCCCAAGGCATCGCAGCCTGCGGCCCGTGCCCCCCAGCGTGAGGCGGCGGCGCCCATGCCGCTCGCCGCCGCCCCGACCGATATGGAGGAGGCGCAGCCCCAGAATCCGCCGATCCTGCCGCTGCCGCCCGTGCCCAAGGCGCCTGACGTGTCCAAGAGCGCACCGCCGCCCGCGCCCGTCATTGGTGTGATCAGTGTGCCTGAAGTGATGCGCCTGTCGAGTGCGGCCCAGCAGGCCGAGCGCGTGCTTGGCGCCCGGCGTGATGACCTCGCGCGTGAGGCGCAGAAGGAGCAGGCAGGCTGGCGCGATGAGCAGCAGAAGCTGCAGGGCCAGGCGAAGACCATGGCGTCCGACCAGATCCAGGCCCAGGAGCGCAAGCTGCAGGAACGGGTCATGGCGGCGCAGAAGGATTTTCGCAACCGCAACCGCGTCATTCAGGAGGCGGCTCAGGTGGCGTTGGGCCAGATCGAGCGTGAACTGGTGCAGATCATTCGGCAGGTGGCCGCCAGCCGTGGCATGAACCTTGTGCTGCATCGTGAGCAGGTGGCCCTGAGCCAGGAGCCGCTTGACGTTACGCAGCAGGTGGCAACCCAGCTTAACGCCGTGCTGCCCACCGTCTTCATCCCCGCTGCGGATGCCGACCCCGAGGTGCTGGCCAAATCGGGCACCATGCCCACCACGGCCGATGCCGACAAGCCCGCTCCCGCCCCGGCGGCTGCTGCGCCCGCCAAGCATTAAGGTCCGTTTCATGACAGTGACGCCGGACAACATACCAGGCGATCCACGCTTCTTTGTCACGCAGGGGCCATTTGACCTGGCTGACCTGGCCCGGTGCAGCGGGGCCGAACTGCGCGAGGCGAAGGATGGCGGCGAGGCGCGCCGGTTTGCCGGCATAGCCCCCCTGCAATCCGCCACGCGCGCGCAGGTCAGCTTTCTTGATAACCGCCGCTACCTGCCCCTGCTTGAAGGCACGGGCGCGGGAGCCGTGATCGTGGCCCCCGCCTTTGCCGACAAGGTGCCCGCGCATGCGGCGGTGCTGGTATCGCGCGCGCCGTATCAGGCATGGGCGCGAATCGCCACCCTGTTCTATCCCGCGCCGCCGGTTGTGCCAGGCATTCACCCCACCGCCGTAATCGGCGCGGGGTGCGAGATTGATCCGACCGCCGCCATTGGCGCGTTTGCCGTGCTTGGTGAGCGGGTGCGCGTAGGGGCGGGGGTGGATATCGGCACCCATGCCAGCATTGGCGCGGGTGTCGAGATTGGCGCGCGTTGCCGTATTGGCGCGCATGTCGCCATCTCGCACGCGCTGCTGGGCGAGCGGGTGACCCTGCTGCCTGGCGCGCGCATCGGGCAGGACGGGTTCGGCTTTGCCGTAACGCCCGAGGGCTTCGAGAACGTGCCGCAGCTTGGCCGTGTCATCCTCGAAGATGGCGTGGAGATCGGCGCCAATTCCACGGTGGATCGCGGCTCGATCCGTGATACCGTGATCGGTGCGGGCTCGCGCCTCGACAATCTGGTGCAGATTGGCCATAATGCGCGGCTGGGACGCTGCTGTATCGTCGTGTCCCAGGCAGGGATTTCCGGTTCCACCGAACTCGGTGATTTCGTGACCGTCGCGGCGCAGGCCGGGCTGATCGGACACATCAAGATCGGTGCCAAGGCCCGGATCGGGGCGCAGTGTGGCGTCATGTCCGATGTGGACGCCGGAGCCGACGTGATCGGCAGTCCGGCGATGCCTTTCCGGGAATTCTTCCGGAACGTGGCCTTTATGCGTCGAATGGCCAGGAAAACGACGCAGGATGGCGGCGGGGAAAAGGCTGACAAGGCCTGATCGCCAGACGTCATCAGATATTCAACCGGTAGGAGGCGCCGCGCCCATCTGGTGGCAGGTTTTCCCTCCTTACCGAACAAGTGGTTGGACGACGTGGATAAAGAAGTAGAGGCACTGCCAGCGGACGCCAAGCCCGCGACCCTGGAATCGATTGACATCATGCGGATCATGGAAGCGATTCCCCATCGCTATCCGTTCCTGCTGATTGACCGCATGGTCGATATCGTGCTGGGGCAGTCGGCGGTTGGCATCAAGAATGTCACGGTCAACGAGCCGCATTTCCAGGGGCATTTTCCTGCCCGCCCCGTCATGCCGGGCGTGCTCATCATCGAGGCGATGGCCCAGACCGCAGCAGCCCTGGTGGTGCTGACGCTCGGGCAGGCCTTCGAGGGCAAGCTGGTCTATTTCATGACCATCGATGGCGCGAAGTTCCGCCGCCCCGTAGGCCCGGGCGACCAGTTGCACATTCATGTGGAGAAGGAACGCAGCCGCGCCAATGTCTGGAAGTTCAAGGGCGTTGCGCGTGTTGATGGCGTGTCCGTTGCCGAAGCAACGTTCAGCGCCATGATCATGGGGTAATCCCGCAGGGAACGGGCCGCCGCGCGGCTCCGCTTTCCAAAGCCATAGTTACTTGCGGGGATGGAGGCTATTCTGGCAGGAAGTTCATCTAACGGTACCCAACTCGATGAACGGCGTGACAAAGCGCTTGAAATCCATCCGTCATCCATTGTTTCCAGTCGGGCGCGCATTGGCGGCGGGGTCCGGATCGGGCCGTGGTGCACGGTGGGGCCTGATGTCGAGATTGGCGATAATGTCGAACTGATCTCGCATGTGGTGATTGACGGCCATACCACGCTGGGCGAAGGGGTCGTGTGCTACCCGTTCACCACCGTGGGCATGGCGCCGCAGGACCTGAAATACAGGGGCGAGCCGACCGCGTGCGTGGTGGGCGCGCGCACCATCATCCGTGAAAACGTGACCATTCATCGTGGCACGGCCACGGGCACGGGCATTACCTGCATCGGGCCGGACTGCCTGATCATGGCCAACTCCCATGTGGCGCATGACTGCACGCTCGGGCGCGGGGTGATCATCGTCAACAACGTGGTCATGGGTGGCCATGTCACGATTGGCGATGATGCCCGCATCATGGGGGCGGCGGCGCTGCACCAGTTCGTGCGCATCGGCCGTGCGGCCCTTGTGGGCGGTGTGTGTGGCGTGGAAGCCGACGTGATCCCGTATGGCAGCGTGCTGGGCAACCGCGCGCGGCTGGTGGGGCTGCACTGGATCTGGCTGCGGCGCAACGGCGTGCAGCCTGATGAGATCCGGCGCATGCGCCAGGCGTTCCGCGCGCTGTATCCCAAGGCGGCGCATGCTACCGGCACCGTGTTCCAGACCCGGCTCGAGCATGTGCGCAACACCTATGCCGATGATGCGCGCGTGGTTGAAATTCTCGATTTTATCGCAGCTCCCAGCCATCGCGGGCTTGTGCGCGTGCAGGGCGGCGACATGATCGAGAGCGATGGCGCCTGAGCACGAAGCCGGTCGGCTTGCGGGGCAGTGTGTCGGCATTCTTGCCGGGGGCGGCCCGCTGCCCGGCCAGGTGGCCCGCGCGGTAACGCAGGCTGGCGGGCAGGTTTTTATCGTCGGCTTCCAGGGGTTTGCCGAGCCGGATGTGATTGGCCCCTGGCCCCACCGCATGATCCGCCTTGCCGCGGCGGGTGAAATCCTGTCCACCCTGCATGAACATGGCTGCCGCGATCTGGTGATGATTGGCCCGGTGCGGCGGCCCTCCCTTGTCAATCTGCGGCCTGATGCCACGGGGGCGCGCATTCTCGCGCGCATTGGCAAGGCCCTGTTCGCGGGTGATGACGGCCTGCTCGGCGCCATCGTGCGGGTGTTGGGCGAGGAAGGCTTCACCATTCGCGGCGCACATGAATATCTTGCCGGTTCCGTGGCCCGTCGGGGCGCGATGGGGCGGCATGCGCCTGATGAAGCGGCTCTGGCTGACATGGAACTCGGTTGCCGGGTAGTGCGCCAGCTTGGCGCGCTTGATATCGGGCAGGGCTGTGTGGTGCAGGGCGGGCTGGTGCTGGCGGTCGAGGCGCTGGAAGGCACGGACCGCATGCTCGAGCGCGTGGGCGCGTTACGGCAACCCGACCGGCCTGGCGGCGTTCTGGTCAAAATGGCCAAGCCTGGCCAGGAGCGCCGCGCCGACCTGCCTACCATCGGGCCGCGCACGGTTGCGGGGGCCGCGGCGGCAGGGCTGCGTGGCATTGCCATCGAGGCCGGGGCCACGCTCATGACCGACCCTGCCGCCTGCATTGCCATGGCAGATGAGGCCGGCTTGTTCCTGACCGGATTTGCGGGCGGGGACGCAAAAACAACCTGAAGGGACAAACGCCAGTGGGAACCTACCTCCATACCATGGTGCGCGTGCGCGACCTCGAGGCAAGCCTTGCCTTCTACGAGTTGCTGGGCATGCAGGAGCTACGGCGCAAGGTGGTGCCGGAAGGCAAATACACCCTTGTGTTCATTGGCTATGGCGACAATGCCGCAGGCCAGGCCGAAATCGAGCTGACCTATAACTGGGGCGTTGATGATGGCTATGACGTGGGCACCGGTTTCGGTCACTTCGCGCTGGGCGTGCCGGATGTGAAGGCATTGGTGGAGAAGGTGCGTGCTGGTGGCGGCAAGGTCACGCGCGAGCCGGGGCCGGTCAAATTCGGCACGACCTTCATAGCCTTTGTCGAAGACCCGGACGGCTACAAGATTGAACTGATCGAAAAGCACCCTCACGCCTGATTGCCGTCAGGGCTGGCGCGCGGGCAGCAGGCGGCGCATGGCGCTGAGTTCCTTCGTGGTGGCCTCGAGCGCTGCAATGATGTCGCGCGCGGCGGTGCGCGTGCGTTCATCCTTGCTCAGGGCCAGCGAATCCGCCCGCAGCATGGCAGGCGAGAGGTGGCCACGAATGTCGTGGATGTGCCGCCTGAGCGCTTCGGTCATGGCGGAGTCGGAGCTGGGGCTGGGCACGGAAAATCATCCGGTTCGGGTTCAAGGGGCGGGCAGCATTGACGTTGCCCGAAAGCGGCAGTATAAGGCGCCGCTCGGGCCTTGTGCATGGTGCTGGGCCTGATGGAATCTATTCCGTAACCTGTCTGTCATTGTCAATCTGGGAGTGCCGTTGTGAAGCGCACGTATCAACCCTCGAAGCTGGTCCGCAAGCGTCGCCACGGCTTCCGTTCGCGTATGGAAACCGTTGGTGGCCGCAGGATTGTTGCAAACCGTCGCAGCAAGGGCCGCAAGCGTCTTTCTGCCTGAGGCAGGTGACGTCTTGACGTTACGGGCCATTTCCAGGCCCGCAACGATGAATGTCTCTACTAAAGGGGCGGCTTGAAGTGGCCGATCAGTCCACGCGTCTTAAAAAACGCGCCGAGTTCCTGCGGGTCGCGGCCAAAGGCCGCAAGGCCCCCATGCCGGGGCTGGTGCTGCAGGCGCTTGAACGCGGTGACGCGGATGCCGCCCGCTTTGGTTTTACCGTTACCAAAAAAGTAGGTAATTCCGTCGTGCGGAACCGCGTGCGGCGGCGCCTGCGCGAGGTTGTGCGGATTCTGGGCCGCGAGCAGGCGCTTGAAGGCGTCGATATCGTGGTCATAGGCCGTTCTGGCACGCGGGGGCGGCGGTTCGAGTCGCTTCTGGCCGATTACCGCAAGGCCCTGAGCAAGGCCGGGGTGAAGGAAGGATCGTGAGCACGTCTTCCATCAGCCTGCCTGCCCATGTGCTGCGCGCGATGATTCGCGCGTATCAACTGGTGATCCGCCCCATCTGGGGCGCGCATTGCCGTTTCACTCCTTCATGCAGTCATTATGCGCGTGACGCGATCGCCCTTCATGGGGCAGGGCGTGGTAGCGTGCTGGCCGGGTGGCGCATCCTGCGCTGCAACCCGTGGAACGCGGGCGGTCACGACCCTGTTCCCGGCACGGCCTGCGGCTGTGGCATGCAAAACAGTAAAAGTCTGGCGGGTCGCTGATGGATATCAAGCGTTTTATGGTGGCAACAGCACTGTCTGCCGTGGTGCTGGTTGGTTTCGAATATTTTCTGCCACAGCAGAACCATAAGACGGTCGAGCCGCAGGCCCCCGCGCAGCAGTCCGCGCCTGCGCCTGTCGCAGCCGATGGCGCGGCCACACCGGCTGCCGGGCAGGCGGCGCAGCCTGACGCGCCTGACCCGCGGGTTACGATCGATGCCGGCCGGGTGGCTGGCTCGCTCGACCTGCGTGGTGCGCGGCTCGATGACCTCGTGCTCAAGAATTACCATGAAACCGTCAAGGACGGCAGCCCGCTCGTGCGCGTGCTCGCGCCGCGTGGCGGCGAGCAGCCCAACCTTGTCGAAGTCGGCTGGACCAATATCAGCGGCGGTCAGGTGCGTGTGCCCGACGCCAATACGGTATGGACCGCCGACCACGACAGGCTGACCGAGGCGCAGCCCGTAACCCTGAGCTGGGATAACGGCCAGGGCCAGGTGTTCCAGATCGCCATTGCCATTGACCCCAACTACATGTTCACGGTCACGCAGAAGGTGGTCAACCATGGCGGCGACGGGGTGTCGCTCTACCCGTTCTCACGCGTGGAGCGTGGCTACACGCCGGTCGAGACGGGCGGCTACCTGGTGCATGAAGGGCCGATCTCGGTCATTGATCACCGGCTTGATGAAAGCTCCTACAAGTCGCTGCGCAAGGCCGCCGTGCCGCCGGGCAACATTGCGTGGTCCAAGCCCGGCCAGGGTGGCTGGGCTGGCATTACCGACAAATACTGGCTTTCTGCCGTGATTCCGCAGCAGGATAGCGATGTGGCGGCCAACTACGCCTTCCTCTCCCAGGGTGGGGACAAGGGCATCTATGATGTCGGCTTTACCGCGCGCGCGCCGCTTGTCGTGGCGGCAGGTGGCGAAGCCTGCACCGAAAGCCATGTCTTTGCCGGTGCGAAGGAAGTGCCGCTGCTGGAGAAATACGAGTCCAGCCTGCATATCCCCGATTTCTGGAAAGCGGTTGATTTCGGCTGGTTTGCGTTCCTCACCCGCCCCATCTTTACGGTGCTGGACTGGCTGAACACCATGCTGGGCAATTTTGGCCTCGCCCTGATGGCGTTCACCCTGCTGGTCAAGGCGCTGTTCTTCCCGCTGGCCACCAAGCAGTTCCATTCCATGGGCAAGATGCGCCAGCTCCAGCCCAAGATCAAAGCCCTGCGCGAGCGCTATAAAGACGACCAGATGGCGCTCAACCAGCAGATGATCGGGCTGTACAAGCAGGAAGGCGTGAACCCTGCCAGCGGCTGCCTGCCCATGCTGTTGCAGATCCCCGTGTTCTGGTGCCTGTACAAGGACCTGTACGTGACCATCGAGATGCGTCACGCGCCGTTCTTTGGCTGGATCCATGACCTTTCGGCCTTTGACCCGACAAACCTGTTCACCCTGTTCGGGCTGATCCCGTGGGATCCCTCGGTCATCTCGCCCATGCTCCAGCTTGGCCTGTGGCCGATGGCGTTCGGGCTGACCATGTTCATCCAGCAGAAGCTGAACCCGGCCCCTTCGGTTGATCCGGCGCAGCAGAAGATGTTCCAGTTCATGCCGATCATCTTCACCTTCTTCATGGCGCGCCAGCCCGCTGGCCTCGTGATCTATTATTGCTGGAACAACCTGCTGACCATGCTGCAGCAGACCGTGATCCAGCGCCGCATGAACACGAAGGCCGCCGCCGCAGCGACCGGCCAGGCCAAGCTGCCGGCCGGGAAGAAATGACCGCAGGGACCAACATGGTGGATTTCTCGACCCCCGCCCCCACGCCAGAGGAAATGGAACGCGACCGCGAGACCGGTCGCGTGCTGTTTGCCGGTGAATTCAACTTCGTGTTCGGCGCGCAGAAGCTCGGGCAACTGCCTGACCCGATCCTGCCCGAGATTGCGTTTGCCGGTCGCTCCAACGTGGGCAAGTCCAGCCTGATCAACGCGTTGACCGGGCGTAGGGCGCTGGCGCGCGCCTCATCCGAGCCGGGGCGGACCAAGCAGCTCAACTTCTTTGAACTTGCCGACCGCCTCACCCTCGTTGACATGCCGGGCTACGGCTTTGCCAAGGCGGCGAAGGCGGTGAAGGAAGACTGGCAGGGCATGATGTTCTCCTACCTGCGCGGCCGGCCCACGCTGCGCCGCGTGGTGCTGCTGCTTGACAGCCGGGTGGAACTCAAGGCCAGCGACGAAGAGATCATGAAGATGCTCGACCGCGCGGCGGTGACCTTTCAGGTCGTGCTGACCAAGTGCGATGTGCCAAAGCCGCCCGCGCTCGCGGCCAAGCTGCGCGAAGTGGGCGAGATCGTACGCGCGCATGCCGCAGCCTTCCCCGATGTGCTGGCCACGAGCAGCACGACCGGGGCCGGGATTGAGGAATTGCGGGCCGAACTCGCCCGCCTGGCCAACCCGGTCTAGGCCGCATGCGGGCCTGCTCCCGCGCTGATGCGCCCGGGGGTAATGGATATGAAGCAGTCAGGAGCGAAGGAACCGTTCGGATGACAGGAACAGGATCGGCTGATCAGGACGCACAGGCACGCGCCGAGGTTCTGGCCAGGGCGCTGCCTTATCTGCGGCGCTATGCGGGTGATACGGTCGTGGTGAAATATGGCGGTAGCGCGATGGTTGACACCACGCTCTCCACCGCGTTCGGCCATGACATCGCCCTGCTCAAGCAGGTGGGTGTGAACCCGGTGGTGGTGCATGGCGGTGGCCCGCAGATCAGCGCCATGCTCAAGCGCCTGCAGATCGAATCCACCTTCATCGACGGCCTGCGCGTGACCGATGCCGCCATGATCGATGTGATCGAGATGGTGCTCGGCGGCAAGGTGAACAAGCAGGTCGCCGGTCTCATCAACCGCGCCGGTGCGCTCGCGGTGGGCATTTCGGGGCTGGATGGCGGGTTGATCACCGCGCGCAGGCTCATCCGCCGCGCGCGTGAAAACGGCGTGGAAACCGATCGCCTGCTCGACCTTGGCTTCGTGGGCGAGCCCGAGCGCATCGACCCGCGCGTGATCTATGCGCTGTCAGGCTCGGGGCTGATCCCGGTCATTGCGCCGATTGGCAGCAGTGCCAGTGGCGAGACCTACAACATCAATGCCGATACCGCCGCGGGCGCCATTGCGGGCGCGGTCAATGCCAGCCGCCTGCTGATGCTGACCGACGTGCCCGGCGTGCTCGATGGCAATGGCAAGCTGATCCCCGAACTCACGGCCGAGGATGCCCGCAAGGGCATTGCCAGCGGCATGATCTCGGGCGGGATGATCCCCAAGGTGGAAACCTGCCTCGAGGCCGTGCGGGCCGGTGCCAAGGCGGCCGTCATCCTTGATGGCCGGGTGCAGCATGCCTGCCTGCTCGAACTCTTTACCGAAGCCGGGCCAGGAACCCTCATTCGCAGCGCATGATGCGCAGTGCCATGCGGGCTGGGGCAGGGGGATGCGTTGACATTCCCCCTGATCCTCCGCATGGTCCGCTGGCAAATTAATACAGGTTTGCGGCCATGACAGGCCGGGAAAACCAGCCCAGACAGGATTTTGCAGATATGACCGATACATCCCTCCAGAGCCAGATCGAGGCCCTGTGGGAGCGTCGCGAGACGCTGTCCACCGCCACGACCGGCGTCGATCGTGATGCCGTTGAAGCCGCCCTTCTGGCGCTTGATTCGGGCAAATTGCGCGTGGCGACGCCGGGCGCTGGCGGCTGGGTGGTGAATGAATGGCTGAAAAAGGCGGTGCTGCTGTCTTTCCGCCTCAACGATAACCGCCTTGTTGAAGGCGGTGGCGCGGGCGCGCCGAGCTATGACAAGGTGCCGCTGAAGTTTGCGGGCTGGGACCAGGCCGCCTTTGCGGCTGCCGGTTTCCGTGCGGTTCCCGGCTCGATCGTGCGTCGCTCGGCCTTCATCGCGCCGGACGTGGTGCTGATGCCAAGCTTCGTCAATGCCGGTGCGTATGTCGATAGCGGCACGATGGTCGATACCTGGGTTACGATCGGCAGCTGCGCGCAGATTGGCAAGAACTGCCACATCAGCGGCGGCGTAGGCATTGGTGGCGTGCTCGAGCCGCTGCAGGCGGCGCCCGTCATCATCGAGGATGGCTGCTTCATCGGCGCGCGTTCGGAAGTGGCCGAGGGCGTTGTGGTCGAGCGCGGCAGCGTGCTGTCCATGGGTGTGTTCCTCGGTGCGTCCACCAAGATCGTTGACCGCACCACGGGCGAGGTCTTCATGGGTCGGGTCCCGGCCTATTCGGTCGTGGTGCCCGGCACCCTGCCGCCGCGCCAGGCCACGTCCACCGATGGCAAGCCGCTGCCTTCGCTCGATTGTGCGGTGATCGTCAAGCGCGTGGACGAGCGCACCCGCTCCAAGACCTCGATCAACGACCTGCTGCGCGGCTGACCGGTAACGGAGACACACCTGATGGCGGATGATGGAATGGCTGGTCCGGAACAGGACCCCGGGGGCGTTGTCGCACTGGCGCGCGCGCTGATCCGCTGCCCTTCCGTCACGCCTGATGATGGCTGTGGCATCAACGCGCTGGCCGCCGTGCTCGAAGGCATCGGCTTCAGCGTGACCCTGCTGCCCTTTGGCGAGGGGACCGCCCGCACGCCCAACCTGTTCGCCCGCCTTGGCACGGGCCAGCCGCATCTGTGCTTTGCGGGCCATACGGATGTGGTGCCGGTCGGTGATGCCGCCTGGACCCATGACCCCTTTGGCGGCGAAATACACGATGGCATCCTGTTCGGTCGTGGCGCGTGCGACATGAAGGGGGGCATTGCCGCCTTTGTCGCCGCCGTGCGCCTGTACCTGCAAAAGACGCCCCGGCCCCGGGGCACGATCAGCCTGCTGATCACCGGCGATGAGGAAGGCCCCGCCACCAACGGCACCGTGCGCGTGCTGGAATGGATGCAGGCCAATGGGCAGATCCCTGATTTCTGCCTGGTGGGCGAGCCCACCAATCCGGGCGAGATGGGCGAGGTCGTCAAGATCGGTCGACGGGGCAGCCTTAATGCCCGCATTACCGTGCAGGGCATGCAGGGGCATGTGGCCTATCCGCACCGGGCGGATAACCCCATCCACCGGCTGCTCGCGCTGCTGGGTGAACTGACGGCGGCCCCGCTTGACACGGGTAGCGAATGGTTCGAGCCTTCAAGCCTGCAGGTGACCAGCCTTGACGTGGGCAATACGGCTAACAATGTCATACCGGCACGCGCGCAGGCGCGGCTCAACATCCGCTTCAATGACCTGCATACCGGCGCGGACCTTGCGGGCTGGATCCGCACGGTGGTGGCCCGGCATGCGCCCAGGGCGGATGTGAGCATTGCCATCAGCGGGGAATCCTTCCTGACCAGTCCCGATGCCCCGGTCGAGGCCCTGCGCCGGGCCGTGCATGCGGTGACGGGCCATGTGCCGAAGCTGGATACGGGGGGCGGCACGTCCGATGCCCGCTTCATCAGCCGCTACTGCCCCGTGGCCGAATTCGGCCTTGTCGGGGCCAGCATGCACAAGGTGGATGAGCATGTGGCGCTGGCCGACCTGAAGCAGCTTACAGCGATCTATTCCGGTTTTCTTGAAAAGGTAATGGGCTAATGTCCGATCGCGGCCCCTCTCCAACCCCGAACGTATCGGGGTTTGGCGTTATCCTCAAAGGCATGATGCTGCTGGGGCGGGGCCGCGCGGAAGGGATCGCCTGCTTTGGCAATACGCGCGATTCCGTGCTGGCTGCCCTGGCGCCCCGGCTGGCGATGTGGCTGGTGCTGGGCGGCCTGACGCTGGGTGCGGCCCCGCAGGCCATCAGCGGCGTCAAGGTGCTGTTTGCGCTGTGCCTGATCCTGCTGCCTGCGGTCGTGACCAATGCACTGGCCCGCCACTGGAAGCGCGAAGGGCTGTGGATGCGCTACATCACCGCGACATGGTGGACCGACTGGATCACCCTGTTTGTCGGCCTGGTGGTGGCGCTGCTCATGGCGCTCGCCTCGCCCCGACTGCTGCAATCGGCAACGGGGGCGGGCATTCTCAACGGAGTGGAGTTTGGCTACAGCCTGTGGCTGACCTGGTACGTCGCCCGCGTGGGGCTGCTGCTGCGGCGCGGGCAGGCGGTGTTGCTGGTGCTGGCCATTCTGGGCAGCCTCGGGCTGCTCGTGGCCGCGACGGGGCTGCTTTCTCCCCATCAGCGGGCATGGCATGATTTTCTCTACCCGCTCATGGTCCAGCAGGCCCAGCCGCATTAAGGGACTGGTTGAAAAGTCAGGCCCGGTCATATCCTGAAAAGTAGAAAACTTTCTGGGTGCCGCCTTTTTTCAGAAAGGCGGCGTTCTTCGAAGCTTTTTGAAAAAAGCTTCACCAAAAACTTTCTTATGATTGCTGGATGTTTTCAGGCAGTCCCCTGAAACCGGGCTTTACCGGCTGAAGGGATTATCCTCATACCCCACCGCCGTCAGGCACAGCCCGTCTGGCGGGGCGGTGGGGCCTGCGGCGCGGCGGTCGCGGGCGGCAAGGGCCTCGGCCACCCGCTCCGGCTCCCAGCGGCCTTCCCCCACCATTTTCAGGGTGCCAACCATGTTGCGCACCTGATGGTGCAGGAAGGAACGAGCTGCGGTTTCAACCACCACGTATTCACCCTCGCGGCGCACATCGAGTTGCTCGAGCGAGCGCACGGGGCTGCGCGCCTGGCAGGCGGAGGCGCGGAAAGACGTGAAATCATGCCGCCCGAGCAGGCAGCGTCCGGCGCGCTGCATGATGTCTACATCCAGCGGGGCCTTGATGTGCCACACCCGCCCCTCATCAAGCGCAGGGCGTGATGAACGGTTGAGGATACGGTAGCGATAGGCGCGCGCGCAGGCGGAAAAGCGGGCATTCCAGTGCGGCAGCACCGGGCGCGCCATGAGCACCACCACCGGATGGGGCTTCATGTAGAAATTCAGCCCGTCGCGCACCGTGGCACTGGACAGCGTGACATCGGCGGGAAAATCCAGATGCGCGACCTGTCCCGCCGCATGCACGCCCGCATCGGTGCGGCCTGCCGTGATGCTGCGCACCGTGCGGCCACCGGTCAGGTTGCGCGCAGCACCTTCCAGCAGCCCCTGCACGGATACGAGATCCTCCGGCGACTGGCGCTGCCAGCCCACAAGACCCCGCCCGTCATATTCGAGCAGCACGGCCCAGCGGCAGACGGAAGGCGGGGCAATGTCATCCGGGCGGATGGTGGGAATGGCGGGGAGCGGGGGCGTGGTCTCGGTCATCGTCGGGTCACGCCACGCCCAGCCGCGTGCCAGCGGCCACGGCCTGCCCGCGCAGGAAGTCGGCAGCCTCCATCATGCCCCGGCCGGGGCGTTGCAGGCGCGTAATGCGCAGGTCCGTGCCTCCGCCACAGGCCACGCGCAGCGTGTCATCCACCACCGTGCCGGGTGTTGCCTGCGTATTGCCCGGCGTCAGGCCTACGGCCCCGATCTTGATCACCTGCCCGTCCAGCGTGGTGAACGTGCCGGGCCAGGGGGTCAGCGCGCGGACCTGGCGGTCGATTTCAGCAGCGGGGCGGGTCCAGTCAATGCGTCCGTCCTCGCGGCTCAGGCGCTGCACGTAGGTCACCCCGCTTTCAGGCTGGGGGGTGCCGGGGTGGGGTGGCTGCGCCAGTACGTCCACGATCAGGCGACCGCCCATGGCGGCGAGGTCATCATGCAGCGTGGTGGCCGTGGTGTGGTCGGTCAGCGCCACATGGTCGCGCAGCAGCATGGCCCCGGTATCCAGCCCGGCATCCATCTGCATGATGGTCACGCCACTTTCACTGTCACCGGCCAGGATGGCGGCCTGAATGGGCGCCGCCCCGCGCCAGCGCGGCAGCAGGCTGGCATGGATGTTCAGGCAGCCGCGCGCGGGCGCATCGAGCATCTCCACAGGCAGGATCAGCCCGTAGGCGGCAACTATGGCCGCATCGAGTTCGAGTGCGCGGAAGAAGGCGTGTTCTTCCGCATTGCGGCGCAGTGCGAGCGGGGTGCGTACGGGAATGCCGAGGTCTTCGGCTGCAAGATGTACCGGCGAGGGGCGCAGCTTCTTGCCCCGGCCCGCGGGCCGGGGGGGCTGGCTATAGACGGTAACGATGTCATGCCCGGTCTGATGCAGGGCGCGCAGGGCGGGCACTGCAAAATCGGGCGTGCCCATGAAGGCCAGTCGCATGTCGTGTGGGTCCGTTCTGTCTGGGCCGGAACCCTTGGCGGGACAGGTCGGGTTCCGGCGGCGGCGGGTCCGCGTTCAGCACTCAGTGCTTGAGGCGCTGTTCCTTGGCCAGGCGGCGCATGATCATGTTGCGCTTGAGGGTGGAAAGGTGATCGACGAACAGGATGCCCTCGAGGTGGTCGATCTCGTGCTGCAGGCAGGTGGCCAGCAGGTCATTGGCCTCAAGCTCGTGCTTTTTGCCCTCCATGTCCTGGTAGCGCACGCGCACGGCCTCGGGGCGGATGACCTCGGCATACTGGTTGGGCAGCGACAGGCAGCCTTCCTCGCGCACGGCCATGTCCTCGGTCTCGGCAATCACCTCGGGGTTGATCAGCACGAGCGGGTTGCGGGCCTCGCCTTTGTCGGACACGTCCACAATGGCGAAGCGCATGCCAAGCCCTACCTGGGGTGCCGCCAGCCCGATGCCGGGGGCTGCGTACATGGCGGCGAACATGCGGGGGATGGTGGTGCGCAGCGCGCCCATGTCCTCGGGGCGGACAAGGCGTGTTTTCTGGCGCAGGACCGCCTGGGGCGCGACCAGGATCGGCATGGGGGTCGCCTGAGCGATGACATCATGATCAATCATAGTATCGCCATTTAGCGTTTCCGCCCGCGTGATGCCAGTGGGGATGCACGCAAAATGCACCGGCGCGGTGCGGTCTGCTCCCTTGTGCATTTCCATTATTCTCCCATATCGTAAAGGGACGGAGGGCGGATGCCGTTTCGGGTCCGCTTTTTCCGTTTCCTGTCTCGCTCACAGCAGAGGAGGCCGATTTGTCGGGAAGAGTTTTCGGGTCGCCCATGTTCCTTGGGTTCGACCATCTGGAGCAGATGCTTGAACGGGCATCAAAAAATGCATCAGACGGGTATCCGCCCTACAACATAGAGCAGGTCAGCCCCAGCACGCTGCGCATTACGCTCGCGGTGGCGGGGTTCGTGATGGAAGACCTGCACATAACGCAGGAAGACAACCAGCTTGTCATCCGCGGCCGCCAGAGCGACGACGGGCAGGGGCGTATTTTCCTGCATCGTGGCATTGCGGCGCGGCAGTTCCAGAAGGCGTTCGTGCTCGCCGAGGGAATCGAGGTTGGCGGCGCGTGGATGGATAACGGGCTGCTGCATATCGAACTCGCCCGCCCACAGCCTGAAGTGCGCGTGCGCAAGATCGAGATTGCCCGCGCCCCGCAGGCCAGTCCGCCGTCCTCGCATGATCGTGTTGCGCCGGTGGTTGATGTGCCCGCCGGGCGCAAGCAACGTGTTGTCAGGGTAATTGACGAGGACTGATCCCCGCATGGTCAGGTCCCCTGTCGCCCCTGTTGGGATGCGGAGACGAAGGGCGATGGAGACCCTTCATGATGCAGGAGATGACGCCATGAGAGTTACGACACGCAATGGCCGGGTGCTGCTGCACGGCGAACCGGCGGAGCCGACTACCAGCCCCTACATGATCAGCACCGGCGAACTGCGTGGGCTGGGCATGGAGGCGGTGGCCTATATCCGGGCAGTACAGGTCGAGGGCGAGGACGCCTTCGCCATCCATGCCGCCGACGGCACGCCGCTTGCCGTAGCCGAGGACCGCGATGAGGCGGTCAATGCAATCGTTCAGCATGACATGATGCTGGTGCCGCTGCACTAGCACCTGGTGCATGCCACATAACAGATGGCCCTGCTCCCCTATCCGGGGGCAGGGCCATTTTTGTTGGGAAAGGGGCAGGCCCCTTGGGGGGCGCTGCCGGTCAGGGGTCAGTTTGAGCGCAGCGAGGGGTCGAGCCAGCCGATATTGCCGTCAGGGCGGCGATAGAGCACGTTGACCGTCTCGGTCGTGCTGTTGCGGAAGAGCTGGATCTGGCAGTCGGCCAGGTCAAGCCGCATCACCGCTTCGCTCACGCTCAGGGTCGGGATCTCGGTCGGGTGCTCGGCAATGATGGTGGCGTAGGGGCCGGTTGCGGGCAGTGCGCTGTCCTCATCCTCGCTCGCTACGTCGTCTTCCGTGGCGGAAAGCGTGGTGGGCATGCCGGGCCGCAAAACATAGCCACGCCCGACTTCGGGCACCTGCTGGCGGGCTTTCTGGTGGCCGTGCCTGGTGGCCTTGCGGTGGTAGCGGCGCAGGCGGCTGGCAATATGCTCGGCGGCATCATCAAAGGCCGAATGGGCATCGGCGGCCTCGCCTTCGCCGCGCAGGGTCAGCCCGCGCGTGGCATGGAGGTTGATGTCGCATGTAAAGAACGAGCGCGCGCGGCTGAAGGTGACGCGGGCTTCCATGGCCTGTCCGAAATATTTTTCCGATATGCGGTCCAGATGGGCGCTTACCCTGTGTTTCAGGGCATCGGACAGGGCGATCTGCTTTCCGGCGACACTGATATGCATAAGGGGCAACTCCTTACATGGTCGTAACGCGGTGGCTTACGGGCAGAAGGAAGACGTGCTTTGAGCGAATGGCTATGAATTAAAGGGGACGATCCTTCCCGCAAGGCCTGCGTGACAGTGATTGTTGCGTCGGACCCGTGGGGGTACGTGACAGCGAACGAATATATTTGGGCATGGTTGCCCCCTCGCTGTCCATGCTTTCCTTGCATGGGGGAGTGGTGCTTTTTTTTACGCCCGCCCCTTGCGTAAAGCGTAACGAATACAGGGGTGGGCCTGCTGCCGGATGAAAGAAGTTTCTGGTGAAGCTTTTTCAAAAAGCTTCGGGAGAACGTCACCTTTTTGAAAAAAGGCGGCACCCGGAAACTGTTATCAATTTGTTTAAAGGGTGAATTTTTCGCCCAGGTAGACGCGGCGCACGTCCTCGTTCGCCACGATTTCCTCCGGCCGCCCCTCGGTCAGCACCTGTCCGCTATGCATGATGTAGGCGCGGTCGATCACTTCCAGCGTCTCGCGCACGTTATGGTCGGTAATCAGCACGCCAATGCCCCGGTCCTTGAGGTGGGCCACGAGGTCGCGGATCTCGCCCACCGCAATGGGGTCAATGCCCGCCAGCGGCTCATCAAGCAGGATGTAATGCGGCTGGCTGGCCAGCGCGCGGGCGATTTCCAGCCGTCGCCGCTCGCCGCCCGAAAGGGCGAGCGAGGAGGAATGCCGCAGCCGGGTGATGCCGAATTCGCCCAGCAACCCGTCAAGCATGGTCTGGCGGCGGTCGGGGTCGGGTTCCACGATCTCGAGGGCGGCCATGATGTTCTGCTCGACATTGAGCCCGCGAAAGATGCTCGCCTCCTGCGGCAGGTAGCCAATGCCCATGCGCGCGCGGCGGTACATGGGCAGTTGCGTGATGTCCGCGCCATCGAGCGTGATGGTGCCCATGTCGGGCCGCACCAGCCCCACGATCATGTAGAAGCTGGTGGTCTTGCCCGCGCCATTGGGGCCAAGCAGGGCCACGGCCTCGCCGCGCTGCACCTGCAGCGACACGTCACGTACCACCTGCCGCTTCTTGTAGCTCTTGCCGATTCCGCTGGCGATCAGCCCGGCAGCGGGCGCGGGAATGGGCAGTGCCGTGGGGTCGGGGCCATCGGTCGGGGGGGTCATGTTCATTTGTCTTGTACCTTGCCACCTTTGCCAGCCTGGTTGGGAATGACCAGGCCACTCACGCGCGAGCCGGGGTTGTCGGTCAGGGTCGAGATATCGGTATGCAGGTTCACGATGGCCGATGTGCCGCTGACCTGATTTTCCCCACGGGTGATATGCACGTTGCCCACCAGTCGGGCAATGCCCGTATCGGGCACGTACACGCCGCGATCCCCGGTTATGGTCTCGGTGCGGGTGCGGATGATGATGTGGCCGAAGGCATCGACATGGTCCATCGTGCCCGCGCCGGGGGATGGCCTGTCATCCGCCGCCGCATCTTCTGGCGTTATGGCGTCGTCGGGTACCGGGTTCTTGCCGTTGGGGTGGGTCTGGCGCCATTCCTTGCGCTTGTTGCTGCGCTCGGGCTTGGGCTTGTCGTAGCCCACCAGCACGTCGGCGCGGATCTGGCGGCCGTCATTGGTGGTCATGGTGGCGTTGCCGCGCGCGACCGACATGTGCTCGTGCGAATGGTATTCCAGCACGTCGCGCGCGGTCAGGATATCCTGCGGCGCGGTCATCTTCAGGTGTTCGCCGGTCATGACCAGAATGGCCTGATCGACGTCATAGACCGCATGGTCGCCCCATGCCTGGTCATTGAGGTTGAAGGCATGCACGTGGCCGATGGCTTCAAGGCGGTAAACCTCGCTCGACCCGCCGCCATCACCCGCGCCACCGCCTGCCGCATCACCCTGTCCTGTCCCTTGCCCCGTTCCCTGGGCCGTGCCCGCAGGCCCGCTGGCGGGGCCATTGCCGGGCGCGCCGATGGGGTCGGGCCGGTCGGGAATGGGCAGGTCCTGCGGCAGTGTGTCAGACGGGGTGGCGAGGTTCGTATCCACGTCCGGGTCGCTGGCGGAGGCGGTGGGGCCGGGCGCGCTGGCCGGTGCCGGCGTGCTCGTGGCGCCAGCGGGGGCGGGCGTGTCATCCACGATATGGGGCCGACGCGTCTCGGGCGGAGGGGCAACGCCGAGATGGGCGGCAAGCGGTGCGTCGGGGCCGGGCGGCTTGCCCGCGGCCTGCGTGCCCGGTGTTGCGGCCGTATTCGCGCCGGGCGTGGCCTGTCCCGGCGCGGGGGTGGTGGCGGCCTTCTTGCGGTAGAAGGCGATGAGCTTGTCGCCGCGCACGGTCAGGTCGCCCCGGATGGCCTGGGCGCGGTCATAGGCGGTGACGGTCTGCGCGTTCTGGTCCCAGTCGAAGCCGCCTGCTGCGGTGACATTGATCTGCTGGCCGTGCGACATGTCGAGCCCCTGCGCCATGGCGGGGGTGGCTGCCACCAGCCCGAGCAGGACGCCGCCAAGCGGCAGGTGAGGGAAGAGGCGCGCCATCAGTTCGATCTTTCCGCTGCATTGAGGATCATGCGGCCCGGACCGCGAAACAGCATGATGCCGCCGCGTGTGTCCACCATGCCGCCACGCGCGTCGAGCACGCCCACCGGGCCTTCGGCATGGACCCAGCTATCGGTTACGATGATGTTGTGGCGCATGTCGACATCGGCGGTGGGGCTGAGCATGAGGGTTCCGTCATTGCGATAGAGGGTGACGTCACGCGTCAGGTCCAGCAGTTGGGTATGCTGCATATACACGCCGTCGCGCGCGGTCACATACAGCCAGTTGCCGTTATCGGTCAGGGTGTCGGCTGCGGGGTTGCTCAGGTCGATGCGCTCGGGGTCGACCTGGCGGGCCTCGTCGGCGGTGATCATGTAGGGGCGGCCATGCTCGTCCAGCCCGCGATAGGTGGGGTTGAGCATGCTGCCGCTTTTTACGCGCACGCGGCTCATCTGCGCCATGGTGCCGGTATGCATGATCACGGCGCGCTCGACGGCGGGCCATGCGGCGATCGAGCCAAGCAGCACGAGGGCGAACAGCGGCAGCATCCACTTGGCCGAGCGCATGATGGCCTGCCTGCGCGCCTGGTCGGCGGCGCTGGGCAGCAGGCGGGTGCGCGCGCCCTGGTCGAATATGCTGCGCTGGCGCTCGATATCGGCGGCGCTGCGGGCATAATCCTCGCGCTGGATGGTGTCGGGATCGGTGTTGTCGTCCCTGTCTTCGGGGCGGTCGGTCATGCAATGCCCGCGCGCAGCAGGTCGTGAAGGTGAAGGATGCCCACCGCATGCCCTGCTTCATCAAGGGCGAAAATGCTCGAGATCGGGCGCGGCCGGTCGTTCATGACCCGCAGCGCCTCGGCGGCAAGCAGGTCGGGGCCGATGGTCTGGGGGGTGGGGTTCATGATGTCGGCGGCAAGGGTGTGGTCAAGGTCGCGGCCCAAAGCCAGGCGCAGGTCATGGTCGGTAATCAGGCCGAGCAGGCGGCCGTGTGCGTCCACCACGCCCATGCAGCCAAAGGCCTTGCGGGTCATTTCCACGATCACGCGGCGCAGTTCCATGTCAGGCGGGCCAAGGGGCATGCTCTCGCCTGCATGCATCAGTTCGCGCACCCGGCGCAGCCGCGTGCCCAGCCGCCCGCCGGGGTGGAAGATGCCAAAGTCACTGGCGCTGAAGCCCCGGCGCTGGAGCAGCACGATGGCCAGCGCATCGCCCAGCGCAAGCTGCATGGTGGAACTGGTGGTCGGCGCGAGGCCAATGGGGCAGGCCTCGGGGGCATCGGGCAGCAGCAGCACGATATCGGCCGCCTGCGCCAGCGTGGAGCCCGCGCGCGCGGTCATGGCGATGAGCAGCAGCCCGAAGCGGCGGGCATGCGAGATGATGTCGGCCATTTCCGCCGTCTCGCCGGAATTGGATATGGCCAGCACCGCATCGCCCTTCTGCAGCATGCCCAGGTCGCCGTGCGAGGCCTCGGCCGGATGCACGAAAATGGCGGGCGTGCCGGTCGAGGCAAGGGTGGCCTGGATCTTGCGCCCGATATGGCCCGACTTGCCCATGCCGGTCACCACCACGCGCCGGTTGCCCGACCAGATGCCCTCGACCGCCGCGATGAAGGCCGCCCCGAGCCCGCCATCGCCTGCATTGCCGTCTTCCATCGCGGCGATCATGGCCTGCAGCCCGGCGGATTCGGCGCGCAGCACGGCACGGGCCTCGCGCAGCATGCGCGCGGGCAGGGCCGTGTCATCGCCCGTGGCGGAGGGAGGGGGAAAGGGGCTGCTATTCATGCACGATCTGTATCGGTCTGAATGGGTTCCCGGTCAAACCGGGCATGGGCCATCAGGCGGCCCGATGCGCGAAAATATCAGGATCTTCGTAGCCCAGTATATCAAGCCGCGCCCGCGTGGGCAGAAAATCGTAGCAGGCCTGCGCCAGTTCACGCCGCCCCTCGCGGTGCAGCAGGGCTTCGAGCTTTGCCCACAGGGCATGCAGGTACAGCACGTCGGAGGCGGCATAGGCCAGTTGCTCGGGCCTGAGTTCTGGTGCCCCCCAGTCCGATGACTGCTGCTGCTTGCTCAGTTCCACGCCCAGCAGTTCGCGGCACAGATGGGCCAGGCCGTGGCGGTCGGTATAGGTGCGCACCAGTTTTGATGCGATCTTGGTGCAGATGGCGGGGGCAACCGTCATGCCCAGCGTGTATTGCAGGATGCCCACGTCAAAGCGGGCGAAATGCATGAGCTTGGGCAGGGCCGGGTCAGCCAGCACGCGCACGAGGTTGGGGCAGTCGGCGGCGCGCGCGCCTTTGGGCATCTGCACCAGGTGGGCGTGGCCATCCCCGCCGGAAAGCTGCACGAGGCACAGCCTGTCGCGGTGCGGGTTGAGGCCCATCGTTTCCGTATCCACCGCAACACTGCCACTGAAGGTGACGTGCGCGGGCAGGTCGCCACGATAGAGGTGAATGGCGTCGGGTGATGGGCTTGTGGCCATATGTGAAATGCTCCGTCACGCAATTGAATTCACGGTGGCAGGTCTGCAACGCAACCGCAAGCAGGGCAATCCGTTGTGTCGTAACGCCTGCCTGTGCCCGGGGGGGCAGGGCCGTGAAGGGTGTGTTCGGGGCGGTTTACACCAATTCCGGCTGCGGAACAGGCAAAAAGATAACGGGACAGGCCCGTAATGGGCTGTCCTGACCGCCCCCCGGAGGGGAATGCTATTCAGTTTTGAGAGATGGTGCCCAGAAGAAGACTCGAACTTCCACGACCTTGCGGCCACAGGTACCTGAAACCTGCGCGTCTACCAATTCCGCCATCTGGGCTCAGAGGCTCCCCAGCGGAGGCCGCCGGGGTGGTGTGAGCGGTGTTTAGTCCGGCCTGCGGGGGCGGTCAACAGGGTAAATGCATTTTTTTGAAATCAGGCGCATTTTTTCCATGCGGCCGGAAGCAGGCCGTCCGGCATGGCTGCACGGACAAAATGGATGGGAAGCGACCGGGCAAAGATGTGAGAACAGGGGGGCAGGGAAACAGTCATGAATCACGGACAGGAGCAGGCTATGGCACGCAAGGTTGCAACGGTATTTGGCGGGAGTGGATTCGTGGGCCGCTCCGTGGTGGGGCGACTGGCACGGGCGGGCTACGTGGTGCGCGTGGCGGGCCGCACGGCGGCGCATGCCACGACCCTGCGCATGCTTGGCGACGTGGGGCAGGTGGTGCCCGTTGTCGCCTCCGTGACTGATGAGGCGGCCTGCGTCGCCGCCATTGAGGGCAGCACGCTGGTCATCAACCTTGTGGGCATCCTCTCCCCGCACGGGGCGGCCACGTTCGAGGCGATCCATGTGGCGGGTGCGGCAAGGGTGGCGCGGATCAGTGCCGCCGCCGGTGTCGAGCGGCTGATCCATGTCTCGGCCATTGGCGCGGATGTGAGCAGCCCTTCGGCCTATGCCCGCAGCAAGGGTGAGGGGGAGGCCGCCGTCAGCCGCGCCATGCCGCAGGCGGTCATTGTCCGGCCCTCGCTCATTTTTGGCGTGGAGGGAGCCATTCCCGCCATGTTCGCCCGCATGGCGCGTTTCATGCCGGTGGTGCCGGTGTTTGGGCCGGCCACCCGTTTCCAGCCCGTATGGGTGGGGGATGTGGCCGATGGCATGCTGCGCATTGCTTCGAGCGAGGGCATGGAGGGCGCCGTCTTCGAGTTTGGCGGCCCCGTGGTCATGACCATGCGCCAGCTCGTGGCCTGGGCCGCGCGGTGGGGCGGGCATCCGCGCCCGCTCATCGAGGTGCCGCGCTGGCTCGCCACCCTTCAGGCCAGCGTGCTCGAGCACCTGCCGGGCAAGCTGCTCACGCGCGATCAGGTCAGGCTGCTTTATGTCGATAACGTCGTGGCCCCCGGCGCCCGCACGCTCGAGATGCTGGGCATAACGCCCTCGCCCATGGATCTGGTGCTGGACTGATTTCGGTGCGGAGGGGAGGAATTTCGCGTATTTCTGGTCTTTTTCCGCAATAAGGTCAGTACTGCTGTCTTTTCTTTGGGCAAGGCGTTGCGTAGGTCATGTGCGAACCACCGGGCGCGTAAGCCGCGCCTGACGCCTTCCTTCCATATGCAGACCAGGGGCAGACCGATGGCCGAGCGCATGCTGAAATTCGTCTCCGTGGCGCAGGAGCAGCCCGACAAACGGCCTGCCCAGGCGCGCCGCCAGGACTTCAACGAAATTTACGATGAGTTCGTGCCCGCGAAGGCCGAGGCGCAGGCCTCGCGCTGCTCGCAGTGTGGCGTGCCGTTCTGCTCGGTGCACTGCCCGCTGGGCAACAACATCCCCGACTGGCTGATGATGACGGCGGCAGGGCGGATGGAGGAGGCGTATGAGCTGTCCTCCGCCACCAACACCTTCCCCGAAATCTGTGGCCGCATCTGCCCGCAGGACCGCCTGTGCGAAGGCAACTGCGTGATCGAGGAAGGGTTCGAGAGCGTCACCATCGGCGCGGTCGAGCGCTACATTACCGATACCGCCTTCGATAACGGCTGGGTCAGGCCGGTCAAACCGGTGGCCGAGCGCGATGAGAGTGTTGCCATCATCGGTGCTGGCCCCGGTGGCCTTGCCGCCGCCGTGCAACTGCGCGAGCAGGGCTACCAGGTGCATGTCTATGACCGCTACGACCGCATCGGTGGCCTGCTGATGTATGGCATCCCCGGCTTCAAGCTGGAGAAGGACATCGTGCTGCGCCGCCACAGGCTGCTGGTGGAATCGGGCATCCACTTCCATCTCGGCAAGGGCATTGGCGATACCGATGGTGCGGACAGCATCGCGTTCTCCACCCTGCGCGCGCGGCATGATGGCGTGCTGATCGCCACCGGCGTGTACAAGTCGCGCGATATTGGTGGCCCTGGTGCGGGTCTGGGCGGCATCGTGCGCGCGCTTGATTACCTGACCGCGTCCAACCGCGTCTCGCTGGGCGACAGCGTGGCCGAATATGACAGTGGCGCGCTGAATGCGGCGGGCAAGTCTGTCGTGGTCATTGGCGGTGGCGATACGGCCATGGACTGCGTGCGCACCGCCATCCGGCAGGGGGCCAAGTCGGTCAAATGCCTCTATCGCCGCGACCGCGCCAACATGCCCGGCTCCGTGCGCGAGGTGAAGAACGCCGAGGAAGAAGGCGTGGAGTTCGTCTGGCTCGCAGCCCCGCAGGCGTTCGAGGGCGAGGGCCATGTGAGCGGCGTGCGCGCCAGCCGCATGAAGCTGGGCCTGCCCGATGCCTCGGGCCGCCAGTCGGTCGAGCCGGTGGAGGACAGCGCGTTCACGCTCGAGGCCGACCTCGTGGTCAAGGCGCTTGGCTTTGACCCCGAGCCGCTGCCCACGCTGTGGGGCCAGCCGGAGCTTGAGGTCTCGCGCTGGGGCACGCTCATGGTCGATCGCAAGAGCTTCATGACCAGCCTGCCTGGTGTGTTTGCCGCAGGCGATATCGTGCGCGGGGCCAGCCTGGTGGTGTGGGCCATCCGCGATGGGCGTGATGCGGCAGCGCAGATGCACGCATGGCTAGAGGAAATGACGGCGGCACAGGCCGAGGTGGCGGAGTAAGCATGATGGATCAGTTCGAAAACCAGTCCACCGATTTCGTGCAGGAATGGCGCGACAACGCGCAGGCCATCTCCGGCCTGTACACCCCCGCCGACGAGCATGATGCCTGCGGCGTGGGCATGGTGGCCGCCCTTGATGGCAAGCCGCGCCGCGACGTGGTGGAAGCGGGCATCGCAGCCCTCAAGGCCGTGTGGCACCGGGGTGCGGTCGATGCCGATGGCAAGACCGGCGATGGCGCGGGCATCCATGTCGAGATCCCGCAGGATTTCTTTGCCGACGCCATTCATGCAGGCGGCGCCGAAAGCGGCGTGGACAGCCAGATCGCGGTGGGCATGATCTTCCTGCCCAAGACCGATATCGCAGCGCAGGAGCGTTGCCGCCAGATCATCGAGAGCGAGATCCTGGCATTCGGCTACAGCATCTATGGCTGGCGGCAGGTGCCCATCAACACCGACTGCATTGGCGAGAAGGCCAACGCCACCCGCCCCGAGATCGAGCAGATCCTGATCCGCAACCTGCCCGGCAGCGGGGAGGAAGAGTTCGAGCGCGACCTGTACGTGATCCGCCGCAAGATCGAAAAAAGCGCCATCGCCAACCAGGTCGACCTGTATGTGTGCTCGCTGTCGTGCCGCTCGCTCATCTACAAGGGCATGTTCCTTGCCGAGCACCTGACCGAGTTCTACCCCGACCTGCTCGACCCGCGCTTTGTCAGCCGTTTCGCCATCTATCACCAGCGTTACTCGACCAACACTTTCCCCACATGGAAGCTGGCCCAGCCTTTCCGCAGGCTGGCCCATAATGGCGAGATCAACACCATCTCGGGCAACGTCAACTGGATGAAAAGCCACGAGACACGGCTGGCCGACCCCATCCTTGACCCCTACATGGATGACCTCAAGCCCGTGGTGCAGGCGCAGGGGTCGGATACCGCGTGCTTTGACAACGTGTTCGAACTGCTGACCTTCGCAGGCCGTGACGCGCCGATGGCGCGCTGCCTGATGATTCCGGCAAGCGTTGGCGGCAACTCCGCCATGCCGCAGCGCCACAAGGACATGTATTCCTACTGCAATGCCGTGATGGAACCGTGGGATGGCCCCGCCGCCCTGTGCGCCACCGATGGCCGCTGGATGGTGGCGGGTCTTGACCGCAGCGGCCTGCGCCCGCTGCGCTACACCCTGACCGAAGGCGGCCTGCTGATCGTGGGCTCCGAGACGGGCATGGTGAAGGTGCCCGAGGCCGAGATCGTGAGCCGTGGCCGCCTCGGGCCGGGGCAGTCGCTTGCCCTCGACCTGAAAACCGCGAAGCTCTACAGCAATGAAGAGCTGCTTGATGAACTCTCGCAGCGGCAGGACTTCTCGGCCTGGGTCAAGCGCACGCAGGAAATCTCGAGCATTGTCCGCCCCGATGGCAGCGAGCCGGTGCTGTACGGGGCCGAGATGCTGCGCCGCCGCCAGCTTGCCGTGGGCCTGACGCTCGAGGATCTCGAGACCATCCTGCAACCCATGGTGGAAAACGCTGCCGAGGCCATCGGCTCGATGGGCGATGACACGCCGCTTGCCGTGCTTTCCTCCCGCTACCGGGGGCTGGCGCATTACTTCCGCCAGGCCTTCAGCCAGGTTACCAACCCGCCCATCGACAGCCTGCGTGAAACGCGGGTGATGAGCCTCGTGACCCGCCTTGGCAACCTTGGCAACATCCTGGAGGAAAACGAGAGCCAGTGCGACCTGCTCCAGCTTCCCTCCCCGGTGCTGACCACGGGTGAGTTCCAGGCGCTGGTCGAGTTCTGTGGCAGGAATGCCTGCATCATCGACTGCACCTTCCCCGCCAGCGAGGGCGAGGCCGGGCTGCGCGCCGCCATCGCGCGCATCCGCGCCGAGGCCGAGGACCGCGTGCGCCAGGGCTGCACCCATGTGTTCCTGACCGATGAGCACCAGTCCAGCGAGCGGGCATATATCCCGATGATCCTCGCCACGGCGGCGGTGCATACGCATCTGGTGCGCCAGTCGCTGCGCACGTTCACCTCGCTCAACGTGCGCTCGGCCGGGGCGCTCGACGTGCATGCCATCGCGGTGACCATCGGCGTGGGTGCGACGACCGTGAACCCGTACCTGGCACAGGAAAGCATTGCCGACCGCCACCGTCGCGGCCTGTTCGGCCAGCTTTCGCTCAGCGAGTCGGTGGAGCGCTACCGCAAGGCGGTCAACAAGGGCCTGCTCAAGATCATGTCCAAGATGGGGATTTCCATCGTGGCGTCGTATCGGGGCGGCTACAATTTCGAGGCCATCGGGCTGTCACGCGCGCTGACGGCGGAGTTCTTCCCCGGCATGCCCTCGCGCATCTCGGGCATTGGCCTGACCGGCATCGCGCGCAATGTGCTCAGCTTCCACCACAAGGCGTGGAACAAACAGGTGGAAACGCTTTCCGTCGGCGGGCGCTACAAGATGCGCCGCAGCGGGGAAGTGCATGCCTTTGATGGCAACCTCATCCACATGCTGCAGACGGCGGTGGGCACCGGCAGCTTCTCCATCTACCAGCGTTATGCCGATGCGGTGCGCCGCCAGCCGCCGGTGGCGTTGCGCGACCTGCTCGACTTCCGTGGCGGGCGCACGCCCATCCCCGTGGAATCGGTCGAGAGCATCACCGAACTGCGCAAGCGCCTGATCGCGCCCGGCATCTCGCTCGGCGCGCTCAGCCCCGAGGCGCACGAGACGCTGTCGATCGCCATGAACCGCATCGGCGCCAAGTCGGATTCGGGCGAGGGCGGTGAAGACCCGGCCCGCGCGAAGCCGCGCCCCAATGGCGATAATGCCTCATCCGCCATCAAGCAGATCGCCTCGGGCCGCTTTGGCGTGACCGCGCAGTACCTCAATGACTGCCGGGAGATCGAGATCAAGATGGCGCAGGGTGCGAAGCCCGGCGAGGGCGGGCAGTTGCCCGGCTTCAAGGTGACCAGCCTGATCGCGAAGCTGCGTCATGCGACGGAGGGCGTGACGCTGATCTCGCCGCCGCCGCACCACGACATCTACTCAATCGAGGATCTGGCCCAGCTCATCTACGACCTCAAGCAGATCAACCCCGAGGCCACAGTGACCGTGAAGCTGGTCGCGCGCTCGGGCATCGGCACGATTGCAGCCGGCGTGGCCAAGGCCAAGGCGGATGCCATCCTGATCTCGGGCCATTCCGGTGGCACGGGGGCCAGCCCGCAGTCTTCGGTCAAGTATGCGGGCATGCCGTGGGAGTTGGGGCTGGCGGAGGCGCATCAGGTGCTGATGCTCAACCGCCTGCGCCACCGCGTGAAGCTGCGCACCGATGGCGGGCTGAAAACCGGGCGCGACGTGGTGATCGCCGCCATGCTGGGTGCGGAAGAGTTCGGCATCGGCACGGCCAGCCTCGTGGCCATGGGCTGCATCATGGTGCGGCAGTGCCACTCCAACACCTGCCCGGTGGGCGTGTGCGTGCAGGATGAGGACCTGCGCAGGAAGTTCGAAGGCACGCCGGAGAAGGTGATCAACCTGTTCTCCTTCATTGCCGAGGACGTGCGCAATATCCTCGCATCGCTGGGCTTCTCCACGCTTAACGAGATCATCGGCCGCACCGACCTGCTGCACCAGGTGCTGCGCGGGGCGGACTACCTTGATGACCTCGACCTCAACTCGCTGCTGGCGCAGGCCGATCCCGGCCCCTATGGCCGCTACTGCACGCGTGAGGGCCGCAACGAGGTGCCCGAGACGCTGGATGCGCAGATGATTGCCGATGCGCGCCCGCTATTTGACCATGGCGAGAAGATGCAGTTGCAGTACAACGTGCAGAACACGCATCGCGCCATCGGTACGCGCATCTCCTCGCTCATCGTGCGCCAGTTCGGCATGACCAAGCTGGCACCGGGCCACCTCACGGCGCGGCTGCGTGGCTCGGCAGGGCAGTCGCTGGGCGCATTCGCGGTGCAGGGCCTCAAGCTCGAGGTGCTGGGTGATGCGAACGACTATGTGGGCAAGGGCCTCTCGGGCGCGACCATCGTGGTGCGGCCTTCGCCGTCTTCCAGCCTCGTGTCGAACGAGAACGCGATCGTGGGCAACACGGTGCTGTATGGCGCAACGGCGGGCGCGCTTTATGCGGCAGGGCAGGCGGGCGAGCGCTTTGCGGTGCGCAACTCGGGCGCCATTGGCGTGGTCGAGGGCTGCGGGTCGAACGGGTGCGAATACATGACCGGCGGCACGGTGGTGATCCTTGGCGAGACGGGCGACAATTTCGGCGCGGGTTTCACCGGCGGCATGGCCTTTGTGTATGACGCCAGCGGCACGTTTGCCGAGCGGGTGAACCCCGATACCGTGATGTGGTGCCGCGTTCACGACCCCAGATGGGAGGCCGTGCTGCGCGAGCAGGTCGAGACCCATGCCCGCGAGACTGGCAGCCGCTATGCCGAACTGCTGCTGCATGACTGGGACAAGACGCTGCCGCGCTTCTGGCATGTCGTGCCCAAGGAATATGCGAAAGTAATCGGCTTCGAGGTCCCCGCGCTGGCGGTCGGCGCGTAAACGGCAGAAGTTTCGCAAAAAATGGCGGGGCCGGGCAGCAATGTCCGGCCCCGCCTGCGTTGGGGGCATAATATCGGGCAGTGGGGTCGCCTAGCAGGACATGACGCACTAGATTCACACCATGGAATCGCGGGGCCCGCGCTGGTGCGCAGGCTTCGCCCGATCTGATGGTTGGTGCCCGATCTATGTTCAAAGCGAATTTTTCCGCCTCCCTGTCTGTCCCGCGCAGCGCTGATGCGCCCGCCGCCGCGACCACGCCCGGCCTGGCCGGCCTGCCGCGCTGGGACCTGTCGGACCTCTATGCCGGGCCGGATGCCCCGGAACTGGCCACCGACCTTGATCAGGCCGAGGCCGATGCGCAGGCTTTCAGCAATGCATGGCAGGGCCGGCTGGCCAGCCTGCCGGGGGCGGAACTGGCGCAGGCCATTGCCGAATACCAGCGCATTGACGAGGTGCTGGGCCGGGCAGGCTCCTATGCCCAGCTTCTTTTCGCGGCCAACACGTCGGATTCCGGCGTGGCGCGGTTCGCGCAGTCGATCAATGAGCGGCTGACCACCATCTCCACGCATCTGCTGTTCTTCACGCTCGAGATCAACCGCATTGATGATGCGGTGCTGGCCGCCCAGATGAGTGATGCGGCGCTGGCGCACTGGGCCCCCTTCCTGCGCGACCTGCGCGTATTCCGCCCCTATCAGCTTTCCGATGAGGTCGAGGCGGTCCTGCACGAGAAATCGGTCACGGGCGCTGCCGCATGGAACCGCCTGTTTGACGAGACGATGGCCGGCCTGCGCGTGCGCGTGGGCGGCGAGCCGGTCACGCTGGGCAATGCGCTTGACACCATGTCCAGCCCCGACCGCAAACAGCGGGCCACAGCGGCCAGCGCCATTGGCGATGAGCTGAGCCGGAATGTGAAGCTGTTCTCGCTCATTACCAACACGTTGGCCAAGGACAAGGCCATCATGGACGGGCTGCGCCACTACCCGCGCCCTACCTCGGCGCGCAACTGCGCCAACATGGTGGAAGACGAAGTGGTGGACGCGCTGGTGCAGGCCGTGACCGAGGCCTATCCCCGCCTGTCGCACCGCTATTACGCGCTCAAGGCCAAATGGCTCGGCCTTGACAAACTGGAATACTGGGACCGCAACGCCCCCCTGACCACGCAGGATGAACCGCTGATCCCGTGGGCGGAGGCCACAAAGCAGGTACTGGGCGCCTATGAAGGCTTCGACCCGCGCATGGGGGACGTGGCAAAACAGTTCTTCGATCATGCCTGGATCGACGCGCCGCCCGTGCCCGGCAAGGCCTCAGGCGCGTTTGCCCACCCCACGGTGCCGTCCGTCCACCCCTACCTTTTGCTCAACTATCGTGGCCGCACGCGTGATGTGATGACGCTGGCGCATGAACTCGGCCACGGCGTGCATCAGGTGCTGGCGGGCAGGCAGGGCTACCTCATGTCCAGCACGCCGCTCACCCTGGCCGAGACCGCCAGCGTGTTTGGCGAGATGCTGACCTTCCGCGCCCTGCTCGATGCCCAGACCGATCCCGCCCGGCGCAGGCTGATGCTGGCCGCCAAGGTGGAGGACATGCTCAACACCGTGGTGCGCCAGATCGCGTTCTACCGCTTCGAGACACTGGTGCATGAGGAGCGCCGCAAGGGTGAGCTCCTGCCCGCGCGCATTGGCGAGATATGGCGCCAGACCCAGGCCGAGAGCCTTGGCCCGGCCTTCAACTTCACGCCAGATTATGATGTGTACTGGACATATGTTCCGCATTTCATCCATTCACCATTCTATGTGTACGCCTATGCCTTTGGCGATTGCCTGGTAAACGCGCTATACGGGGTGTTCCGGTCCGGGCACCCTGGTTTTCAGGACAAGTATCTCGACATGCTCAAGGCTGGTGGAACCCTGCGGCACCGCGAACTTCTGGCCCCCTTCGGGCTGGATGCGGCCGATCCGGGGTTCTGGCAGAAGGGGCTGGATGTGATCGCCGGATTTATAGATGAACTGGAGCGTGTCTGACGTGGCGGATGAACGGAACCTCGATAATACCGGCCTGTTTGGTGAATTCCGCCGCATGGTGCGCACCTCGGGCACGGTGGGCGGCATTGCCGCGCGCATTGCGGGGCACAAGATGGGCTTCCGCTCCAACCAGAACGTACATGCCGAGGACCTGAAAAGCGTGCTCGGCGGCCTCAAGGGGCCGTTAATGAAGGGCGCGCAGCTTCTCTCCACCATTCCCGGCGCCCTGCCCGAGGAATATGCCAAGGAACTGGCCCAGCTCCAGGCCAATGCGCCGCCCATGGGCTGGACCTTCGTGCGCCGCCGCATGGCCGCCGAACTCGGCCCCAACTGGGAGCGCAACTTCCGCTCGTTCGACCGCACGGCTGCGGCGGCTGCAAGCCTTGGGCAGGTACACCGCGCCGTGCTGCCCGACGGGCGGCAGGTGGCGTGCAAGCTGCAGTACCCGGACATGAAATCCACCGTCGAGTCCGACCTGCGCCAGTTCCGCATGGCCGTGGGCCTGTTCTATCGCCTCGACAGCACCATCTGCCAGGATGACGTGCTCGAGGAACTGCAGGACCGCCTGTATGAGGAACTCGACTACCAGCGCGAGGCCGCCAATATGCGGCTGTACCGCATCATGATGGCCGACTGGCCCGACGTGACCATTCCCGAGCCTGTCGACAGCCTGTGCACGGGCCGCCTGCTGACCATGGAATGGGTCAATGGCCAGGGCCTGCAGAAGGTGCTCGACGCCAACCCCACGCAGGAGCAGCGCAACAGCATGGCGCGCGCCCTGTTCCGCGCGTGGTACGCGCCGCTGTACCGCTATGGCGTGATTCATGGCGACCCGCATATGGGCAACTTCACCATACGCGATGACTACGGCATCAACCTGCTCGACTTTGGCGCCATCCGCATTTTCCGCCCGCGTTTTGTCCAGGGCATCATCGACCTGCACAAGGCGATCGAGACGGATGACGAGGATCTGGCCATGCACGCCTACGAGGCATGGGGCTTTGCCAACCTGTCGCGCGATACGGTGCGGGTGCTCAACGAATGGGCGCGCTTCATCTACGGCCCACTGCTTGATGACCGCGAACGCTTCATTCAGGAAGATAACGACCCGCAATATGGCCGCGCCGTGGCCGAGAAGGTCTATAACGGCCTCAAGCGCACCGGCGGGGTACAGCCGCCGCGTGAATTCGTGCTGGTTGACCGCTCCGCCGTGGGGCTGGGCAGCGTGTTCCTGCGCCTCAAGGCCAAGGTGAACTGGCATGAGCTGTTTCAGGAACTGGCTGGCGACTTCAGCGAGGCGGCCCTTGCCACCCGCCAGGCCGAGGCCCTGCGCGCCGCCCGCGTGCCGCCGCCGCTTGGCGCGCAGCATTAAGGGGGGCGGCGGGACGCAGCCGGCCATGGCCCTTGCGGCAGGGCCGGTGACGCCCCACTTGGTGTAGCCATGGCAACAGCATCACGCAAAAAGAAGAAAACCACCGACATCGACCCTGCCGACATGCCGGTCACCTTCCAGCCCGAGCGGCAGGCGGCCAAGCCCAAGGTCAACAAATTCAGGGTCCATTCGCCCTATGAACCCGCGGGCGACCAGCCCACCGCCATTGCCGAACTCGTGGCGGGCGTTGAGGCGGGCGAGCGCGATCAGGTGCTGCTTGGGGTGACGGGTTCGGGCAAGACCTTCACCATGGCCAAGATCATCGAGGCCACGCAGAAGCCGGCCCTCGTGCTGGCGCCCAACAAGACGCTCGCCGCCCAGCTTTATGCCGAGATGAAGCAGTTCTTCCCGGATAACGCGGTCGAGTATTTTGTCAGCTACTACGATTACTACCAGCCCGAGGCCTATGTGCCGCGCTCGGACACCTATATCGAAAAAGACAGCCAGATCAACGAGCAGATCGACCGCATGCGCCATGCTGCAACGCAGGCGCTGCTCGAGCGTAACGATGTCATCATCGTGGCCTCGGTGTCGTGCATTTATGGTATCGGCTCGGTCGAGACCTATTCGCGCATGGTGGTCAAGCTCGAGGTTGGCGGCGAGATCGCGCGTGACAAGCTGATCAAGGCGCTGGTCGAACTGCAGTACCGCCGCAACGATGCCGCCTTCCAGCGCGGCACCTTTCGCGTGCGTGGCGAGACGGTCGATGTCTTTCCCGTGCAGAACGAGGACCGCGCCTGGCGCATCAGCCTGTTTGGCGACGAGATTGACGAGATCAGCGAATTCGACCCGCTGACCGGCGAGAAGACCAGCGACCTCGAATCCATCAGCATCTACGCCAACAGCCATTACGTCACCCCGCGCCCCACGCTCACGCAGGCCATGACCGGCATAAAGCAGGAACTGCGCGACACGCTGGCCACCTTCACCACCGAAGGCAAGCTGCTCGAGGCCGAGCGCCTGCAGCAGCGCACCACGTTCGACCTCGAGATGATCGAGACTACCGGCGTGTGCAAGGGCATCGAGAACTATTCACGCTACCTGTCGGGCCGCGCGCCGGGCGAGCCGCCGCCCACTTTGTTCGAATACCTGCCCGAGGATGCGCTGCTGATCGTGGATGAAAGCCACGTGACCGTGCCGCAGATTGGCGGCATGGAGCGCGGCGATCACGCGCGCAAGTCCGTGCTGGCCGAATTCGGCTTCCGCCTGCCATCCTGCCTCGACAACCGCCCGCTCACCTTTGCGGAATGGGACAAATTCCGCCCGCAGAGCCTGTTTGTCAGCGCCACCCCCGGCCCGTGGGAGATCCGTCGCACCGAGGGCGTGTTTGCCGAGCAGGTCATCCGCCCCACCGGGCTGATCGACCCCATCACCATCGTGCGCCCGGTCGAGCACCAGGTGGATGACCTGCTGGCCGAATGCCGCGAGACCATTGCCGATGGCGGGCGCGTGCTGGTCACCACCCTGACCAAGCGCATGGCCGAGGACCTGACCGAATACATGAACGAGGCGGGCATCCGCGTGCGCTACCTGCATTCGGATGTGGATACGCTCGAGCGCATCGAGATCATCCGCGACCTGCGGCTTGGCGCGTTTGACGTGCTGATCGGCATCAACCTTCTGCGTGAGGGGCTGGACATTCCCGAGTGCTCGCTCGTCGCCATCCTTGATGCCGACAAGGAAGGCTTCCTGCGCTCGCGCACCTCGCTCATCCAGACCATCGGCCGCGCCGCGCGCAACGTCGATGGCCGCGTGCTGCTCTATGCCGACAAGATGACAGACAGCCTGCGCTACGCCATCGAGGAGACCGCGCGGCGGCGCGAAAAACAGAGCCTGTGGAACGAGGAACACGGCATTACCCCGCAATCGGTGCGCAAGCATATCGGCGAGGCCATTTCCTCGGTGTTCGAGCAGGATTACGTCACGGTGGCCCCCACGGCGGATGGCAGCGTGCAGGAGATGGTGGGCAAGGACTACAAGGCCGCCATCGCTGATCTGGAAAAGAAGATGCGCGACGCCTCGGCGGAGCTGGAATTCGAGACCGCAGCGCGCCTGCGTGATGAAATCCGCAGGCTTGAGGCGCTCGAACTCGGCATGGAGCCGCCACCGCTGCCGCAATCAAGCGCAGGTATGCCGGGCACCAGCCCCAAGGCCATCGCCCGGCGCAACCGTGGCCCCGTGCCGCTCGGGCCGGGCGGCGGGGGGTATGACCCCGATCAGGCGAAGGGAAGGGGAAAGCGCCGTGGGCGATAAGGCCATGCCGCCATGCGCGGGGCAGCATGAACGCGAGATGTCCGCAACCCTGGAACTCCAGGCAGGTGCCGCCCGCCTTGGCCTGCTGCCTGACATGGGCGGCAGCATCGCCTTCTGGCGCAGTGGCACGATGGATTTCCTGCGCCCCGTGGCCGATCCCCACCTTGTGGCCCAGCATGGCCGGGCGGTTGCGGGGTATCCGCTCGTGCCGTTTTCCAACCGGGTGGCGGGCAACCAGTTCCGCTTCGAGGGAGTGGATTACCGCCTCACTCCCAATTTTGGCGGCGAGAACTGCGCCATTCATGGCAATGGCTGGCAGCATCGCTGGCGGATCGCCATGCTGTCGGACAGGAGTGCCACGCTCTCGCTCGACCACGCGCCCATCGGCCCGCGCGCGGGGGAATGGCCGTTCAGCTACCGCGCCCAACTGCGCTATGACCTGCGCGAGGCCGGGCTTTCGATCGGCATCCTGATCGAGAACACCGATACCCGCAACCAGCCTGTGGGCATGGGCTTTCACCCCTATTTTCCCTGCCATGCCGGGCTCAGGGTGGGGTTCGCGGCCAGCAGCGTGTGGACCAGCGCGCCCGATCACCTGCCGCTCCTGCGCATCCCGGCGGAGGGGCAGTGGTCGTTCGCCCAGATGCGCGACGTGGGGGATGCGGCCATTGACAACTGCTACGCGGGCTGGTCGGGCAGCGCCTTCCTGCGCTGGCCGCGCGAGGGTTATGCCCTCACACTCGAGGGCAGCCCCGAACTGCGCCACCTCGTGCTGTTTACGCCGCCCGGCAAGCCCTATATCGGGCTGGAGCCGGTCAGCAACATGAATGATGGCTTCAACCGCATGGCCATTGCCGATAGTGGCGTGCGTGTGCTCGCGCCCGGCCAGAAGATGGAAGGGCATATCCGCATGACGGTGGCGCGATGCTGAAAACCCGTGCCACCACAAAGGATGGCAAGCCCGCGACCGGCGGCCTGTCGTGCTACATCACGCCCGCGGGCATCGAGGCCATGCGGCGCGAACTCAATGCCCTGCTGCGCGACGAACGGCCAAAAATCGTTGAGATCGTATCGTGGGCGGCAGGCAATGGCGACCGCTCGGAAAATGGCGACTACCAGTACGGCAAGCGCCGCCTGCGTGAGATCGACCGCCGCATCCGCTTCCTCACCAAGCGCATCGACAATGCCATCATCGTCGATCCCGCCGCCCAGCCCCGGCGCGACCGGGTGTTTTTTGGCGCGACCGTGACCTACGTGAGCGAACGTGATGAGGAACGGACCGTTACCATCCTCGGCGTGGACGAGGCGGATATGGCCGCCGGTCAGGTCAGCCTTGTCTCGCCCGTGGCGCGCGCGCTCATGCGCGCGGGCGTGGGCGATGAGGTGAAGCTGGTCACCCCGCGCGGGGAGGAAATGATCGAGGTGCTCGCCATTGCTTATCCGCCTTTACCCTGAAAGGGGGGCTGGCCGTGGGGCGGAAGGCATATTATGACATTTGGCTGCGGGTGGTTGCCCTTTGTTACCATCGGCTCGAACCGGACCTGTTCCGCGCGGAGAAACTGATCCTATGTCACGCCCCCTGAAGGTTGCCGTCCAGATGGACCCGCTTGGCGCCATCGACATCAATGGCGATTCAACATTCGCCATGATGCTCGAGGCGCAGGCCAGGGGCTATGAGCTGTTTGTCTATCAGGTCGAGGCGCTGAGTCTGAGCGAGGGACGGGCCAGCCCGCAGGGCCACCGCATGGACCGCGTCACCGCCCGCGCCCGCCCGGTTACGGTGCAGCGCCGGGTGGGCGACCACGCCACCTTCGGCCCCGAGCAGGTGATCGACCTTGCGGGCATGGACGTGATCCTGATGCGCCAGGACCCGCCGTTCGACATGGCCTATATTACCGCCACCCATATCCTTGAGCATATCCACGGCATTGGCCCCGACCGCGCGCTGGTGGTGAACGACCCCGCCGCCGTGCGCAACGCGCCCGAGAAGATCCTGGTCACGCATTACCCCGACCTCATGCCCCCCACGCTGGTGACATGGGATGTGAAGGCGATACTGGAATTCCGCGCGAAATGGCGCGACATCATCGTCAAGCCGCTGTTTGGCAATGGCGGTGCCGGCGTGTTCCGCATCCGCGAGGATGACCCCAACCTCAACGCCCTGCTGGAAATGCACTTCGCCCGCTCGCGCGAGCCGCTGATGATCCAGCGCTACGAGCCCGCCGTGCGGCAGGGCGACAAGCGCATCATTCTCGTTGACGGCCAGCCCGTGGGCGCCATCGACCGCATTCCCGCCGAGGGCGAGACACGCTCCAACATGCATGTGGGCGGCAAACCCGTGCGGGCGGAACTGACCGCGCGTGACCGCGAGATCTGCAACGCGATCGGCCCGATGCTGCGCGAGCAGGGGCTTATCTTTGTCGGGATTGACGTGATCGGGGAATGGTTGACCGAGATCAATGTCACATCCCCCACCGGCCTGCAGGAAATTGACCGTTTTGACGGCATCAATACCGCTGGCCTGATATGGGATGCGATCACATCCCGTCTGGTCGCGGGCGGCGTGAACGCGTAGAGATTGAACCGGTGTTCATGACAGGCACGGTGGTCGTGGCTGTGGCGCCCTGTGGCGTGGTGACACCGGATAGGGATTACAGGCAGTTGCGCGGGCCGTGTGGCACGTGGGCAGGTCAGGTGGAATTGTAATGCAGCACGATGGGACGGATTTGATCATGGCAGACGCAGCACGGAAGGGGGCTGGCCATGCCCTTTTCCATGGCCACGACAAGGGAGCAGCCCGATGAGCGATGTCCTGCCCAATGAAGCCGCCGAGACGGTTGTGGATATCCCGTCCCCCCGTGCCGCGATGGATGCAAACGCGGTCAAGGCTGCCTACCGGCGCTGGGCCAGTGTATATGACGCGCTGTTTGGCAGCATTTCCACCTTTGGCCGCAAGCGCGCGGTCGAGGCGGTGAACGCGCTGCCCGGCACCAGAGTGCTGGAAGTGGGCGTGGGCACCGGCCTGGCCCTGCCATATTACCGGGCCGACAAGCGCATTACCGGCATCGACCTGTCAGGCGACATGCTCGAGCGCGCCCGCCAGCGTGCCGCCCGCCTGCATCTGTCCAATGTCGATGCGCTGCTGGAAATGGATGCCGAGGCCACCGGCTTCGAGGATGGCGCGTTCGATATCGCGGTGGCCATGTTCGTGGCCTCTGTGGTGCCGCACCCGCGCGCGCTGCTGGCCGAACTCAAGCGCGTGGTCAGGCCGGGCGGGCATATCCTGTTCGTCAACCACTTCCTTGCCGAGGGTGGGGTCAGGCTTGCGGTCGAGCGCGGCATGGCGCGGGCCTCGCACTCGCTGGGCTGGCACCCCGATTTCGCCATTGAATCCCTGCTGCCTCCCGCCGACCTGCGCCGCGCAATCCTGCAGCCGGTACCCCCGGCGGGCCTGTTCACCCTCGTCACGCTCGATCGTGAGGCGGATGACTGCGCCAGCCCGATGGTGGCCTGAGCCACACAGGCACAGCCCTGCCCCAGCGGCAGGGCTGAAATGACAATTGCGCGACCACACAGGCGGCCCACAGGGTCGTTTTTGTGTATAAGTCGCGGTATATGATGAAATCATGGTAACGATTGGCCATGCCATAAGCGGCGCATGGCAGCAGGGAGTACATCGTATGCCCACAGGCACACAGTTCGGGGCGGATGCGGTGCAGGATGCGGGGGCCTGTCGCTACAGGACCATCGGCATGCTGTATCTCGTCATGGCCATTGTGGCGGGCCTTGTGGGCGGATTGCTGGCAGTGGGGCTGCAGGCGGGCCTGCTGCCCCATGCCCTGATCGATGCCTGGGCCGGGGGGGACACCCCCGGCGCCATGGAGCGCATTGCGCGGCGCCACGGCATGATGATGGTCTTCTTCTGTGCGTTGCCAGCCCTTACGGGCGGGTTTGGCAACTGGTTCGTGCCGCTGCTGCTGCGTGCCCGCGCGCTGGCGCTGCCGCGCGTGGCGCTGGCGGGCTGGGGGCTGGTGGCCGCGAGTTTCGTGGCCGTGCTGGCCGGGCTTTCGCCCGCGCTGCCTGCGCAGGTTTCGCTGCTGGCGCTACTGGGCTGGTGCCTGGGCATGCTGATGCAGGGCATCTGCATGGTGGCGACCGTTTTGAACATGGGGCCAATGGGCCAGCGCCTGCGCGACCTGCCCCTGTTCGTGTGGGCGCAGGGGCTTGCGGGCATGATGGCGGTCATGGTCATGCCGGTCATGGCAGGCGGGCTTACGCGCATCTGGCTGGCTGGCGGCGATGTCTCCGCCCATATCGATGCGCTGCTGCATGCCTTTTCCGGCCCCGAGATCGCGCTCCTGCTGCTGCCTTCCATCGGCATCGTCTCGCAGGTTGTCGAGACCTTCTGCGCCCGCCCGCTGCAGATGCCGCGCCTCGTGCTGGGTGCGCTGGTGGTCATGTCGGTCGGTGGCAGTTCCGTATGGGTGCATGACCTGCTGCATGGCGGGCTTGCGCATCTGGCGGCGCCTTCGGCTGCGGTGCAGCTCGGGCTGATCGTGGCGCCGGTGCTGGTCGTGCTGGTGGCGTGGGCGCAGACGGTGCGGCTGGGCCACATGCGGGCCTCCGTGCCGATGGAATGGGCTGTTGGCTTCGTGGCCCTGCTGCTGGCAGGCTCCGTCATGTCGCTGCGGCCCGGCGGCATGGCCGATGTGCATGCCGCAACGCTGTATGCCGCCGTCTTCGCACTGTTTGCGGGCTTCTATTACTGGATTGGCAAGATGGTGGGCCACGTGGCCCCGGTGGGCGCAAGCCGCCTGCATTTCGGGCTGACGGTAGGCGGAACCGTGCTGTCGCTGATGGCGTTCCATGGGGCGCTGGGCGTGCTGGGTGCGGTGCTGATGGGCCTGTCGGTGCTGGTGTTTGCAGGCATCGTGGTGCAGGCGGGCCTGCGCCCGGGCAGCACCCTGCCGGATAATTACTGGGGGCCGGGCGCCCGCACGGCCGAATGGCAGGCACCCTCCCCCGCGCGCGAGAAGGCATGACCATGAGCGGCACCGTAACCAATCCGGCCAGCGAGGCCGCCCTTGCCTATGATTCCGGCCGCGTCGGCACGCTGGCGCGTGACTGGCTGCTGCTGCTCAAGCCGCGTGTCATCTCGCTGGTGGTGTTTACGGGGGCTGCCGGCCTGGCCATGGCGCCGGGGCCGATCAACCCGCTGGTGGCCGCTGTCAGCATCCTGTGCGTGTGCATGGCCTCGGGTGCCGCAGGTGCGATCAACATGTGGTATGACCGCGACATTGATGCGGTGATGAAGCGCACCGTCACCCGCCCCATCCCTGATGGGCGGATCGCGCCCGATGCGGCGCTGGGCTACGGCATTGGCCTGTCGGTCGCCTCGGTCATCCTGCTATGGCTGGCCACCAATGCGCTGGCAGCGGGCATCCTTGCGTTTTCCATCTTTTTCTATGCCGTGATCTACACGATGTGGCTCAAGCGCTCGACACCGCAGAACATCGTGATCGGCGGGGCCGCGGGCGCGTTTCCGCCCATGATCGGCTGGGCGGCGGCCACGGGGTCGATGGCCATCATGCCAGTGGTCATGTTCGGCATCATCTTCTTGTGGACACCGCCGCATTTCTGGTCGCTGTCGCTTTACGCCTGCAAGGATTACGGGCGGGCGGGCATTCCCATGCTGCCCGTGGTCAGGGGCGCGCGGCACACGCGCTGGCAGATCCTGTGGTACACCCTCATTCTCACCGCCACGTCGCTGGTGCCGTCTTTCATGCACCTTGCAGGCTGGCTTTACACGGTCGTGGCCAGCGTGCTTGGCGCGGGTTTCATCCTGTGCGCCATAGGCGTGCTGCGCGACAGGCAGGATGCGAACGGGGTCAGCCTGACGGGCGATGGCCCGGCACGCCGTTCCTTCCGCTACTCGCTGGCCTATCTGTTTTTCCTGTTCCTTGGCCTGCTGGCTGACCACGCCTTCATTGCCCACTGAAGCGGGCTGTTTTCACATACGGGAGATCAGGTTCATGGAGCCAGTAGTAACCGCACAGGTGAGCCCGCAGCAGGAAGCGCAGGAGGCGCTGCGTCGGCACAGGGGGCGTATCAAGGCCGTGGCCGTTACGCTCTCGGCGCTGGCGGTGATCCTCTACGCGCTCAGCCTCGCGCCTCTCTGATAAAAGTTTTTGGTGAAGCTTTTTCAAAAAGCTTCGAAAAAAGCTGGCATGCGGGGATTGGTTTGCCGTGTGCCGCATATAAAAAAGGCCTGCATCATGCGATGCAGGCCTTTTTCAGTAGGGTTGGTATCAGCGGCGCGGTGTCTGCTGAATGGCCGAGAGCAGCCATGTGCCGAGACCTGCCGCGCGCACGAAGGTCCATAGTTCCGTCACGGTGGTGCGGTTGGAGGGATCGCCCTCGATTACGCGGCCCGTCATGTCGGTGGTGATGTCGATCATGGAATACTGCATGGCCACGGTGGCGTAGTCGGCCCCGTTTTCACGCCAGCTTTCCACCAGGTCGCCCCGCTCGAAGCGCAGGTCGGACACCACATTGCGTGCGCCACGGCTGGCAAGCTCGGTCAACTGGTTGTTGAAGTAGGACACCATCTCCGGCGTGGCCATGTGGCGCATGGCGTCCACGTTCTGCTGGCTCCAGGCCGTCTGGATATTGATCAGCGCCTGCTGGAAGGCCTGGTAGTCGGCTGCCGTGATGGCCACGCCCACATTCTGCTGGCCGCCCTGTTGCGGGGCGGCGGGTCCGGTGGCGCCAAAGGGGCTTGCGACGGACCCGCCGGTGCCACCACCCCTGTTGCTAAAACGGCGGATCGCCCACCGCACCACAAAGAAGACCAGCGCAAGCTGGATCAGCAGGCCAAGGAAGCCGCCGCCCCCCATGCCCGAACTGAACATGCCATGACCAAACACCATGCCAAACAGCCCGGCACCGATCAGCCCGCCCATGAACCCGCTCATGAACGGGTGGCGGGGCCGCGCCATGGCCATGCCCGCACCGGCGCCAAACGGTGCCCGCGCGCCATAGCCGGGCGCCTCCTGGCGCGGTGTCATGGTGCGCTGGAAAGGTGTTGCGCCAAACGGGGCGGTCTGTGAGGGGGCAGGGGCGCTGTAGGTGCGCGAGCCACGGCTCCCCATCGACATGCCGCCACCGGCGCGGGCATCCGCCACGTCGGGGTGTGCCACGAGGGAGAGCATGCTCAGGGCCGCGCCAGCGGCGAGGATGATGCTTTTACGCGGCATCAGGCGCGAGGAATTCTGTTTCATCTGGGTCAGGGTATCTGCAATCCTGTATCGGAACCATCATTATCCATGCAGCCTGCATGAGATCGGGCCGCCTTGAACCAGATATAAGCAGGCCCGCGCCCCTGTAACAGGGGCAACGGGCTTACAGAAACATGAAATCACGGAAAGGCAACGATCAGGCCCCGGCGATCACCATGTCATCAATGCGGATGGTCGGCGCATTGGTGGACTGGCGGAAGGTCAGGTCATTGGCGGGCACAAGGCGGGCGAACATGTCGTTGAGGTTGCCCGCCACGGTCAGTTCGGCCACCGGCTCGGCCAGCACGCCACCCCGGATCATGAAGCCTGCGGCACCACGGCTGTAGTCGCCGGTAATGCCGTTGATGGCCGAGCCCATCATCTCGGTAACGTAGATGCCCTCACCAATATCACGCATCAGTTCGGTGGGCGTGAGCGTGCCGGGTTGCATGTGCATGTTGCCCAGCGAGGGCGCGGGCGGCCCGGACGTGCCCCGGCTGGCACAGCCAGTGGGGGTAAGGCCAAGCTGGCGGGCGGAGCGGGAATCGAGCGCCCAGGTTTTCAGCACGCCATTTTCCACCAGCGTGCGGGTGGATGTGAGCATGCCCTCGCCATCAAACGGGCGCGCGCCAGGGCCACGCACCCGCCTCGGGTCGTCAATGATGGTGATGTTTGCGGGCATGATCTGCTGGCCCATCTTCTCCTTGAGGAAGGAGGTGCCGCGCGCGATGGAAATGCCGTTGATCGCGCCTGACAGATGCCCGAGCAGCGAGGTGGAAACCCGCGGGTCGAGCACGATGGGCAGCCGCCCCGTGCGCGGGCGCACCGGGTTGAGGCGGGCGACCGTGCGCTCGCCCGCGCGGCGACCGATCAGGGCGGCATCCTCAAGGTCGGCGAGGTACACGGTTGAATGGTAGTCGTAATCACGCTGCATGTGCGTGCCCGACCCCGCCACCACGCTGGCCGAGACCGAATGGCTGGTGCGGGCATAGCGGCCCGAAAAACCGGCCGATGTCATGAGGATGATGTCCGACAGGCCAAAACTGGCCGAGGCCCCGTTGCTGTTCGACACGCCCGCCACCGCAAGGGCTGCTTCCTCCGCGGTGCGGGCGCGCGCCATGAGGTCGGTGGTGGTGGGTGTGGCCGGGTCGAACAGGTCGAGGCCCGCCGCATCGACAAAACCGTGCTGCGCCTGTTCGCACAGTCCGGCAAAACGGTCCTCGGGCACCACGCGGGCCATGGCTACCGCGCGGGCGGCCAGCGTGTCGAAGCGTTCGGGGTCGAGTGCCGTGGCCGAGACGATGGCGGCGCGCTGGCCCACGAATACCCGTAAGCCCAGGTCGCAGGTTTCCGAGCGCTCGAGGTCTTCCGTGCAGCCATTGCGTACCTGCACGCCATGGGCTACGCGGTTGACGTATATGGCATCCGCCGCATCGGCCCCCGCCGCGCGGGCGCGGGTGATGAGGGCTGCGATCAGGTCAAGGGGATTGGCGCTCATGCTGCCAGCGCTCCCGTAATGCTGTCGAGAGAAGGCAGGTGGCTGACCGGCCCCAGCGAGGCCAGGGTGGGCCTGCCGCTGAAGATGCGGGTGGCCACACGCTGCACGTCTTCAATGCTCACGGCGTCGATCTTGCCCACGGTCTCGCTGGTCGGGATCAGGCGGCCAAACACCTGAAGCTGGCGGGCAAGCTGCTCGCAGCGGCTGCCCGTGCTCTCCAGCGACATGAGCAGCGAGGACTTGAGCTGGGCACGTGCCCGCGCAAGCTCGCTGGCATTGACCGTGTGGCGCACCTTGCGCAGTTCCTCGAGCGTGACCGGAACCAGATCGGCCACCTGGGCCTCGCCCGTGCCGGCATAGATGCCGAACAGGCCGCCCTGGCGGAATGGCGCGTTGAAGGAATAGACCGAATAGACCAGCCCGCGCTTTTCCCGGATCTCCTGGAACAGGCGCGAGGACATGCCACCGCCGAGCAGCGTGGAGAGCAGCAGGGCGGGGTAATAATCCGGATCGCCATACGGCATGGAGGGAAAGCCGAGCACGATATGCGCCTGGTCGAGTTCACGCTCCTGCACGAACGCGCCGCCCACGTAGTTCACGCCCGGCTGCGGCGGCACGGTGCCGGTGGGCAGGTCGGCGAAGTGCTTTTGCACAAGGTCGACCACGCGGCCATGCTCGAGGTTGCCCGCCGCCGCCACGATGGTGTTGCCCGCCCGGTAATGCGTGCCCATGTAGTTGACCAGCGTTGCCCGTGACATGGACTGGATGCCCGCTTCCTTGCCCAGCGTGGGGCGGCCCATCGGCTGGTCGGGGAAGGCGGTTTCCTGAAAATGGTCGAACACGATGTCATCCGGCGTGTCGTTGGCCTGGCCGATTTCCTGCAGGATCACGCCGCGTTCGCGCTCGAGTTCATCGGGGGCGAGGCTGCTATGGGTCAGGATATCGCCGATGATGTCGGCACCCAGATCAAGGTTTTCCTTGAGCAGCTTGACGTAATAGGCCGTGTGCTCGCGCGCGGTGTAGGCGTTGATGTGGCCGCCTACATTCTCGATTTCCTCTGCAATGCCCACGGCGGTGCGGGTGCCCGTGCCCTTGAAGGCCATGTGCTCGAGAAAATGGGAAACCCCGTTTTCCGCAGCACTCTCGTTACAGGTGCCCGCGGCGACATACGCCCCGAGCGAGATGGTTTCCACCCTGTCCATCCGTTCGGTCACGATGGTCAGGCCGGAGTCCAGTCGGGTCACATTGATCAGGTCGGTCATGCTGGTCCTGCGGGCGGCGTGGCGCCTTGGCGCCAGCAACCCCTTGTTTACGTAAGATGGATGGGGGAAAGGCTCAGGGCGTGTTGGTCAGGACCGCCGCGCGCACCTTGTCCTCGATCATGCCCAGATCGGCGGGCACCACGGTGTAGCGCTCGGGCCGGTCATACAGGTCGGCAAGCGAGTCGGGCAGGGCCGGGCGGATGCCGGTGGCCTTCGCCATCGCATCAGGGAACTTGGCCGGGTGCGCTGTGGACATGGCCACCATGGGAATGCCCGGCTCACGGAAGGCGCGCCCCGCCGCAATGCCGATGGCGGTGTGCGGGTCGGCCAGGTAGTGGCTGCGCGTATTGAGCGTGCGGATTTCGGCTGCCGTCGCGTCATCATCAAGCGCCATGCCGTGGAACAGGGCATTGGCGCGGTCCCACACGGGGGTGGACACCTTCATCACGCCGGTCTTGCGGAATGCGGTCATGATGCGCGCGCAGGCCGCGGCGTCGCGGTCGAGCAGTTCGAACAGGAGGCGCTCGAAGTTCGACGAGACCTGGATATCCATCGAGGGCGACAGGCTGGGCACCACGCCGTGGATGCTCATGTCGTTCTCGTTGAGGAAGCGGCTCAGGATGTCGTTGCGGTTGGAGCCAACGCACAGCGCGCGGATGGGCAGGCCCATGCGGCGGGCCACCCAGGCGGCCAGTACGTTGCCGAAATTGCCGGTGGGCACCGCGAACGAGACCTCGCGGTCGGGCGCGCCAAGGGCGAGGGCGGCATAGACGTAATAGGGCACCTGGGCTGCAATGCGCGCCCAGTTGATGGAGTTGACCGCCGAGAGGTTCATGTCCGTGCGGAAGGGCAGGTCGGCGAACATGGCCTTGACCAGGTCCTGGCAGTCATCAAACGTGCCCTTGACCGCAAGGTTGGTCACGTTGGGTTCCAGCACGGTGGTCATCTGCCGGCGCTGCACCTCCGATGTGCGGCCCTCGGGGTGCAGGATCACCACGCGCAGGCGCTCGCGGCCACGGCAGGCCTCGATGGCGGCCGAGCCGGTATCACCCGAGGTCGCACCCACGATGGTCACTTTCTCGTCACGCGCGGTCAGCACATGGTCGAACAGGCGGCCAAGCAGCTGCATGGCCATGTCCTTGAAGGCCAGCGTCGGGCCGTGGAACAGTTCCTGCACGAACAGCCCGTCTTCCACCTGCGTCAGCGGCACGATGGCGGGGTGATCGAATCGGGCATAGGCCTCGCGGCACAGCTTCAGCAGCACATCGTGCGTAATCGAGCCTTCGGCGAAGGGGGCGATGATCCGGGCCGCAAGCTCCGGGTAGGGCAGGCCACGCAGGCTACGCCAGTCATCGACCGAAAGCTCGGGCCAGCTTTCCGGCAGGTACAGGCCACCGTCCTCTGCCAGCCCCGCCAGCAGAACGGACGAAAAATCGCGGACGGGGGCTTGCCCCCGGGTAGAAATATAGCGCATGGCGCCATCATAATCCCAACCGCCCCCCGCGCGAAGGGGGCGCGGGACCGGCTTGCGCGATTCCGCTGGCGGTGTGTCAGAATTTAGGCGGGGGCAGGTTGCCGATATTGATGCGGTAGATATGCACCGGCCACTGTATGGCATTGGTGCCGCCATTGAGCGGGGCCGTCCGGTCAAGCTGGGCGGCGGGAACGTAAAGCTGGCCGTCCTTCGTGGCAAACGAGCCCGCGGGCCAGTGCAGGCGCGGGTCGGTCACGATTTTCTGGTACACGCGGTCGGGCATCAGGCGGAAGATGCTGCCGGTGGACACGTCATTGAAATACAGCGTGCCATCCGGCCCCACGGTAATGCCACCGAGCGGGGGCGTTTTGTACCACAGTGTCGGGCCTTCCTCGAGTTCGATGGGGGTGACGTCGGGGTCCACGAGCAGGTCGGTATCGAGCTTGTAGACCGGGCCACAGAGCGGCTCGAAATACAGCCACTGCCCATCGGCGCTGACATCCATCTGGCTGATATTGACAATGGCGGTATGGCCTGCCGGGTTGGTCGCCACCTTGCCCTCCACCGTGATGGGCTGGTGGGCGGTGAGTGCGGGCGTGTGCTCCATCAGGCGGCGCTGGATGTTGGTGTCGAGCTGGACCACGATCATGGCCGGAACCCCGCCATCGCCCACAAAGGCATGGCCACGCGCCACGCGCATGGTGGCGGCGTAGCTGCCAGCGCGCAGCATGTCGGGGTTGAGCGGCCAGGTCTGGAGCACGCGCTGGCCCTTTGTATCGAGCTTCACGATCTTGGGGCCGCCCTCGAGCGGCCTGCCCGCAGGGTCGGGCTGGCCGCTATCAAGCACCCACAGCGTGCCATCGGGCTGGAGCTGCATGTCAGCCGGTGCCACAAAGCGCGAGGAAGCAGGGGCGGCGGGGTCGTTCCATGTGGCGTCGGGGTAGGGCTGGGGGTTGCCGCTGGCATCAAGCACGGCAAGCCCCGGCCCGCTATTGCCCGCCCAGCGCGGCAGTTCAACGAGCAGCCTGCCATCGGGCAGCACCACCACGCGGTCCCATGCGCTGGTGGAGGAGGATGCGACCTCCTCAAGTGCCGCGGGCGGGTTGAGCGGCGGCGCGGGCTTGGCGGCATGGGCGGCAGGCAGCATGGCCAGCAGGCTGGCGCCGCAGGCAAGGAGAAGGCCCGCAGGGCGCAGGCGGCGGAAGGCTGTAGGGATCATGGCGTGCATCGCGCCTTATCTCGTCACGAACGGGGGCGAATGGCAAGGGCATGATGCGGCATGCCCGCCCTGACCTGATGCGTGCCGGGAAAACCGGATAGAGTTTTTGGCGAAGCTTTTTTCAAAAAGCGTCGCAAGACGCCGCCTTTTTGAAAAAAGGCGGCACCTGAAGCCTTTTATGAATTCAAAGGGGTCAAACCTGCGCGCAGTAACGCTGCCGCAGATGGCGCAGATACGGCCCGGTATTGGGCACGGCCCCGGTGGCGTCGCGCACGATCTCCTTTGTGCTCGCCCCGCTGCCACGGGCATGGATGCGCGGGCGCAGCCAGTCGAGCAGGGGCGTGAAGTCGCCTTTCGCGATGGCGGGCATGATGGCGGGGTTGTCGCGCATGGCGGCCTCGCGCAACTGCGCTGCAATGATCGCGCCCAGCGTATAGGTGGGGAAATACCCCCACGAGCCGGACGGCCAGTGAATATCCTGCAGGCAGCCCAGACGGTCATTGGGCACTTTCAGGCCCAGCAGGTCATGGATGCGGGCATTGAAGGCATCGGGCAGGTCGGCCAGCTTCATTGTGCCCGCGATCAGCGCGGTTTCCATCTCGTAACGCACGAGGATATGGGCGGGATAGGTGACCTCATCAGCATCCACGCGGATGAAGCCGGGCCGCACGCGGGTGACAAGGCGGTGCAGGTTGTCAGCCCCCCACGGCGCATCATTACTGTTGCCGCCAAAAGCGGCGCGCAGGCGCGGGGCCATCCACTCCATGAAGGGACGGCTGCGCGCCACCTGCATTTCCATCAGCAGGGACTGACTTTCATGCAGGCTCATGCCGCGTGCCTCGCCCACGGGCTGGGCGCGCCAGTCTTTGGGCAGGCCCTGCTCATACAATGCGTGGCCGGTTTCGTGCACGATGCCCATCAGCGCGTTGATGCAGTCATCAGTCTCGTAACGGGTGGTGATGCGCACGTCATCTTCCGCCCCGCCACAGAAGGGATGCAGGCTGACATCAAGCCGCCCGCGCTGCATGTCAAAGCCAAGGGCGGCCATGGTCTCGCGGCCCAGTTTCTCCTGCGCGGGCACGGCGAACGGGCCGGTGGGGGCAATGGGGGCTGGCAGGCTTTTCTGGTGGTCCAGCGCGGTGGCGATCAGGTGGGGCAGTTCGCTGGCCAGTTCGGCAAAAACAGGGTCGATATCCGCCTGCCTTGTGCCTGCATCATACTGGTCAAGCAGCGCGTCGTAGGGCGAGAGGTTGAGGGCCCCGGCCTTGGCGGCAGCGACGGCGCGGGTGCAGTCCAGCACGGTTTGCAGGTGGGGCAGAAGCCTGGCGAAATCGCTGTCCTGCCGCGCGGTGCGCCAGGCCATCTCGCAACGCGAGGCCGCGCGGGATGTCGCCTCCACCAGGTCACCCGGCACGGCGGCGGCATGGGCGTGCTGGCGGCGCATCTCGACGAGGTTGGCCGTGGCCATGGCGTCCGTGCCGGGTTCGGCGCGGGCGAGCAGGTCGGGCATGTCGGGCGCGGTCATGAGTTCGTGCGAGAGCACGGCAAGCGTGGCGATGCTCTCGGCGCGGCTGTCGGCAGCGCCTGCGGGCATGATGGTGTCCTTGTCCCACCCCAGAATGCCGAGCGCGTTGCGGATCTGCCCCATGCGGGCAAAACGCTGGCGCAGGATGTCATAGGCCTGCTGGCCGGTGGGGCGGGACGGGATGTTCATGCGCACTCCTGCGTAAAAATCATGCCCACCAGTCTGTAAGACATAAGAAAGTTTTTGGTGAAGCTTTTTTCAAAAAGCTTCGGAAAACGCCGCCCGGTGTGCGGGTGTCGCCTGCAAACCATTCCTTAACCGCCCGCCCTGTATGCAAACCAGTCCTGCCAGCAATCAAGGGAAAGCACATGCCATGAACGCGATGACGGGGCGCAATGGCCTGCTGGCACGGGGGCAGGTGGCGCTGCGGGCGGGCGACATGGCGGGGGCCCGCGCCTGTTTTGCCACCATGCGGGGTTTCTGGCCTGATGATCCTGACGCCCTGCATGGCCTTGCCTGTATTGCGCTGGCGCTTGGCCGGGCGGATCGTGCCATAAGCCTTGCCGGGCGGGCACGGTTGGTCGCGCCGCCGGGTCATCCCCATCTGGCGCATTATCATGAGGTGCTGGCCCACGCGCTACTGGCCTGCGGGCACGGTGATGCCGCACGGGCCGCGATCCGGGCCGCCTGCCTTTACCGCCCCGATGATGGCGCGATCATGCTGGCGCTGGCCGAGATCATGGAACGCACGGGCGATATGGCGGCGGCGGAGGCGGCCCATGCCCGCGCGGTCACGTTGAGCGGCGTGGCCGCGCGGGTGGCGCAGGCGCGTTTCTGGTGGCGGCGCGGGCGGGGGGCGGCGGCCCTGGCGCAGATGCGCCATGTAGTGGGCAATGCGCCTCATGATGGCGTAGCGGTGCATGAACTGGTGAGCATGCTGCTCGCCCACGACCACAGGGCCGAGGCCGAAACCGTGCTGCGCCACCGGCTGGCCCATGACGGAGCCGACGGGCAGGCGCGCGCCACCCTTGGCGCATTGCTCTTTGCCACGGGCCGCCTGCGCCCTGCCGCGACCATGCTACGCGCGGCCCTGCGGCATGATCCTGCGCCTGAAACCGCAAACAATCTGGGCCTGACCCTGATGGCGCTGGGCGACATGGCGCAGGCGCAGGCCATGCTGGCCAATGCCCGCCGCGCACAGCCGGGCGATGCCCGCATTGCCCTCAACCATGCCACCGCCCTGTTTGAGTCCGGCCAGCACGATCAGGCCCGCGCGGCCTATGAAAGCCTGCTGGCCCCAAGCCCCGCGCCCGATGCGGCAACGCTGGCCCGCGTGCGGTTCAACCTTGGCGTGACACGGTTGGCCGAAGGCGATCTGGCGCAGGGCTGGGCGCTGTGGGAATCCCGCCTCGGCTTCATGCCGCCGCACCCTGCCGCGCACCGCCTGCCGCGCTGGCAGGGGCAGGTGCTGCCTTCAGGGCGCAGGCTGCTGGTCACGATGGGGCAGGGGCTGGGCGATGCGGTGCATTTCCTGCGCTATGTGCTGCTGGCGGCAAGGCGCGCGCCGGTCGTGCTGGAGGTGCCGCCCGCCCTGCACCGGCTGGCGGCAACGCTGGGGCAGGCGGCGGGTGAAAGGGCGTTGCATGATATTGAAATTATCACCCCTGATAAAAATGATTATCAGGGCGTAGCCTGCCAGTGTGACCTGTTCAGCCTGCCCATGCTTCTGGGCGTGCATGCGGTGGCGCCGTTCCGGCCCTATCTGGGGCGGGATGCGTGGCGGCCAGACCGGCATGCCGGTCCGTTGCGGGTCGGGCTGTGCCATGCGGGCAATGCCGCCTATCGTTTTGATGCACGGCGCTCGATCGCGGCCAAAGCACTGGCCGCGCTGGCGCAGGTTGAGGGGGTTACGTTCATTGCGCTGCGCCCTGACCGCAACCTGGCGCTGGACCCGGCTTTCATGCGCCATGAGCTGGCAGAGGATGCGGACCTGCTTGAAACATCCCGCCTGATTGCCACGCTGGATCTGGTGATCAGCGTCGATACGCTGGCCGCCCATCTGGCAGGGGCCATGGGCTGCCCGGTCTGGCTGCTCAGCCGTTTTGGCGGGGACTGGCGGTGGGCAGAAGCATTCGATGCGGATCAGGCGGAGGGTATCTGCCCGCCGGTCTGTGTGCCCGGTGCGAGCGGCCCGGCTCCGGCCAGCCGGTGGTATGACAGCGTGCGCGTGCTGCGCCAGCCTGCCCTGCAACCGCCCGGCCGGGCATGGCAACCCGTGATCGCTGGCATCGTGACCGCCCTGCAGGGCTGGGTCAGGCGGCAAAGGCGGCTAGAGCAATTCCATTGAACTCTGGCTCGGTGGAATTGCTCCAACTCATTGTTTATTGAGCATCTTCACCAGTTTGAATGTGTCCATGCAAACTGGATCCGCGCTAGATGGTGATGGATTCGAGCTCGGATGAACGGCGCTGGGCCGCGGCTTCAGCCTCCTGCAGGCCCGACAGCAGGGCTGTGCGCAGGGCGTCGAGGCGGCCCTTGTCGGTAATTTTCAGCCCGAACAGGTCCTTGACGTAAAACACGTCCACCGCCCGCACGCCATAGGTGGTGATGTGGGCGGAGGCGATCTGGAGTTTCTGCTCGCTCAGCGCCGCCGTGACATCATGCAGCAGGCCGGGGCGGTCGCGCCCGTTGATCTCGACCACCGTGCAGGTGTTTGAGGCGCGATTGTCGATCACCACGCGCGGCGGCACATGGATCGCGCGCATGCGCCGCCCCGATACCCTGCGCCCACACTGCGCAATCTCGCGGTTGATGTTGATCTGCCCGGTCATCGCCTGCTCGATCAGCAGCGACAGGCGGGCAAGCTGCTGCGGTTCTTCAAAGGCGGCGCCGCCTGCGTCCTGAATCCACAGCGTGTCGAGCGCCATGCCGTTGGTCATGGTGTGAATGCGCGCATCCACGATCGAGGCGCCTGCAATGGCCACCGCACCCGCAATGCGCGAGAACAGGCCCGGATGGTCGGCGGCGTAGATGGTCACCTCGGTCACGCCGCGCGCGGGCAGGGGCTGGGTCTCGACCGTAAGGGGGGAGTGCAGGCGCTCGGATTCGCCAATGAGCAGGGCATGGCGGGCATGGGTGTCATGATCGAAGGACAGCCAGTAGCTGCCATAGCCCAGCCTCATGAAGTGCTGCACCTCGGCCTCGTTCATGCCGTCTTCCACCAGCCACGCGGCGGTGGCGGCCTTGGCGCGCTCCACGCGCACGTCGCGCTCGGTGGTGGCAAGGCTGCCTTCGAGCACTTCGGCCACGCGCATGTAAAGCTCGTTGAGCAGCGTTGCCTTCCACGCGTTCCACACGCGCGGGCCGACCGCACGCATGTCCACGATGGTCAGCAAAAGCAGCAGCCGCAGCCGCTCGGGGGACTGGATGATGTCGGCAAGGTCAAGGATGGTCTTGGGGTCGTCGATATCGCGCTGGAAGGCGGTGTGGCTGAGCAGCAGGTGGTGCAGCACCAGCCATGACACGGTTTCCGTCTCCTCGCTGTCCATGCCCAGTTCGGGGCAGACATACAGCGCGATCTGCGACCCGATTTCCGAATGGTCGCCCCCGCGCCCCTTGGCGATGTCATGCAGCATGACCGCCACGTACAGCGCCCGGCGTGAATGCAGGTTGCGCGCCAGGTCGTAGGCGATGGGAATTTCATCGGCCATGTGGCCATGCTCGACCCGGCCAAGGATGCGCAGCGCGTCGATGATGTGCTCGTCAACCGTGAACACATGGTAGGTGTCGAACTGCATCTGCCCCACCACGCGCGACCAGTCGGGCAGCAGGCGGCCCATCAGCCCGGTCTCGTTGAGGATGTGCAGCCAGTAGGCATTCCCCTTGCGCCGCCCCTCATCCATCAGGTGGAAGCTGGGAATGGCCTCGGGCTTTTCCTCTTCCGCACGTGCCGCGCGCTGCGGGCGCTCGGGGGGCGCGCCACACATCAGGTCAAGGAAGATGCGCGCGGTCTCGGGGTCGCCGCGCAGGCTGGCGGCCTTGCGCTCCCAGCGGATGAGCTGGTGCATGGCCATGGGGTGGATCGGCAGCTTGCGCTTGTTGGCCCAGTCCAGCAGCCGCATCATCTGGATGGGTTCATTCTCGAACGACGTGCCGCGCTGGGGCAGGATGCGGCCGTCAATCACGGTAAAGCCCGCATCGCGCATCTGGCTGTCGGCCTCGGGCGCGTTGGCCACCGGGCCGAGCGCCTGGCGCAGCACGGCGGGCTCGAGCACCAGGGTCAGGCGCATGACCTCGCGCACGGTCAGGAAGTAGTGGCGCATGAAGCGCTCCACCCCCACCTGCCGCCCGTGGCGGGTATAGCCCATGCGCCCGCCCACCACGGGCTGCACGTCGAATGTCAGGCGTTCTTCCGCCCGGCCCGAGACGTAATGCAGGTGAAAGCGCACCCGCCACAGGAAGTCCCACGCGCGGCGCGCGCGCTTGGCTTCGGGCTCGGTCAGCAGGCCAAGCTCGCTGAATCCGGGCGCCAGCAGGTCGGACACATGCCGCGTGCCAAAGGTGTAGCGGCACATCCAGTACAGTGTCTGGAGGTCGCGCAGGCCGCCGCGGCCTTCCTTCACGTTGGGTTCGACCAGGTAGGGGCTGTCGCCAAAGCGCTGGTGGCGGGCGGCGCGCTCCTTACGCTTGTCGGTAATGAAGCGGTCGGCGCCGGATTTGACGCAGGCCACGATGTAGCGGGCCTGGAACATGGAGAACAGCGATTCGCTGCCGGTCAGGATCCGCGCATCAAGCAGGGTGGTGCGCACCGTGGTGTCGGCTTCCGCCTCGGCAATACACTCGTTGATGGTGCGGGTGGCGTGGCCCACCTTCAGCCCCAGATCCCACAGGAAATACAGGATGTATTCCACGCAGGCGCGCATGTCCTCGCCCTGCGCATCGGGGGTCAGGAACAAAAGGTCGATATCGCTGAACGGGGCGAGCAGCCCGCGCCCGTAGCCCCCCGTGGCTGCGATGGCAAACGGGGCCTCGTGGTGCGAATCGATGCCGGTCTGCGCCATGGCGTAGGCACCGAGCTCGCGGATCATGCCATCGGTATAGGCCGCGAGCAGCTTGCCCGCTTCAGCGCCACCAAGGCGGTGATGCTCGAATTCCTCGCGCACATGCGCCTGGTAGCGCGACAGGTGGCGGCGGAACAGCCTGATCGCCTCCTCACGCGGGGGCAGGGCGCGCGTGCCGTCCGGCTCCCCTGCGGGAAACAGGGCGGCATGGAGGGCGTCGGTCATCGCCTCGACGGAGGAGGCGGGAAGGGGGGCAGCGTTCGACATCGTGGGCGGATGGCGTCCTGTAAGTGGCGAGAATGATCGAGTCCGGGAGTGTGCCGCCCTTGATGGGGTCAGGTCCAGAGCCGTATCAGGGTTTCAGCAGTTTTTTGAGTTTATAGAGCATTTCCAGCGCCGTGCGCGGGCTGAGGGCGTCGGGGTCGAGTGCTTCGAGCATATCAAGGGCGGCGGGTGGCAGGGCGGCCTGCGCGGGCGTGTCTTCCACCATTTCGGCCTGCTGCTCGAACAGGGGCAGCGGCGGGGCCTGCCTGCCGCGCTCCTTCTCCAGCATGCCCAGAAGGCGGCCCGCGCGGCGCACCACGGGCTCGGGCACGCCGGCAAGGCGGGCGACATGCACGCCCCAGCTACGCCGCGCCGAGCCGGGCACCACTTCATGCTGGAAGATGACCTGCCCCTTCCATTCCCGCACGCTCATGGTGTGCGGGGTGAGGCGGGGCATGGTGTTGGCGAGCTCGGCGAGTTCATGGAAGTGGGTGGCGAATATGGCGCGGCAGCGCAGGGTGGAATGCAGCGTTTCCAGCACGGCCCAGGCAATGGCCAGCCCGTCGAGCGTGGAGGTGCCGCGCCCGATCTCGTCCACCACCACAAGGGAGCGCGGGCCGGCCTGGTTGAGGATGGCCGCCGTCTCGGTCATTTCCACCATGAAGGTCGAGCGCCCGCGCGCGAGGTCATCGGCAGCCCCTACGCGTGAGAACAGCCGGTCCACCACGCCGAGGCGCATGCTCGCCGCGGCCACCGGCAACCCCGCCTGCGCGAGGATGACGGCGAGTGCCGCCTGCCGCAGGAAGGTGGACTTGCCCGCCATGTTCGGCCCCGTCAGCAGCATGATGCGGTGGTCGGGCTCGAGGTCGCAGTCATTGGGGGTGAAGCGGGTGTTGCGCGGCAGGGCTGCCTCGACCACGGGGTGACGGCCCGCGCGGATGATGAAGGACGTATCATCGCCCACCGCCGGGCAGCACCACGCACCGCCGCCCGCCAGCACCGCGCAGGACTGCATGATGTCGATCACGGCAAGGGAAGCGGCCATGTCCGGCAGGGTGGCTTCATCGAGAATATGACCCACCACCTGCGTAAACAGGTGGCGCTCGCGCAGGGCGGCGTTCTCGGCGGCCTGTGCAATCTGCTGGTCGAGGCTGGCCAGCCGCTCGGTGGCAAACCGGCTGGAACTGGCCGTGCCCTGGCGCATGATCAGGTCTTCACGCCCGCGCAGGCGCGCTGCTGCTGCGGCAGGCACCTCGATGACGTAGCCAAGCTGGGCATGATGGCGGATCTTGAGGTTGGAGATGCCGAATTCCTCGGCATATTCCTTCTGCAGGGCCGCGATGATGCGCCTGCTGCCATCGCGCAGTTCGCGCTGGGCGTCGAGTTCCTCATCATAGCCCGCGGCGATGGTGCCGCCTTCGTCCATGCGCGCGGGCGGGTTTTCGCTCAGCGCGCGCTCCAGCAGGGCCTGCAGGTCGTGCGCGCGGTCAAGGTGGCCCACGGCCATGGCCAGCAGGGGCGGCAGGTCCGCCTGCTGGTTCAGGATCTGACCGATTTCACGCGCAACGCGCAGCGCCAGCCGGATGGCCCCGGCATCACGCGGCTGCCCGCGCCCGAGCGACAGGCGGCCAAGTGCCCTGGCCATGTCGGGGGCGGTGCGCAGGTGGGTGCGCAGGTCGTCGCGCACGCCCGCCCTGTCAAGCAGCCAGACCCACCCGGCCTGCCTGCGGGCAATGCGGGCGGGGTCGGTCAGGGGCGCTGCGATCCAGTCGGCCAGCATGCGGCTGCCTGCCGCGGTGACGGTGCGGGCCACGGCAGCAAACAGGGTGTGCTCGGTCGTGCCATCACGCGTGCGCAGCAGGTCGAGGCTGGCGCGGGTGGCGGGGTCAAGGCCGAGCACGTCCTGGCTGTCGCTGGGGCGGGGGTGCGACAGGCGCGGCAACTGGCCCGCCTGGCTGCGGCGGATGTAGTCCAGGGCTGCGGCTGCGGCCTGCGCCTCTGTATCGCTGAAGGTGCCGAACGCATCGGGGCTGGCCACGCCAAAGGCCTCGGCCATGCGGGTGCGGGCGGCCTCAGCGCCGGGCGGGGGCACGATGGGGGTGCGACGGGGGTCGAAATCGCCCAGCTCCACATTCTCCGCGCACAGGATCTCGGCGGGGTCGAGGCGGCCAAGCAGGTCGTTCAGGTCGCGCGCGGGCACGCTTGCGGTCTCGAACAGGCCGGTGGAAATATCGATCCACGCAAGGCCGGGATCGCCCGCGTCGCGCCCGGTGGGGCAGATGATGCAGGCCAGCAGGTTCTGGCGCCCGGCTTCAAGCAGTTCATCTTCCGTCAGCGTGCCCGGCGTGATCAGGCGCACGACCTCGCGCCGCAGCGGCCCCTTGGAGGCCGGTCGCCCCTTGCGCGGCTGCTCGGTCTGCTCGGCCACCGACACGCGAAAGCCCCGGCGGATCAGCCGCGCCAGATAGGCCTGCGCCGCATGCACTGGCACCCCGCACATGGCGATGGGCTGGCCCGCATGCGTGCCGCGCGCGGTGAGCGAAATATCAAGGGCCGAGGCCGCTGCTTCGGCATCATTGAAGAAGAGTTCGTAGAAATCTCCCATCCTGAAGAACAGCAGGGCGTCGGGGTGTTCGGCTTTGAGCGCAAACCACTGCGCCATGGCGGGTGTGGCGCCTTCGGGAGATGGAAATGTCATGTCTGGTGTCTACCGGTGGGGTGGGGGATTCGCCAGCAGGGAGCACAAGAAAGTTTCTGGTGAAGCTTTTATCCGCTGGTTTCAGGGGGCTTTCAGGCCTGCCGCTTCCGGCCCAGCCGCCGTCTGACCGCGCCAAGGGCGAGCCGCAGGTCGGTCACCCCGAGCACATGCAGGGCCACGAGATACAGGCTCACGCCAAGGCCGATCAGCACGCCCACATCGACAAGCCGCATGACCGGGCCTGCCTCCATGGCCCGGCCCAGCGGTGTATGGCCCAGCAGGGCCACGCCGCCCGCCATCAGCCCGGCACAGCCCACCATGCCCGCAAGCTGGCGCAGCAGGTCAGGGTCAGGCACAAGTGCCTTGCGCCGCAGCAGGATGAAGGCCAGCACGCCCGCATTGACCATGGCGGCAAGACTGCTGGCCAGAGGCGGGCCGATATGGGCCAGCCAGTGCATGAAGCTGATGTTGAGAATGAAGTTGAGCGCCAGCGTGCCCATGCCCACAAGCACCGGCGTGCGCGTATCGCCGCGCGCGAAGAAGCCGGGCGAGAGCACCTTGACCAGCACGAAGGCGGGCAGCCCCAGTGCATAGGCCCGCAGCGACTGCGCGGCCAGTACCGCGTCATGCGCCGTGAATTGCCCGTGGCCGAACAGCGCCATCATGACCGGGGCCGCCAGCACCAGCAGGCCAGCGGCGGCGGGCAGGGTCAGGATCAGGGCGTAGGAAATGGCGCGGTTCTGCACGCCATGGGCGCCTGCCTCGTCATCGGCGGCAAGGTGGCGGGTGAGCACGGGCAGCAGCGTGGTGCCCGCCGCGGCGCCGAGCACGCCAAGCGGCAACTGGTTCACCCGGTCGGCAAAATACATGAGCGACACGCTGCCCGCGGGCAGCAGCGTGGCGATGATGGTATCGACCAGGAAGTTGATCTGGGTAATGCCGCTGCCCACCAGCCCCACGCCCATGCGGGCCAGCAGCGTGCGGATGCGCGGCGTAAGGCACGGCATGACCAGCCGCAGGCGCATGCCCGCCCGGCTTGCCGCATAGAGCAGGATGCCGAACTGCACCACGCCCGAGGCGCTTACGCCCCACGCCGCGGCATGGGCTACATCGCCGGTAAGGGGCGGCAGCAGCAATATGGCGGCAATGCCCACCACGTTGAAGCTGACATAGGCGGCCGCCGCCACGCCGAATTGGTGCATGCCGTTAAGCACGCCCGAGACGAGTGCCGCCCCGCAGATCATGAGCAGGTAGGGAAACGTGATGCGGCTGAGCGAGATGGCCAGCGAATCGCGCACATCCCCATGCGCGAAGCCCGGTGCGATCACGCGCAGCACGCCGGGCATGAAGATCTCGCCCAGCACGGTCAGCAGCAAAAGCCACGACAGCAGCACGCTCATGGTCTCGCTGGCGAACTGCCGCGCGGTGTCCTTGCCCTCGCGTTCAAGCAGGGAGGCAAACAGCGGCACGAAGGCGGCATTGAGCGCGCCCTCGCCAAACAGGCGGCGGAACATGTTGGGCAGGCGGAAGGCGATCTGATACGCATCCTGCGCCACCCCCGTGCCCAGCAGGGCTGCCAGAAGCTGGTCGCGCACCAGCCCGAGGATGCGGCTGATCATGGTCCAGCCGCTTACGGTCAGGAAGCCTTTCAGCATGCGGCGGAGCGGATCAGGCGACCCATCAGTGATCCATCACGGCGCGTTCGACCGCCATGCGCACGCGGCGCGATTCGGGCGAGGTGACGCAGGTGAACCAGTTGGCCAGGTTGCCGTCGCGCCCGATCAGGTATTTGTAGAAGTTCCAGCGTGGCAGCGACAGGAATCCCCCCTCGCGCGCCAGCCAGCGGAACAGCGGGATCGCCTGCTGCCCCTTCACATGGCTTTTGACCGTAAGCGGGAAGGTGACGTTGTAGTTGCGCTGGCAGAATGTGCCGATATCGGCAGGGGTTGTGAGTTCCTGGTTGCCGAAATCACCCGATGGCACGCCAATCACCATCAGGTCATGGCTGCGCCATGTGGTCCACAGGCCCTGCAGCCCCTCATATTGCGGGGTGAACCCGCATTTCGAGGCCGTATTGGCAATCAGGATCGGCTTGCCCCGCATCGTGCCGAGGTCGATCTCGGAACCATCTAGGGCGGGAAGTTTAAAATCGTAGATCGTGGTCATGGAATGCTCGGTCTCGTATGCGCGCCGGAATGATCCGATTGCAGGCTAGCGCGCCGGGGGTCAAGCTGCCTGTTTGCAGATGTGCAATGTAGCCCGTGCTCCGGTCAGGCGAATTCATGCCCCACGGGCCGGGCCAGAAGCGTGGTTGCTGCCTGCGCCATGTCGATCTCGCCCGCCAGCAGGCTGGTCACCGTGGCGATGACGGGCGTGCTGACCCCGTGCGCCTGCGCCAGACGGTGCAGGGCGGGTGCGGTGGCCATGCCTTCGGCCACGCCCTCAAGGGCCGCGGCGGCTGCATGCGCGGGCATGCCCTGCCCCACGGCCAGCCCCAGCCGGTAATTGCGCGAGGCCGCCCCCGTGCACGTGAGCAGCAGGTCGCCAATCCCTGCCAGGCCGGACAGCGTTTCCACCTTGCCGCCCAGCGCGTGCGACAGGCGGGCGAGTTCGGCAATGGCGCGGGTGATCAGCCCCGCGCGCGCGTTCTCGCCAAGTTTCGCGCCCATGGTGGCGCCTGCGGCAATGGCCACCACGTTCTTGGCCGCGCCCCCAAGCTGCACGCCGGTCGGGTCATCGCTGGCATACAGGCGGAAGGCGGGGGTGGTGAGCAGGTCGGCCAGCCTGCGGGCCTGCGCGCGCTCGGCGCTGGCCAGCACGGCGGCGGCAGGCAGGTCCGCTGCCACTTCATGCGCGAAATTGGGGCCGGACAGCACGCCCAGCACGCTATGGGGAAACACCTCGCCCAGCACCTGCAGCGGCATGAGGCCGGTGGCCTGCTCGATGCCCTTGCAGCAGGCGATCACGGGCGCGCAGGGGTGTAGCGCGCTGGCGACCGCGCGCAGGTGCTGCATGGGGCAGGCCAGCAGCATCAGCTCGGCCTGGCGGGGTAGGGTGTCGGTTACGGTAATGGTCTCGGGCAGGGCAAAGCCGGGCAGGCGCGGCATGACCCTTCCTGCCGAGAGGGCGGCGGGATTGCGCGCCCACAGCGTGACATGTGCGCCCGCGCGGGCTGCCTGCAGGGCCAGCGCCGTGCCCCAGGCCCCCGCGCCGATCACGGCGATGCGTTTGGTGTGGGTCATGATGTGCGTTCTCCGCGGGTGCGTGCCGTAAACCGGCCTTCTGTCATGTGCCTAACCGCAATGCGCCGCGCGGGGTTGCCGGGCAAGGGGAAGAGGAGCGCGTGTGATAAAAGTTTCTGGGTGCCGCCTTTTTTCAAAAAGGCGGCGTCTTTCGAAGCTTTTTGAAAAAAGCGTCGCCAGAAACTTTTATCTTCTTAAGGCATTGTTTCAAGCGGGTCCGCGGTCATGCGCTGCGCCATCTCCGCGAGCGGCCAGCGCGGGCGTGGACGCAGGGCGATGTCGTTGGGAATGGGCAGGCCCGCTTCACGGCGCGCGCGCATGGTCTCGATCGCGGCCCACGCCACCATTACCGCGTTATCGGTGCACAGCCTGAGCGGAGGGGCGGCGAAGGGCAGGTCGTGGCGGGCCGCAAAATCGCGCAGGCTGGCGCGTAGCACGCCATTGGCCGCAACCCCGCCCGCCACCACCAGGGTGGTGGGGCGTTCCATCATGTCCAGCGCATGGCCAAGGCGGTCGATCACGATGTCACTCACCGCCTGCTGGAAGCTCGCGGCAATATTGGCGGCTTCCTGCCGGGGCAGGGCGGTGCGTACTGCCGTGGGCAGTTTCTGCGCCACGGCGGTTTTCAGGCCGGAGAAAGAGAAGTCACAGCCCGGGCGCCCCATCAGCGGGCGGGGCAGGGCGACCGCGCGCGGGTCGCCCTCACGCGCAAGGGCCTCCACCGCCGGACCACCCGGCCAGCCAAGGCCGAGCATCTTGGCCACCTTGTCAAACGCCTCGCCCGCCGCGTCATCAATCGTGCCGCCGAGCCTGCGGTAGTGGCCCACGCCTTCCACCGCAATGCACTGGCAGTGCCCGCCTGACACAAGAAGGAGCAGGTAGGGAAACGGCGCGCCATTTTCGGCAACGCCGGGCAGGCGGGCGGTGAGCGCATGGGCCTCGATGTGGTTGACGGCAATGAAGGGCTTATCAAGTGCTATGGCCATGCCCTTGCCCATGTCGGCGCCCACGATCAGCCCGCCAATCAGCCCCGGCCCACAGCTTGCGGCAATGGCGCCGAGTTCGCGGGGCTGCATATTGGCCTTGGCCAGCGTGTCGCGCACCAGCGCGGGCAGGGCGGCAAGGTGGGCGCGGGCCGCGATTTCGGGCACGACCCCGCCGAATGGCACATGGCCGGATTGCGTTAATGTCGTTTCTGCCACGATCCGACCGTCTGTCGCGACAATGGCGCAGGCGGTGTCATCGCACGAAGATTCAATGGCCATAACGGGAGTTGGCAGATCGGGTGGGGTCTGGTCGCTGGCGTGCATGGCGTAATTTACAATCCGGATGTGTCGATTGTCATCTTTCCTTTATCGCGATGCGGTAATAGACACGCGATATGGAGTCCGCAAAGCCATCCGCCCCGTTTCCATCGTCCGCGCTACAGAAAGTCGCGGCCGAGGCAGCTGCACGCCAGCGAAAGGAAGCCACCCAGACCGAACCCCACCGGCGGCAGCTACCGCTGAAGGTCGGAACGCGGGCCTCCCCGCTGGCACTGGTTCAGACACGCGCCTTCCTTACGGTGCTGACCCGCTTCTGCCCCGTTCTGCGCGACATGGGCGCGTTTCAGGAGCACCAGATCAGCACCACGGGCGACCAGGTGCTCAACCGCAAGCTGGCTGAAATTGGCGGCAAGGGTCTGTTCTCCAAGGAAATCCATGAAGCGCTGCTTGATGGCCGGATCGATTTTGCCGTCCACAGCCTCAAGGATCTCGAAACCACGCTGCCGCCGGGGCTGGTGCTGGCCTGCACGCTCAAGCGCGAGGATGCGCGTGATGTGCTGATCCTCGGCCCCGGTTGCGGCGAGCCTGACCCGGCGGATCCGTATGCCGTGCTGCCGCAGGGTGCGCTGGTGGGCTGTGCCTCGGTGCGGCGGCAGGCGCAGATGCTGCATGTGCGCCCTGACCTGAAATTCGGCCTGCTGCGTGGCAACGTGCAGACACGGCTCGACAAGCTGGCCGCGCGCCAGTGCGATGCCACCCTGCTGGCCTATGCGGGCCTGCGCCGCCTGGGCATGGAAGATCGCGCCGACGTGATCCTTGACCCCACCATCATGGTGCCGGCGGCGGGGCAGGGCATTGTGGGTGTTACCGTGCGTGAAAGCGATGTGGAACTGCGCGAACTGCTTTCCGCCATCGAGGATTACGAGGCCCGCGCCGTGGCCACCGCCGAGCGTGCGCTGCTGGCCGAGCTTGACGGTTCGTGCCGCACCCCCATTGGCGGCTACGCGCGGCTGATCCCGGTCGTGGCCGGTGGCGCGCCGGAACTGCACCTGACCGGGCTTGTGGCGCGTGAAGACGGCTCCTTCCTGCTCAAGCGCTCGATCAGCGGTGCGCCGGCTGATGCAGCCCGTCTGGGCCGTGACCTTGGCCGCAGCCTGCGCGCGGACAGCCCGGCCGACATCTTTGCCGAGAGCGCCTAGTCCGCCAGACGCCCCCGTCATGCGTGACGGGGTCATCATTACCCGCCCCCCGCCGGGCCTCGCCCCCACCATGGCGGCGGTGGCCGGGCTGGGGTGGCGGCCCATTGCGGCTTCCATGCTGCATGTCGAACCGCTTTCCCTTGCCCCGGGCACGCCCCGGCCGGATGCCATCGTGCTGACCAGCGGGCAGGCCATTGCCGCCATCAATCGCCCCGCATGGCACGATGTACCCTGCTATGTGGTGGGTGACGCCACGGGCGCGCGGGCGCGCGTGGCCGGGTTTACGCATGTTGTCATGGCGGCTGGCACGGCGAATGATCTGGGCGCCCTGCTGCGTGCGGCCCTGCCCGCGCGTGGCCTGCTGCTGCTGGCCGTGGGGCGTGGCTATGGGCACGATATGGCGCAGGGGCTGCGGGCGGCGGGGTTTCGCGTCATGCGGCGCTGTGTCTATGCGGCCAGCCCCGAACAGCGTCTGCCCGCGCAGGCGGCGCAGGCACTGCTTGCAGAGCAGGTGGCGGCGATCCTGTTCTATTCCACCCGCACGGCGCAGGCTTTTCTTGCCGCGCTGAACGCGGCGCAGGCCGCGATGCTGGGGCATGTGGTGGCGGTGGCCATGTCAGCGGGTGTGGCGAATACCCTGGCGGCAGGGCCTGCGTGGCGCAACATACGCGTGGCGGCCCGACCGGATCAGGCCGCCATGCTCGCCTGCCTTGGCGAAGCCCGCTGAACGGCAAATCCTGACAGACTGTTTGAAAAGTCAGCCCGGAAAAGATCCAGGAATCATAAGGACGTTTTTGGTGAAGCTTTTTTCAAAAAGGCGGCGCCATAAAACTTTTGATCTTTTTC
>NZ_BCTP01000001.1 GCF_001571345.1 Komagataeibacter xylinus NBRC 15237 | reverse complement strand
TTGCCCGTGCTGGTTAAATTCACTGCCCGGACCTGCCAACAACAAACAATATTAAAAAGCACGGTCGTCTGTTTCACCCTGTGCCGGAGCAGGCGTCATCCTTTGACAGACGGACGTGCGTAGGAACGAACAGACATGACCAAATGGGTTTATAGCTTCGGAGATGGCCTGAACGAAGGGCGCGCGGAGATGCGCAACCTTCTGGGTGGCAAAGGCGCCAACCTGGCGGAAATGGCGGCCAATGGCCTGCCCGTGCCGCCCGGCTTCACCATTACAACGGAAGTCTGTTCGGCCTTTTATGAAAATGGCCGGAAATATCCCGATGACCTGCGCGCCCAGGTTGCCGATGCGCTGGCGCGGGTTGAAAAATCCATGGGCCTGCGCTTTGGCGATGCCGCGGCCCCGCTGCTGGTCTCGGTGCGCTCGGGCGCGCGCGTGTCCATGCCGGGCATGATGGATACCGTGCTCAACCTCGGCCTCAATGACGAGACGGTGGAAGGTCTTGCCCGCTCCTCCGGCGATGCCCGCTTCGCATGGGACAGCTACCGCCGCTTCATCCAGATGTACGGCTCGGTGGTGATGGGCGTGCCCCACCATCACTTCGAGGACGTGCTCGAGCAGTTCAAGCGCGCCAGCAAGGTGGAAGACGACACCGCCATCACGGCAGAGCAGTGGCGCACCATTGTGGCCGATTACCGCCACCTCATCAGCACCCATGCCGGCACCGAATTCCCCACCGACCCGCAGGACCAGCTCTGGGGCGCGATCGGGGCGGTGTTCGGCTCGTGGATGAACCCGCGCGCCAACACCTACCGCAGGCTGCACGAGATCCCGGCCTCATGGGGCACGGCGGTCAACGTGCAGTCCATGGTGTTCGGCAACATGGGCGAGGACTGCGCCACCGGCGTATGCTTCACGCGTGATCCGTCAACGGGCGAGAACATCTTCTACGGCGAATACCTCATCAACGCGCAGGGCGAGGATGTGGTGGCGGGCATCCGCACGCCGCAGCCCATGGCGTGCGCGCGCGCCGAGGCGGGCCAGCACCCGATGGAAACCACCCTGCCGCAGGCTTACGCCGAGCTGATGCGTGTGCGCTCGGTGCTCGAAACCCATTACAAGGACATGCAGGACATCGAATTCACCGTCCAGCGCAATGTCCTCTACATTCTCCAGACCCGTAGCGGCAAGCGCACGGCTGCCGCAGCACTCAAGATCGCCATCGACATGGCGCGTGAAGGCCTGATCACGCAGGAGGATGCGATCCGCCGCGTGCCCGCCTCCTCGCTTGACCAGCTTCTGCACCCCACGCTCGACCCCAAGGCCGAGCGCGTGCAGCTCACGCGCGGCCTGCCCGCCTCGCCAGGGGCTGCTGCCGGTGCGGTCGTGTTCTCGGCTGAGGAGTGTGAAGCACGGGCGGCAAAGGGCGAGGATGTGATCCTGGTCCGTATCGAGACCTCGCCGGAGGACGTGCACGGCATGCATGCCGCCCGTGGCGTGCTCACCACCCGTGGCGGCATGACCTCGCACGCCGCCGTGGTGGCGCGTGGCATGGGCCGCGTGTGCGTGGCAGGCGCTGGCAGCATCCATGTCGATTACGCCGCCGGCACCATGACCATCGGCACGCATACCATCGCGCAGGGCGAGTGGATCACGCTTGATGGCGGCACGGGGGCTGTCTATCTGGGCCGCGTGCCCACCATAGCCCCCACCCTGTCCGATGATTTCAACACGCTCATGGGCTGGGCCGACAGCGTGCGCCGCCTTGGCGTGCGCGCCAATGCCGAAACGCCCGACGATGCCGCCACCGCCCGGCGCTTTGGCGCGGAAGGCATTGGCCTTGCCCGCACGGAGCACATGTTCTTCGGCCCTGATCGCATCGGCCTCGTGCGCCAGATGATCATTGCCGATGACGAACTGGTGCGCCAGAAGGCCATTGCGGGGCTGCTGCCTTTCCAGCGTGATGACTTCGCCAGCCTGTTCCGCATCATGGCCGGGCTGCCGGTAACCGTGCGCCTGCTCGACCCGCCGCTGCACGAATTCCTGCCGCATGCGGAAGCCGAGATGGTCGAAGTGGCGCAGGCGCTGGGCAAGAGCGTGGAAGAGGTGCGTGCCCGGTGCGCGGCGCTGGCCGAGACCAACCCGATGCTGGGCCACCGAGGCTGCCGCCTTGGCCTGACCAGCCCGGAAATCTATGCCATGCAGGTGCGCGCGCTGATCCAGGCCGCCGTGATCGTGGAGAAGGAACTCGGCAAGCCCATCCGCCCCGAGATCATGATCCCGCTGGTGGCAACGCAGGCCGAACTGGCCACTACCCGCCGCGCTGCCGAAGACGAGATCGCCCGCGTGCTGAAGGAAGAGGGCACCAACCTCAACTATTATATTGGCACCATGATCGAACTGCCGCGTGCCGCCATCCAGGCGGACAGGATTGCGGAATATGCCGATTTCTTCTCGTTCGGCACCAACGACCTGACCCAGACCACCTTTGGCCTGTCGCGTGATGATGCGGGTTCGTTCCTGCCTTATTATGTCGATAACGGCCTGCTGCCGCGCGACCCGTTCGTGTCCATCGACCGTGATGGCGTGGGCGCGCTCGTGCGCCTTGGCGTGGAGCGGGGGCGGCAGACCAGCCCCGACCTCAAGCTGGGCATCTGTGGCGAGCATGGTGGCGACCCGGATTCCATCGCGTTCTTTGAGGAAGTCGGGCTGGACTATGTATCGTGCTCGCCCTTCCGCGTGCCGGTGGCCCGCCTTGCGGCGGCTCAGGCCGCCCTTGCCACCCGCAGCAAGGTTGGCAACCCCGCCTGACGCCGCCTTGTGGTGGCATAGATACTGAAAAAATGGCGCGTCGCCTGCCTCATGGCTGCGGCGCGCCTGTCAGGCAGGACAATGAGCGAAAAGCCGATCATCCTGCATCTTGTATCCGAGGCGACGGGACAGGCGCTCGAGGCGGTGATGCGCGCCTGTGGCGCCCAGTTCCAGGATGCCGAGTTTGCCCTGCGTAACTGGAACCTCGTGCGCACGCGCGTGCAGGTTGGCCGCGTGCTGGCCGGGATCAGTCACGAGCCGGGGCCGGTCCTGTCCTCGCTCACATCACCCGAATTGCAGACCATGCTGCGGGTGGGGTGCGCGCGCCTTGGGGTGCAGGTCAAGAACATCCTTGATGGCACGATCCATTTCCTTGAACAGCAGACCGGCATCCCCGCCGAGCGCCACCCCGGTGGCCAGTACGTGATGGATGACAGCTACCGCCGCCGCATTGATGCAATGCAGTATGTCATTGCCCATGATGACGGGCAGAAGACAACCGACCTCACCCGCGCGGAGGTGGTGCTTGTGGGTGTGTCGCGCACATCCAAGACGCCCACCTGTTTCTATCTGGCCAACCGGGGCATCAGGGCTGCCAATATTCCGCTGGTGCCGCATGCGCCGCTGCCTGCGGGGCTGGAACATTTTCCCGGCCTTGTGGTGGGCCTGACCATCGATGCGCATACCCTGCTTGAAATCCGTCGCTCCCGCGTGGGCATGATGCTGCCGGGCCGCTCCATTGCGGCCCCCGGCATGTCGGAAACATCGGTCAAGCCCTATATCGACCCGGTCAACGTGCAGGAGGAACTGCTCTGGGCGCGGCGGCTGTGCACGCGGCATAAATGGCCGGTCATAAACGTCACCCACCGCTCGGTGGAGGAAACGGCGGCCGCCATCATCGACATGCTCGAGCATGACGGCGCCAGCAGCATCCTGCCTGCCGTTTAAGGCGTGAAATAGAAGTTTTTGGTGAAGCTGTTTGCAAAAAGCTTCAGAAAAAGCCGCCTTTTTGAAAAAAGGCGGCACCCAGAAACTTTTATCCTTTTCGAAATCCGCCCGGGGCAGGCAGCATCCAGTCCGGGCGACGTGACAGATACGCCGCCATATCCTATTGCTGCGGTAGCGCGTGTGCCTGCCTTTTTTCTGTCCTGATGGATCATGGATGATTGATACACTCACACCCGGCCGGATTGTTGTCGTGGGTGATCTTCTGCTGGATCGTTACATTACCGGCTCGGTCAACCGGATCTCGCCCGAGGCCCCGGTGCCCGTGCTGCTGCATGCGCGCGAGCACGCAACGCCGGGGGGCGCTGCCAATGTCGCGGCCAACGCGGCAGCCCTTGGCGCTCCGGTCAGCCTGATCGGGGTGGCGGGTGCTGATGGCGCGGCCCGTACCCTGCGTGAAAAACTGGCCGCGTGGCCCGGCATCGACACGGGCGGATGGGTGATCGACCCCGCATGGACCACCATCACCAAGACCCGCATCCTTGGCGGGCAGCAGCAGATCATCCGCATTGATGAGGAAATTCTCGCCCCCTTCCGCGCCGAAACCAATGCCCGCCTGCTTGCCGCGGTTGACGCGGCCCTGCCGGGCGCGCGCGTGCTGGTGTGCTCGGATTACGCCAAGGGCGTGCTGTCCGATGAGGTGATAGGGGGCATCATGGCGCGGGCGGCAGCGGCCAGCGTGCCCGTGATCGTGGACCCCAAGCGCCCGACATTCGGTATTTACACAGGGGCCGCGCTGATTACGCCCAACCGCGCCGAGATCAGCCGCGCCACCCTCCTGCCCACCGACACCGATGCGCAGGTGGAGGCGGCGGCGCGTGCCGCCAGCAGCCAGTTTGGCGGCGATGTGCTGGTTACGCGCTCCGAGCAGGGCATGTCGCTGTGGCAGCGCGCGGGCAGTGTACGGCATGTCTCGGCCCAACGCTCGGAGGTGTTTGATGTGTGCGGCGCGGGCGATACGGTGGTGGCGACCATCGCCACCATGCTCTCCGCCGGGCTGCCGCTCGAGACGGCGGTGGTCATCGCCACCACGGCGGCGGCGATCTCGGTCAGCAAGCATGGCACGGCCACTGTCTCGCGCCACGAACTGCAACACGCCCTGAACGGCGAAACCACGGGCCACGGCAACCTTGTCAGCCTGGGCGAGGCCACGCGCATCGTGGCGGACTGGCGGCGGCATGGCGCGCGCATCGTGTTTACCAATGGCTGTTTTGACCTGTTGCATCCCGGCCATATCGCCCTGCTGCGGGGTGCGGCCCGGCAGGGCGACAGGCTGGTGGTGGCGCTGAATACCGATCGCTCGGTTGCAGCCCTCAAGGGGCCGTCGCGCCCGGTTCAGGATGAGCATGCGCGGGCCACCGTGCTCGGCGCCCTGCGTGATGTGGACCTTGTGGTGCTGTTTGATGAAGAGACGCCCATCAAGGCCATCGAGGCCCTGTGCCCGGATGTGCTGGTCAAGGGCGCGGACTACACCGAGGATCAGGTGGTGGGTGCGCCCTTTGTGCGCGGTTATGGCGGCCGCGTGGCCCTGATTGACCTGATTGATGGCCGCTCGACCACATCGCTGGTCCGGCGCGCGGGGGCGGGGCAGGCCAATGGGTGAGCAACCCGCCGGGGGGCTGCGGCACTGGCTGGCGCAGGCCGCCCTGCCGTTATGGATCGAGGCGGGTTTCGACCCCGCACGCCAACTGTTCCATGAGCGGCTGGGCTTTGACGCGGTGCCGTGCAACCCGCCCGCCCTGCGGCTGATGGTGCAGGCCCGGCAGATCGCGACCTATGTGCGGGCCGCCGATGATGGCCATAGCACTGCCGGGGCCACGGCGCTGGCCTGCATGGCGGAGGTACGCAGGCGCTACTGGCGGGCGGATGGCGCGCCGGGCTGGGTCTTTTCGCTCGGCCCCGATGGCACCCCGGCGGATACACGGCGTGATCTTTATGCCCATGCCTTCATTCTTTATGCCTGCGCGTGGTCATACCGGCTGTCAGGCGAGCGGACATGGCTGGAGACGGCGCGGCAGACGGTGGATGAAATAACCACCCTGTTCGGCACGCCGCAGCCCGGCGGTTATCTTGATACCGTGCCGGGGCAGGATGGCTTTCGCCGCCAGAACCCGCATATGCACCTGCTTGAAGCCTTTCTCGCGCTGGCTGAAGTCGGCGGCGGGGAGATGTATCTCGATCACGCCCGCGCCCTTGCGGTGCTGGGCATGCGGCATTTCATGCTGCCTGGTGGCGCGGTAGGCGAACTGTTCACGCCGCTGTGGCAACCGGCCGCGTCTTTGGGCCAGAACCGGACCGAGCCGGGCCATGTGTTTGAATGGGCGTGGCTGCTGGCGGAATATGGCCGCCTTGCGGGTGAGGAGGCGGACTCGCCCTTCCTGCGCGCATCGGCGCGGTTGCATGCGTTTGGCATGCGCCATGGCGTGTGCCCCGATACGCTGGCCGTGTGCGATGCGGTGACCGATCACGGCGCGTCGCTCGAAGCCACGACGCGCATCTGGCAGCAGACCGAATTCATCCGCCAGCTTGCCCGCCGCGCGGCAGGGGGCGATGGGGTGGCGGAAAACCTGCTGGCCCCGGCCTGCGCCCGTTTTGCACGTGCTTACGTGCCGCCCCGGTTGCGCGGTGGCTGGTTTGACCGGCTGGGGGCGGATGGCGCGCCGCTTGATGGCTACATGCCCGCGAGTTCGCTGTACCATATTTATGGCGCCGTACGCGAAATCAGGTAAGGCAACAGCCTGTCAGCCTCATGACGTTTGCGGAAAAAGCCAGCACCTGGCTGGCATTTCCTGATTGCCGAAGATGATGGGGATCTATGGATCAACGCGCAGCCTGATGCTGAGTGAGGTCACGAGGCCCGTGCCATAAGGCGCGGGCCTTTTTGCATGCAGGGTCGCAGGCATGCAGCAGACTTAAACCTGATATGTGGTCTGTTTCAAGTCGCGGAGAGGTGGTTGGTAGTAAGTAAAACATAATAAATAATAAACAAGTAATAAAAAATCTGTTCAATAAATAATAATGCAAATTTTTAATATATGAAATATGCATACTCTATATGATCGATTCTGAATATGATTGTGTTTACTGCGCGTGGTGGACATGAGGGACAAAAACCGTACGATATGCCTGACAGTTATTTGTCCAGCATATTTCCTTCACATCCCGGTCCATGGAGTTGAAGCATGTCCAAGGCAGATCTCAAACTGCTGATCATCCAGCCATCGCATTATCGTTCCAAGACCGACCGGACCATTTTCAAGACCCGGCGGCGGCAGATGGTGCCGCTGGCCCTGCCTTATCTTGCAGCCCTCACGCCGCGTGAATGGACCGTCACCCTGCTGGACGAGCAACTGGAGGACATCAATTTCGAGGTGCCGGTCGATGTGGTGGCACTCAGCGCCTGGACGCTGCATTCCCCCCGCGCATACGATATTGCCGCCGAGTTCCGCAGGCGCGGGGTCAAGGTCATCATGGGTGGCCCGCATGTGTTCTTCTATGCCGAGGAGGCAGCCGAACATTGTGATGCGGTGGGCGTGGGCGAGGCCGAGCCCATCTGGCGCACCATGCTCGAGGATGCGGCGGCCGACCGGCTGCAAAAGATCTACCGCGCCACGCCGCTCAAGGAACTCAATGACCTGCCGCCCCCGCGCTACGACCTGCTGGACCTGAAGAAATTCGGCCCCTTCCGCACCTTTGCCGTGCAGTCCTCGCGCGGGTGCCCGTTCGTGTGTGATTTCTGTTCGGAGCGGTTTTATCTTGGCGGGCGCTTCCGCTGGCGGCCGGTTGACCAGATGGTGGCCGAGCTTGAGCGCATCAAGGACAAGGGCAGCCACTTCTTTTTTGGCGAGAGCAATTTCGGCGGCAAGAAAAGCCGGGCCATGGAACTGATGGAAGGGCTGGTGCCGCTCAGGATCCGCTGGTCCACGCTGTGGTCGTCCAACCTGTGCCTTGATACGAACTTCCTCGACCTTGCCCGGCGCAGCGGGGTCATGCATGTCAATATCGGCATCGAGAGCATTGACGAGGAAATGCTGCAGGGCATGAAGAAGGGCTGGAACAAGGCCAGCCGTTATGGCGAGATGTTCGACAACCTGCGCAAACGCGACATCAGCTACTCGCTCAACTTCATCTTCGGCTACGACAACGAACACCCCGATGTGTACGAGGCGACGCTCTCCTTCCTCGAGGCGCACAAGGTGCCTGCGGCCTATTTCAATATCCTGACCCCCACCAAGGGCACGGCCCTGTTCGAGCGGATGAAGAAGGCGGGCCGCATCATCGACCCCGAGGATATCGACCGCTGGCCCGGCCAGGTCTGCCATATCTGGCCCAAGAACTGCACGCCGGGGCAGATGGAGCAGCGCATTCAGGGCATGTACCGCAAATTCTACAGCATGCGCTCCATGGTGCATCGCCTGCCCTTCCCGCGCACGCGCTCGGACATGTCATCATGGATCCTGAACATGACGGAACGCCGCATGGCCTTTTCATCCACCGGAAACAATGATTTTGATATCTATTGACTTCGTCCCCGCCAATTTCGGCGGGGGTGGCAACAGATAGGGGAAAGACGGCATGCGCGGATCAATCGGTAGTATGCTGCTGGACCGGCTCCGGCATCTTGGTGTTTCGCGTATTTATGGCGTCCCCGGTGATTACAATCTGGAATTCCTGGAACTCATCGAGCAGACGCCAGGTATTGAGTTCGTCGGCACCTGCAATGAACTCAATGCGGCCTACGCGGCTGATGGCGATGCGCGGCTCGCTGGCATCGGGGCGGTGCTGGTCACCTATGGGGTGGGCGACCTGTCATGCCTTTCCGCCGTGGCGGGCGCGAGTGCCGAGGGCGTGCCGCTGGTCGTGATTTCGGGCATGCCGCCGTGGCATGCCATCCAGTCGCGCGCACTGGTGCATCACACCCTGGCCGATGGCAATTATGACAACGTGCTGAACTGCTACCGGCAGTTCACGGTCGCCTGCGCGCGGCTCAACCCCGCCACCGCCGTGGCCGAGACCGACCGCGTGCTGCAGGCGGTGCAGGCGTTGCGCCGCCCGGTCTATATCCAGTTCCCGTCCGATATCTGTTATGTGGCGGTTGACGTGCCGCCGCCGCCCACGGTGGCTGCGGTGTCCGACCCCGGCCTGCTGGCCCGGGCCGCGGAGCAGGTGGTCCGGCGCATCAGCCAGGCCCGCAAGCCCGTGGTGCTGATCGATGCCATGGTGCGCCAGTATGGGCTGCGCGAACGCGTGCAGGCGCTGTGCACCACCTTCGGCATTCCTTATGCCGCGCTGTCCACCGCGCGCACGCTGTTGCCTGAATCCGGGCCCGAATGGCTGGGGCAGTACGGGGGCGCTGCCTCCGCCCCGGCTGTTGCGGATTACGTGCAGGCCGCCGATTGCGTGATTGCGCTGGGGGTGCGGTTTGTTGATTCCACGTCAGGCTATTTCTCGCAGCAGATCGCGCCGGGGGCGATGGTGGATGTGCAGCCCTTCAGCCTGACCTGCAATGGCGAGAACATTCAGGGCATTACGGCCGCCGACCTGCTGGACAGCGTGCACCAGCGCCTGGCCAGCGTGCGCATGGCGCGGCCCGAACGGATTGCACCTCCCGCCGCCCCCACGGCACCCGCGCCGCAGGGCGAAGGCTGGGCGCAGGCCCCGTTCTGGCGCCGGGTCGAATCCTTCCTGCAACCGGCTGACGTGGTGGTGGCCGATAACGGTTCCTCCATGACGGCCATGCTGCATGCGCGCCTGCCGGCAGGGTGCAGCCTGCTGGTGCAGCCGGTGTGGGCTGCGATCGGCTATTCGCTGCCCGCAAGCCTTGGCGCATGCCTTGCCCGGCCCGAGCGGCGGCATGTGCTGTTTATTGGCGATGGCTCCTTTCAGATGACCGTGCAGGAACTCTCCACCCTGCTGCGCCATGAGGCCAATATCACCATCTTTCTCATCAACAATGGCGGCTACACCATCGAGCGCATGATCCTTGGCCCGCAATCGGCCTATAACGACATCGCCAACTGGCGTTATGCCGACCTGCCGCAGGTCTTTGACCCGGACAGGGCGCCACGTACCTTCAGGGTGGCCAGCATGGATGAACTCGAAACCGCGCTGGACCAGGCAGCGGCCCATAAGGGCGTGAACTTTATCGAGGTGCTGTTCACCCCCATGGATGCCCCGGCGGGTATGGCTAAAATGGGGGCGGCGGTGCGGCGCTATGATTATGGAATCGATCTGCCCGACCAGACCTGATCGGGGCTGCTGCGCGCAGGCAGGTCACTTTTTTGCCTTTGGGGAAAAATGACCTGTTTTTATGCTGGACGGGTGCTTCAACGCAGGCTATTGAAAATAAGACAGTTTTTTCAGGCCTGCGTCTGATGTGGCCTGAAACGGGCTAGCGTGGCCCGAAATCGGGTCCATCAACGAGTCAGATAGTTCACGAAATCGTGATAATACAAGATTAAATATTGTGCACTTGCACAGATTTTAATCTGGCCTCGTGCCCCTCTGATGAGGCGCGAGGCCATTATGCTGCTTTGTGCGGCACAGTTTTTCCAGGCATCGGGAAAAGGATCAGGGCGGTCGTGAGGTTATGCGCATTTATTGAACAATAATAATATGCCGATACTGTAATGGTCTGCTGGTTATCGCCAACTGTTCCAGATTTTTTATTGCCTGTATTTCGGTTCTGGTGTTCCTTCCGTCTCACCAACACGACACCGAAGGAACTGAAAACATGTTTATTGAAAACATCAGCACCATGATTGCCCACTCCGTTGACGCCATGTCCTCCCTGACCATGGTTGCTTTCCTGCCCATGATCGCTGCCCTGATGATCGCTACCATCGTGTCCGATCGCGCTGCCTGAGCTGTGGGGTTTCTGTCCTGATACCCCTGCCGCCGGAATTCCCGCATTAATGTGGGAATGGCCGGCAGCCAGCAGGCAAAAAGAATGACCATGACAGGCGCTGCGGCGTCTTTTTTTGTGCCCGGTGTTCTGCCTGACCGGCCATGAAGGCCCTGCCTGCGCCGGCCGGGTAACAACGCATAATTTGTCAAAAAACGTCATGAAACGCCGCATCAGGCGTTTACCGCCCCTTTTGCACGCATGGTTTCAGCGCGGGCTGAAATACATCGCCTGGCGGGGCTTGTCGGCATGTCAGCATGGGTGTAACGGCGCGCAACCGATCGCGTGCGGCACGCACGCTTTACTCCATTCATCCAGAGCATATGCATGACACAGACAATGATCCATGACCGTGGAGGGGCTCCCGCGCCCGTGCGCCATGTTGGCAGCCCCGGTCTGATCTTTTTTATTCTCGCCCTTGGCGGCTTTGCCATCGGCACGGCTGAATTCGCGGCCATGAGCCTCGTGCCCATGATCTCGGCAGGCATGCATGTAACCGTGCCCCAGGCGGGCCACGCCATCGAGGCCTATGCCGCGGGCGTGTGCGTGGGCGCGCCGCTCATTGCCATGCTGGGGGCCAGATGCAGCCGCAAATACCTGCTGATCGGCATGATGGTGCTCTATATCATTGGTAATGGGCTGACAGCCCTTGCCCCCAATTACCTGTGCCTGCTTTTGTGCCGCTTCATCAGCGGGCTGCCGCATGGGGCCTATTTTGGCACGGCGGGGATTGTCGCCTCCGCCCTCGTGCCTGAAAACCGCCGCACGCAGGCCGTGGCCCGCGTGGTGCTGGGCCTGACCATCGCGACCATTGGCGGCGTGCCCATGGCCAACGGGCTGGGCATGCTGGTGGGGTGGCGCTGGGCGTTCGTGCTGATTGCGGGGCTGGCGCTGTGTACCATGCTGCTCATCATGCGCTTCGTGCCCACCGACCCGCCGCGCCCCAATGCCAGCGCCATGACCGAGGTCCGCGCCCTTAAAAACCGGCAGGTGTGGCTGACGCTGGGCATTGGCGTGGTGGGGTTTGGCGGCATCTTCTGTGTCTATACCTATCTCGCCTCAATCTTGCAGGAGGTCACGCATGCGCCTGCCTACATGACGCCCGTGCTGCTGGCGGTGTTTGGCGTGGGCATGACGGTGGGCACCATGACCTGCGCGTGGGCGGCCGACCACAAGATGATGCCCACCATTGGGGGAACACTTCTGGTCAATGCGGCAGCGCTCGCGGGTTTTCCCGGTTCGGTGCATTCCGTGTGGAGCATGATGCCCATCGTGTTCCTGATTGGCTGTGGCGGAGGATTAGGCACGGTCATCCAGTCGCGCCTGCTCAGTGTGGCGGTGGATGCGCAGGCGCTGGCGGCGGCCATGAACCAGAGCGCCTTCAACATGGCCAACGCCATTGGCCCCTGGCTGGGCGGCATGGCGATCAGTGCCGGGCTGGGCTGGGAATCCGTGGGCTGGGTGGGTAGTTGCCTGGCCATGGGCGGCTTCGTGATCTGGCTGCTGACGCTGAGCGATATCCGCGCTGCCGCCCGCAGGCAGGCCGGTGGCTGACCGGTGTAAGGGTTTTTGGTGAAGCTTTTTGCAAAAAGCTTTGAAAGAACGACGCCTTTTTGAAAAAAGGCGGCACTCGGAAACTTCTGTTATTTTAAAAAGAGAGGGATGGTTGATGCCCCGCGCCATCCTTCCTATCGTGCCGCATGAGCATTCCATCGGCACAGGCCCCGTGCCTGCCCCCGCTGTTAGGTGACCTGTTTCCCGCCCGCCCCGTGCAGGGTGAAGCGGGTGCGGTGCTGCTGCGGGCGCAGGCGGTGATTGACACCGTCATCGCCCCCACGGCAGCGCAGCGTGACCGCGAAGGTGGCTACCCCCACCAGGCCATGGCGGCGCTGAAGGCCACCGGCGTGCTGGCCCTTGCCGTGCCACGCGCCTGGGGTGGGCTTGGGGTGACACAGGCGCTCTCGCTCGAATTCATGCTGCGCCTTGCCGTGGCGGACCCCGCCATTGCCCAGATCTACAAGGTGCATGACGATCTGGTGCGCGAGATCTTTGTCTATGCGCCCGCAGCGCTCAGGCCCGTGCTGGCGCGCCGCATCGTGCATGAGCACGTCATTCTCGGCATGGCCGTGGCCGAGAACGGGCGCAGGGCGGACAGTTTCATGCAGACACTGGCCCGGCCAGGTCATGCTGGCACGCATGTCGTGTCAGGCCGCAAGATCTATGCCACCGGGGCCTCGGGCGCGGACCTTGTGGCCGTCTCCTCCTTCGATCCCGTGCGGGCGCAGCAGGCGGGGGGGAGCGTGCGCGCGGGCGTGCGCATGGACCTCGTGCCGCGTGGGGCGGCGGGGCTGCGCTTTCACCATGACTGGAACCGCATGGGCCAGCGCGCGACCGATTCCGGCACCGTGACGCTGGAGAATGTCGTGGTCGATGATTTCTGGAACGCCCTGGCCCCCGATACCGCCCTGCCGCAGCATGTCGCCCTGCGTTTTCAGGCCGGTTTCAGCGCCATCCTGACCGGTATCGGCATTGGCGCGTTGCGGGCGGTCTGTGCCTTTGTGCCCGATCATGCCCGCCCGTGGGGGGCCGCAGGCGTGGACAGCGCGGATCAGGACCCCTATGTGCGCCGCCTGCTGGGCGAGATCGGGGCCGACCTGTTCGGTGCCTGGTGCAGCGTGGCGCAGGCGGGCCGCCTGCTTGACCAGCATGAGCAGGGCGAAGTGCCCCGCGCCATGGTGGCCATGGCCGCGAGTGCCGCGCGTTCGGTGGCCACGCGCGCGGCGCTGCGCGCGGCCAGTGAGGCACCGGCAGCGGCAGGCGCGCGGGGCACGGATGCAGCCCAAGGGCTGGACCGTTACTGGCGCGATGCCCGCACCCTGTCGCTGCATGACCCCGTGGATTGGAAAAATGCTGAAATCGGGCGCAACCTGCTGACGGGTTGGGTGCCGGAGCCGGGACCATATCAGTAAAAAACCAACAAAAGTATTTTTTTAAAAAGGCAGCACCCCGAAACTTCTGCTGGCGGGTTTGACAGGCGGCCTGCCTGCGTGATTGATCGCGCCCAGTATGCCTGAACCAGAAGGTGGAGCGGAATGCAGCGACCCGTCATAGCCATTATATCAACCGGCGGCACCATTGCCCGCCAGGCGATGGACCCGCGTGATACGGTCGATTATGCCGAGATTGGCACAAGCCTTGGCGGGGCCGACCTGCTTGCGGCCCTGCCCGAGGCCGTGCGGGCGCGCTTTGCGGTGCGGGGCATTCCCTTCTCCAGTTGCGACAGCGTGGAGATGACCCTGGAGCGGTGGTTTGAGCTGGCCAGCGTCATCAGCCACACGGTTGCAAGCCAGCCCGATCTGAGCGGCGTGGTCGTGACCCACGGCACGTCCTCGCTGGAGGAGGGCGCCTGTTTTCTCGATCTTGTGCTCGATGTGCCCTGTCCGGTGGTGGTGGTGGGCGCGCAGCGTCCGGCGAGCGCCATCAGCGCCGATGGTCCGGCCAACCTGTATGCCGCCCTGCTGGTGGCATCGGCCCCGCAGGCGGCCGGTCGCGGCGTGCTGGTGGTGGCCAATAACGAGATCCACGCCGCCCAGGAAGTGACCAAGGCTTCCACCTATCAGCTTGAAACCTTCCGCTCGCCCGATTTTGGTCCGCTTGGCATGATCGAGGCCAACCGGGTGTTTTTTGGGCGCGCAAGTGCCTACCGCCGGCATGTGGGCTGGCCACCCGCTTATGGCGCGGGCGGCGAAATCCCGCGTGTTGACATAACCTACAGCCATGCAGGCGCCGATGGCGTGGGCATACGCGCCTTTGTGCGCGCCGGTGCGCGTGGCCTCATCGCGGCAGGCATGCTGCCCGGCATGTGCACGCCCGCCGAGAACGCCGCCCTTGATGAGGCCGTGGCGGCGGGCGTTGTGGTGGTGCAGGCCAGCAGCGGGTATTGTGGCGGCGTGGTGCAGCGTCAGGAACTGTGCCAGCGCGGCCTGCTCGCGGCAGGCCACATGCGCCCCCGGCAGGCGCGCATCCTGCTCGCCCTCGCGCTCATGACCGGCGCGGATGCCGATGCCATCCAGGCTTTGTTCGACCGGCCTTGATCCAGGACTGTTTATGAATAAAAGTTTTTGGTGAAGCTTTTTTCAAAAAGCTTCAAAAATAATGCTTTCGGCGGCTGTCAGAACACGCTGTTGAAAGCAAATTGCGGCGAGATGACCTGCCCGGTGTTATGGCCTGCAAAAATGGCGGTCACACCGGCAATGATGCCAAAGCGTGGCGACCAGTTATATTCCACCGCAGGTGCGATCACCCAGTTACCCGAGGCCTGCCCCAGCACGTCCTGGTATTTGCCCTGTGCGTTATAGCCCCGCACCCGCGAGCCATTGGCCCAGTCGCGCGCCAGATCCATGGCGATGACCCATTTCTGGTTCACGCCATATTCCAGGGAGAAGCCGCTCTCGCCATACATGCCCGGATGCGCCAGCCCGCGAAACCCCGCCGAGGTGCCATAACTGCTGATATCGGCAATATGCGCCTGCGTCAGCGCGCGGCGAAAGGTGCCCCATGTGCGCAGCCGCAACTCGTGGTGGCCGGGCAGGGTGTAGGTGGACTGCTCGGTAAGCGCTACGCGGAAGGTGTAGGTGCCGGTGCCCACGCCATCTTCCGCGCGGCCCAGTTTTGTATAATCCCCGGAAGGAAAGGCCACGCCCACGAACAGGCTCAGTGCGGGAATGTAGCGCTTTGGGTCGGCATCAAGGTAGCGCCACATCACATCTACCGGCAGGTCGCCCATTTTCGTGCCGCTTGTCGTGCCGCCATAGCCACCATGCCGCCAGCCGTAGCTGATGGTGGGCGTCATCTGCAGGCTGATCGAATTGGTAATGGAATATTTGTAGAGCGTGAAGCTCGAGACCATGTGCGCCCGGTCTTTTATGGGGGCTGCCCGGCCCACGCTATCGAGGTTGCCTACCGGCTGGCTGTAGGCAAAATACGGCTCCCACGCAAACACGCCCTTCTTGGTCAGCGCGCCGGAGGGGGAGACGAGCGAGCCGGTGTACCACTGGGTGTAATGTTCGTTCACGCCCTGCGAGCCTGCCGCCGTGCCATTGCCCGTGCCTGCCGCCTGCGCGGATGAAAGGCTGGCGAGGGCAACAAGAAATGGAATCGCAACGAATAATATTGATTCCGGTGTCGGAATGTATGATGCTCTTCCACAGGGGCGGCCGGCGTCTTTTTCCCGTGCTGTCATGGCGCGGCGAGCGGATGCGGTGCCCAGCCTTGCGGCGTGGGCGCGTGTCAGGGAAATCATGGTTGAGGCCATTTCCTGCTCAGGGCGTCCCTGCATGCATGGCAGTGCATGCCGGGTCTTATGGGGTGTGGGGTCAGTGTTCGGGTGCCTGCTATACAAACTGCAGTCGCAGGGAAGGGATCAGGACATCACGACGGTGCTCCTCAGGCTGACAGACCAGTGAGACGGCGGGAGAATGGCAGTTCTCCCGCCGTTTTCTTTTATGGCGCGGTCATGCGCGGCGGCTCCTGCCCATCCTGCGGGGCCGGGCGCGCGGGGTTGAGGTATTTCCACCCCAGCACCAGCAGCACGGCCACGATCGACATGCTGGCAATGGTGTAGGTGCCATTGGGGTAGTCAAACAGCATCAGCATGAGCACGCCTGCCAGATAGGCCAGTGTCAGCCACGAGGTGAAGGGCGCGCCCGGCATTTCAAAACCCGATGAGGGCATGCGCCCGCTGCGTACTGCCTCGCGCAGCTTGATCTGGCTGAGCAGGATGAACCCCCAGGTGCTGATGATGCCGATCGCCGCCATGTTCAGCACGATCTCGAACACCTGCGAGGGCACGATGTAATTGAGCACCACGCCCACAAGGTAGACAGCAACCGTAAGCAGGATGCCGTTGGCGGGCACGGCGCTTGCATTCATGCGGGCCAGCGGCGCAGGAGCGGCGCCGCCAAGCGCCATGGCGCGCAGCACGCGCCCGGTGGAATACAGCCCCGAGTTGAGGCTGGACAGTGCGGCCGTAAGCACCACGATGTTCATGATCGTATCAATGCCCGGCACGCCAAGCGTCTCAAAAAACGTAACAAACGGGCTGGTGCCGCCGTGATAGGCGGTCCAGGGCAGCAGGTTGACCAGCAGCACCACCGACAGCACATAAAACAGGCCAATACGCCAGATCACGCTGTTGATGCTACGCGGCAGGACGGTGCGCACATCCGCGCACTCGCCCGCTGCGGTCCCGATCAGTTCTATGCCCGAATAGGCGAACACCACGCCCTGCACCAGCAGCAGGCTGGCAATCAGCCCATGCGGAAAGATGCCACCATTATCGGCAATCAGGTGCAGGCCGGTCTGGTGGCCGCCTACGGGCATGCGCACGCCCAGTATGATGCTGCCCGCCACGAGGAACAGGCATAGCGCCACGATCTTGATGAGCGAGAACCAGAACTCGATCTCGCCAAACCACTTCACGCCCACCAGGTTGAGTGTCGTGACCACGCATAGCGCCATGAGGGCGAAGACCCATTGCGGCACGAAGGCGAACGTGCCCCAGAAATGCATGTACAGCGCCACCGCCGTAATATCGACAATGCCGGTCATGGCCCAGTTCATGAAGGAAAGCCACCCGGCCACGAACGCCGCCTTCTCGCCCAGGAACTCACGCGTGTAGGACACGAAGCTGCCGCAGGTGGGGCGGTACATGACCAGTTCGCCCAGTGCGCGCATGATCAGGAACGAGAACATGCCGCACACCAGATAGACCAGCGCGAGTGAGGGCCCCGCCGCCTGCAGCCGCGAGCCCGCGCCAAGGAACAGCCCCGTGCCGATCGCGCCGCCTATGGCGATCATCTGGATCTGGCGGCTGCCCAGCCCCTTGTGATAGCCCTCGTCATCTTCCACTGGCAAAATGGGGGTGCTGTCTTCCTGCACGTGGTCCGGTATGCTCATGCTGTCGTCTCCGCCGTGGTCATCGCAGATGGGAGGGTGAAGGAAGGGGCCAGCCGGTTGTCTGGCGTGGCATTGTTCGGGGCAGGCCTAATACCATGTGCAAAAATTATGCAATTTTGCTGTATGGTGGGAACGGCTCGGTCCGGTCCGTGCAGATCTGGCCCTTTGGGGCAGAAGCCGTGCGGTGGGCAAAAAACAGAAAGAAATATCATGCAGCATCAAATGGTTGTTCTGTCGCGAACATTGTCAGACACGTTAACGGCTGACAAGCAAAGATGCCTTGATAAAAGCATTATGATTAAAAAATGAACATAATTTTCAAAGCTTTGGCAGAAAATGCATTATATTTAATCATGAAAGGGAGCCGTTTCCCCATGTCTGACCCGGAATCTGGCCCCGTGAGAGTCCGCATCACTGCCCTGATCGCGGCCCTGCTTGGCGCCATCATCATCCCGGTCGCGGCCCATGCCGATAACCAGCGTTTTGACGGTGGCGAACTGGCACACGATGCGCCGCAGTATTTCGTGCTGCGCCCCGATGACGCGGCCACCGCAATGCGGATGGGCGAGCTGCGCCTGTCTGAAAGCAGCATTGATTTCAGCAATGGCGAGCGGCTTGACGTCATGCCCGATCCGGGCGGGCGGGCGGGGCATCTGCTTTACCGGGTGGAATATGGGCAGAATCCCGTCATGCCGACGGGCAACCTGCTGTGCGCGGCGCCACTCAACCCGCTTTATCTTGATTTTGTAGCCCAGGGCGATGATGCCGCGCATTATGACATGACGCTGTACTGCAGTTCGCGCGTGGTGCCATTCCGCGCGATTGGCGCGGGAAAAAGCGCTGCCGTTTTTCATTACACCCGCGCCACCGATACGGTCTGGGCCCACAGCCCGGCCGAGAGCGGCTACCTGCATGGGGCGGTAGCGCAGTACTGCACCCGCCATCATGCGCATGACACGCAGGCGGCCTGTACCGCGCGCGAGGAATCAGCCTATGCCGCCATCATGACGCGCCAGATCGCCCCCCCGGTGCTCAAACAGTGCGCGTCCTATGTTACGGGCAGGCGCGAGCATGCGGGTTATGTCAGCTTTGCCGGGCTGCTCAACTGCGCGCGCCTGCACGATAGCAGGGCCGTGTTCGATTATTGCGCCGCCCGCATTACCGGGCAGAAGCGGGCGGATGACACAACCTTTTTTGACGCCACTCCGGCGCAGGCGGATGGCGCGGCGCTATGCTTCAACGCGCTCGCGGCCCGTCAGGCGCGCGATTAGGCCCGGACCTGACGGGCTTGCGCGGATACCGCGCTTGCGGCGCGCATGGCCGCATGCCTGTCCCGGCGTTCAGGCCACATCGGGCACTTCAATGCCCGAGACGAATTTGTAGATGTCTTCATGGTGCAGCAGGAAGATGCGGTGTTTCTTGCCCAGCAGCAGGGCTTCCTGCGTGTAGGGCGCGTTGGAGACGATGGCGCCAATATCGGCGCGGCTTTCGGTCTTTTCCTTGATGCCCTGCCAGATCACGTCATCATGCACGGGCTTCCGGTCGATCCAGCAATGTACCAGCATTTTCAGCCCGTTGCGGCTACAATGGATGACCGAGCCCAGGCCGGTGGCCACGGGGGGGCGGATTTCCCATCCCGCCTTTTCGATCCATTGCGAGCAGAAGGCCGCGTATTCCGCCTGGTTCATGTCCTGGTGGTATATGCCGGGCGTGAGCACGGTGGCGGAGGGCGCGCGGGCGGTATTGGCCGCAAGCGTGGTGAGGTGCGCGCATACCGTCTTGTGAATGGCAGGCCAGAGCGCGCTCTGCCCGTCACGCGCGAGCGCAGGCAGCAAGGTCGTGCGCGTGAAGCGCTCCACATGCGTGTTCCATGGCATGCGGCTTTGGGTCAGGGTGGCGGTGTTGGCGCCATCCTCGGCCTGCTGGTACCAGCGTGCGAGCATGGGGCGATGGCGCTCGGCCAGCTTCAGGCAGGTGCCGATGGCCTTGCGCCGCCGCGCCATGAGCCAGATCGCGCGCAGCACCCGCATCATGATCCAGCCGGCACCGGTAATGAGCATCAGCGTCAGGATGAGCGAGCCGAGTTTCTGGAAGCCGCGCGTCATGAAAAACAGGTCGGTCGGCAGCGGCGTTTCGCGGTTCTGCACGATAACGGGCGGGGCGGGCGGGGGCGCGTCATCGATGGCCTGCTGCTGCGGGCCTTCAGGGGTGGGGGTCTCGACCACGGCGGGCGCGGGGGGCGGCGTGACATGAACCGGCGCGGGCGCAGGCGCGCCGAGGGGCGTGATGTCACCGGTCATGAAATACAGCGGCGGCAGCCCCGGCACCGGCGGCACGCGGCGCATGAGCGGCAGGCCGTTGCGGTTGGCGATCTTTTCCCACTTCATGTCAGGGGTCACGGCATGGCAGTCGCCCTGCCTGAGCAGCGTTTTGCGCCACGCGGCGGGGTGCTGGGCAACCTGGGCGGCATCGGACAGGGCACGCAGGGCGGCATCATCCCCACAGGCAAGGGTGGGATGGGGCGCGCTGAACAGGCCCGCGGCGCTGGCGCTTGCAGGCAGCCACAGGAGCAGGCAGGCACTTGCCCATATGCGCATGATGCTCTTTATCCTTCCGGTCTGGTGAACTGGCTGGCGCAGACCCTGGGTATCAGCAAATCAAGATGTGTTAACGTGCAGATGCCGATATGCAGAATACGGTTGTTCTTGTAAACAGGCTTTATTTAGTCCTGTATGTTTGAATCTTGGTTTGGCGGAACACAGTGGCACAAAAAAGTGGCATGTCCTTATCGGGTATCTGCCCCCTTGCCGCTCTTATGGCGATGTTCACGAACATCGCGGATGCTCGGTGCGACATGTTGGAAAGCAGGAGCGGATGACTGACCGTTTTGCAGTGGTTCTGGCGCGCCATCCCGCCGTAACGGGCGCGGAAGGCGTGTGTTACGGCCAACACGACGTTGCCCTGGCCGAGGGTTGGGAGCGCATGGCCGACGGCCTGCGCACTGTCATGCAGGGGGTGGGGTGCCGGATTCTGTTCTCGTCTCCCGCGCGGCGGTGCCGCATGGTGGCGGAGCGGGTGGCGCAATTCATGAATCTGGACTTAAGGGTGGATTCACGTCTGCGTGAGATCAGCTTCGGGGAGTGGGAGGGGCGTCCCTGGAGCCGAATCTCGCGCGCGGCGCTCGATGCGTGGGCCGCGGATGTGAGCGGGTTTGCCCCTCCCGGCGGTGAAAGTGGCACCGCGCTGCGGGCCCGCGTGCGCCATTTCTGGACCGAGATGCACCAGCGCGGCCAGTCCTGCGCCATCATCACCCATGGCGGCCCGCTGCGCCTCATGCACGGCATGGTTCACGGCACGGCGGGCAACCTGCTTGCGCCCTCGCCGCCCATGGGGTCGGTGCGGGTGATCGAGCAGGGAAGTGCCGCGTTCAGCACAGGGCCGTCAGAACTGCGCATTCCGTCACGACTGCCGTTGCACCAAGAACGTCACCAGTCTGTCCGCCAAGTTGCCAGCGTGCAAGGCAGTACATAACCACGCTGGCCAGCAGGGACACGGCGCAGGCGGTGAGTGCCCCCGGCGCAGGCAGCACTATCGCGGGCAGTGCCACGGCAAGGCCCAGGCAGGCCACAAGTGCCGCGCGCGGCAGGCGGTCCATGGTGCTGGCCAGCCCATCACGCCGGGCGGGTGGCAGCCGCCACAGCACGCCCGCCATGGCGGCACGGGCCAGCGCCCCCGCAACCGGCAGGGCCAGCAGCGCGGTCGGCCCCGGCATGGCGGCGAGGGCGGTGATCCGCACCAGCAGGGCCACGACCAGCGCCATCACGCCATAACTGCCCACGCGGCTGTCGCGCATGATCTCGAGCTTGCGTGCCCGGTCGCGGCCACCGCCGCAGCCATCGGCCATGTCGGCCAGTCCATCTTCATGCAGCCCGCCGCATAGCAGCAGCAGGCCGCCCACGCACCAGCCCGCGGCGGGCAGGGGGGCAAGGCCAAGCCGCAGCCCCGCCCCGTAGGCCAGGGCCGCAAGCGCGTTGATGCCCGCGCCAATCAGGGGCCAGCACCATATCGAGCGTGTCATGCTGTAGGGCAGCCCGTCATGTGCCAGCCAGCCCGTGGGCAGGCGGGTCAGCAGCCCCAGCCCGCACACAAGATCGGCGCGCAGTCGGGCCGTCATGCTCATTCCCGCCCGCTGACCTGCGCCTGCGCGAAAGTGGCCATGCCGCACAGGCACGCCACCGCCGCGCGCACCAGCCCCACGGCCAGCCCCGCGCCCGAGCCTTCGCCCAGCCGCAGCCCCAGATCGAGCAGTGGCGTCAGCCCCAGTTCCGCCGCAAGGTGGGCGTGCCCCCCTTCAGCCGAGCAGTGGGCCAGTCGCGCATGGGCCAGTCCGTCCGGTGCCATCACGCCCAGCGGGGCGACCGCTGCCGTGCAGATGAAGCCATCAACCAGCACCGGAATATCCCTGTACCGCGCGGCCAGCACCGCCCCGAATATGGCCGCGAGTTCGTGGCCGCCCACATGGCGCAGGATCTCGAGCGGGTCGCCTGCCCCGGCGTGATGGGCCAAGGCGCGGTCGATCACCGCCGCCTTGTGGCGCACGCCCGCATCATCAAGCCCGGTGCCGCGCCCGGCCCACCGCGCGCCGCCCCCGCCAAACAGGGCGGCGCACATGGCGGCGGCGGCGGTGGTGTTGCCAATGCCCATCTCGCCCACGCACAACAGGTCGGTGCCGGGCTGGAGCGCGCGCATGCCGGTCGCCACGGCGCGCAGGAAAGTGGCTTCATCCATGGCGGGGGCGTGGGTGAAATCTGCCGTGGGACGCAGGTCTTCCACTTCCACCACGCGCAGCCGGGCGCCTGCCACGCGGGCGATCTGGTTGATGGCTGCCCCGCCCGTGCGAAAATTCTCGACCATCTGGCGCGTGACATCGCTGGGCCACGGCGTGACACCCTGCGCGGTCACGCCGTGATTACCCGCGAAGACGATGATATCCACCCGCTCGGCCCGTGGGCGCCCGGTGCGCTGCCATTGTCCGGCCCACAATGCCAGCTCTTCCAGCCGGCCAAGGCTGCCCGGTGGCTTGGTCAACTGGCTGTCATGCGCGGCAATGGCGCTGCCAGCGGCGCTGTCGGCGGTGGGGAGGTCGCGGCACAGCGCGCGCAGCGCGGCCATGTCCTGCGGTATGGGAAGACGGGATGGCATGGGCAGCGTTGTGTGGTCTTATGCGCGCCGATGCAAGATGGGGAAGGATAAAATGATGGCGGATGGCACGCAGGCCATGCCAGCAGGCCAGCAGGCCTGCATTTTCGTGCTGGGTGGCGCGCGCTCGGGCAAAAGCGTCTTTGCCGAGGGGCTGTTCACCGCGTGGCCCGCGCCCTGGACCTACCTTGCCACCTGCCAGCCCCATGATGGCGAAATGGATGCCCGCGTGAGCCGCCACCGCGCCCGCCGGGGCGAAAACTGGCGCACAATCGAGGAACCGCTCGACCTGCCCCGCGCGCTCGATGCCGCGGGCAGCAGCCCCGTGCTGGTCGATTGCCTGACCCTGTGGCTGACCAACCTCATGCTGGGCGAGCACGACATCAGGGCGGCAACCCGCGCCCTGCTGTCGGCCATTGAACGTCGCGCAGGGCCGACGGTGCTGGTCTCGAACGAGGTGGGGCAGGGCATCGTGCCCGACAATGCGCTGGCGCGGCGCTTCCGTGATGAGGCAGGGCTCATGCATCAGGCTATTGCGCGCGGGGCTGCTCGTGTTGTCTTTGTGGTGGCAGGCCTGCCAATGGAGATGAAATGACCCTGACCCCCGAAGAAATCCGCCACCGTGACAAAATGGCCAAGCGCAAGGCCGTGCAGGACCGTGAGGTGGAGAGCAAATCCATCGAGAAGGGGCTGCTGGCCGTGCATACGGGGGCGGGCAAGGGCAAGTCCACCGCTGCCTTCGGCATGGCGTTGCGCACGCTGGCCCATGGCGGGCGGATCGTGGTGATCCAGTTCATCAAGGGCGCGTGGAACACCGGCGAGCGCAAGGCGCTGGAACGCTTTGGCGATCAGGTGGAATGGCATGCGCTGGGCGAGGGCTTTACCTGGAACACGCAGGACCGTGGCAAAGACATCGCCAACTGCCGTGCCGCGTGGGATCAGGCCCGCGCCGCGCTGAAGCGCAGTGACGTGAGCATGGTGATCCTTGACGAACTCAACATTGCCCTGCGCTACGACTACCTGCCCATTGACGACGTGCTGGCCGATATCGCCGCCCGCCCCCCCATGCAGCATGTGGTGGTGACGGGCCGCAACGCCCGCCCGGCCATGATCGAGGCCGCCGACCTCGTGACCGAGATGACGCAGGTGGCGCATCACTTCAAGAAAGGCGTCAAGGCGCAGGCCGGGATCGAGTTCTGAGCATGGCGCGCGCACTCATGTTTCAGGGTACGGGGTCGAGTGTTGGCAAGTCCGTGCTGGTGGCCGGGCTATGCCGCGCCCTGACCCGCCGGGGGCTGCGCGTGCGCCCGTTCAAGCCGCAGAACATGTCCAACAATGCCGCCGTAACCGCTGATGGCGGCGAGATCGGGCGCGCGCAGGCCTTGCAGGCGCGGGCATGCGGGGTGCCGCTTTCGGTGCATATGAACCCGGTGCTGCTCAAGCCGCAGGGCATGACCGGCTCGCAGCTTGTAGTGCGCGGGCAGATGCGTGGGCAGGTGCGCGCGAGTGATTTCCAGTCCTTCAAGCGCGGGCTGATGCCCGAGGTGCTGGGCAGCTTTCACATCCTTGCCGAACAGGCCGATATCGTGCTGGTGGAAGGGGCGGGTTCTGCATCCGAAGTCAATCTGCGCGCCGATGATATTGCCAATATGGGTTTTGCCCAGGCGGCGGATATTGACGTGGTGCTGATCGGCGATATCGACCGGGGCGGCGTGATCGCGAGCCTCGTGGGCACGAAGGTGGTGGTGGCGCCCGATGACGCACGGCGCATCAGGGGTTTTATCGTCAACCGCATGCGTGGCGACCCCACGCTATTTGCCGCAGGCATGGACGCGATTGCCCGCATGACCGGCTGGCAGCCCATGGGCCTCGTGCCGTTCCTCGACCGGGTGCGCGCTCTGCCAGCCGAGGACGCGGCCGATCTTGCCACAGGTGGTCGCCCGCGCAGGGGCGGGGTACGCATTGCCGTGCCCTGCCTGCCCATGATCGCCAATTTTGATGATCTCGACCCGCTGGCGGCGGAAGATGGCGTATCACTGACCATGGTGCCGCGCGGGCAGGTGCTGCCCGACTGTGACCTGGTCATCCTGCCCGGCGCCAAGGCCACCATCGCCGATCTGGCCATGCTGCGCGCGGAGGGGTGGGATATCGACATTCACGCCCATGTGCGCCGTGGCGGGCATGTGCTGGGCATATGTGGTGGCTACCAGATGCTGGGCCGGAGCATTGCCGACCCCGAGGGCATTGAGGGGCCGCCCGCCACGGTAGCGGGGCTGGGCCTGCTGGATGTGACTACCGTGCTGGAGGGCAACAAGCGGCTGGAGGATGTGACCGGCGTATTGCTGCCCGAAGGCGTGCCCCTGCATGGGTATGAGATGCATATCGGCCGCACCGAAGGCCCTGATGCCGCGCGACCGCTGGTTGACCTTGGCGGTCGGCCTGATGGCGCAGTCAGCCCCTCGGGCCGGATATGGGGCACCTATGTGCATGGCCTGCTGGCCGATGGCCGTGCAAGGGCGGCCTTGCTGGCGCGGCTTGGCGCGGGCTCACACGCGCGGGACCATGATGCGACGGTGGATGCAGCCCTGGACGCGCTGGCCGACCATCTGGAAGCGCATCTTGATATCGACGCCCTGCTGGCCATGGCGTGCCCGGTGCCGCGTGGATAAGAGAAAGTTTCTGGGCGCTGCCTTTTTAAAAAAAGTGGCGTTCTTTTCAAAACTTTTTGAAAAAAGCTTCACCAAAACATTCTATGTGATGGCGGACGGTTTATCATGACCCGGCATTTCACGCCATCTTGCCGGGCACGCCAATGCCGCTGACATGCAGCGCGTGATCGGGCGGCCGGAGTGTGCCACCGTCGCGATTGAAGAAAACAGGAAAAAGTTTTTGGTAAAACTTTTTTCAAAAGGCTTTTATGACTTCCAATTCAGCGCCGTCGTGCCGTTCGGGCCAGTAAAAGCGTGGCTGTCAGTCCCGCAAGGGTCTGGATCAGGCATGCGCGACGATATAGCGCCAGGGCGCGATACAGGTCAGCCGGGCTGAGCTCAGGCGTGCCATCGCCCACCCACGGCTCGGCCACGCGCACGCCGTTATAGGCGCGCGGGCCAGACAGGCGGATGCCGAGTGCTCCCGCCATGGCTGCCTCCGGCCAGCCCGCATTGGGCGAACGGTGGGTGCGGGCATCGCGCCGCAGCACGCGCACGGCTGCGCGCGCATCCATGCCGGGCAGGCTCAGGGCGGCAAGAATGATCCACAGGGCGGACAGGCGTGAGGCGGGCAGGTTGACCAGATCATCAAGCCGTGCGGCTGCATAGCCAAAGGCTTCATGGCGGGGCGTGCGGTGGCCGATCATGCTGTCGGCCGTATTGGCCGCCTTGTAGAACACCGCCCCCGGCAGGCCGCCTGCCGCCATCCAGAACAGGGGGGCAACGATCCCGTCGGAGAAGTTCTCGGCCAGCGTCTCGATGGCCGCGCGCAGCACGCCCGCCTCATCAAGCTGTTCGGGATCGCGGCCCACGATGTGCGAGACCGCGCGCCGGGCGGCGGGCAGGCTGACCTGTGCCTGCTGGGCTACGGCCAGCACATGGTCATGCAGCGAGCGCTGGGCCACCAGTGAGCTGGCCAGCACGCCGGTCAGCGCCACGGACAGATTGCGTGGCAGGACGTGCCGGATGCCGCGTTCAAGGGCTGCAGCGGCCAGTGTTGGCACGGCCACGATCACGGCACTGGCCACAAAGCCGTTGGCCCGGCGGCGGGTGGGGGGGCGTTCGGGGGTGTTCAGGCGGCGGTCCAGCCCATCGATCAGGCGGCCAATCCAGATCACGGGATGCCCGATCCGGCTGACAAGCGCCTGCGGGTAGCCAGCCATGGCATCGGTGACCGAGGCCACGCATGCGGTGCTGACAGGACGAAGCAGGTAATGGGAAAGGCGCATGCCCCGATGGATATTGCGCGCCCTGCACAGGGTCAAGGGCGCGGAGAACAGGCGGTGCGCGGGTTTTGCAGCCATGACGCATGGCCATGTTTCTGGCCAGTAATGCAGGGCCCGCGCATGACAGATATAGGACTAATGGGGTTCTATTGCTGCATGTTAGGTAATTATAGTATCTATAAATGTGAAAATGAAATTATTTTAAGGTATATGAAAGCAACAACAATAAAATAATCTGTATTCTATTGGCAGCATAATGCGGAAAAAGGAAATCCGTATCCAGAACGCAAGCATCGATAGACCTGCCGCGCATAGAAGCGATGTCGATACCGTAACCCTTTGGCTGCGGGGGCAAATATCAAGATGAATACCGCTGTAACTTACGGGAAAGAAAATGCTTCATAATAATAAGATTAAAAAACGGTTTTTTCCGATGCTTGTTTTGCCGCTTCTGGGAGGCTGCATTCATCCGCGCCCACCCGCAATGTCATTCAACAGCAATGAAGTGGCATGGGCGCAAAAGCCGGGTCATGCGGTCATCAGGGGGTGCGTCAGTGGGGCAATATTTACAAAACAGCATGCTTACGCCCTTTCCAGCGGTAATGCGACGATTTACAAATCTGAAGATATACCAAGCTCCATCATGCAGGTTCCCCGGGTTCACTTTACAGTCGATCTGCTTCCGCAGAATAATTATATGCATGTACTGGCAAAAAAAATGGATTTTTATGGTTTGATGCATGGCTACAAAAACCTGAATGATCCCCGCTGGGTTGATCCGTCAGTGCTATCTTATATCCCGCATTTTTCCTGTCCGGCTGCCGGTCCGGATATCTGTACATCTCCTGGTCATTTTGTCTGGCCTAATCTGCCTGCAGGCCAGTGGTATATTGTCACGTCATATGATCCGACAAAAGAAGGTAATAATATTTCAGTGGAATATACGACTGCTGGAGTGGATGTACAAAAAATAACGACGGTTGAAGGCCAGACGGTTCCGTTTGTTGCATGGGCTGGCACGCGAACGGTCTTGTGCGGGTCGTGATACGGCATGCATGAGGCGTTTCAGGTCGGGCACCAGGGGCAGGAATGACGCCACGCTCCCGCCTTTGGGCCTGCCCGTATCTGGCAATCTGAAAATAAAATCTCCCAGGTACGACCTTTTTTTCAGAAGGGGGGTGGTTTTATGTTTTCTATACAAAGATTTACCAGGAATTGTATCAAGGCCGTCCGTCATGTGCCACGGCGCGTGGCATGGCCGCGCCTTAACGCCCGGATCATTTTTTCTTGCATTAAGGGAAATCATGCAAAAGGCTCTAGGCAGCCTGTCCTGGCTTGCGGATAACGTGAGGGCAGGCAAATGATCATGGCATGGCGTCAGGGAGAAGGCAGTTTTTGGGTATCAACGGTTCAGGGTTCATCTCATCGCGGCGGCGGTTCATGCAGGGGCTGGCAGGTGTTGCCGCCTGCGGCACGGTTTCAGGCACGGGGGCAGCTGCCCCGCCCAAGCCATACATGCCGGTTTTCTTTAACGCGGCGGAATGGAATTTTCTCCTTGCCGCCTGTGACCGCCTGATCCCGGCTGATGCCAATGGCCCCGGCGCCCTCGCACTGAACGTGCCCCGCTTCATCGACCAGCAGATGACCACGCCTTACGCACAGGGTGCCCAGTGGTACATGGCCGCCCCTTTCGTGCAGGGGCCGGATAATCTGGGCTACCAGTTGCCTTACCCCCCGCGTGACCTGTACCGCCACGGCATTGCGGGCATGAATGCCCATGCCACCACCCGCCACGCAAAGCCCTTCGCGGCCCTTGCGCCCGATGTGCAGGATGACCTGCTGAGGGCTGCCGAAGGCGGCAGGCTGGTGTTTGGCGATGTGCCCTCGGCCGCGTTTTTCGACCAGCTTCTGGCCAATGTGATGGAAGGCGCGTTCAGCGACCCCATCCATGGCGGCAATACCGGCCTTGGCGGCTGGGCCATGCTGGGCTTTCCCGGCGCGCGGGCCGATTTCATGGACTGGGTGGACCGCTACGGGGCGCATTACCCGCTTGGCAGTGTCTCCATAACCGGAGAGACGGCATGAGCGATGACGCACGCACGCTGAAGCCGGTTGACGTGGTGGTGGTGGGGGGCGGCTGGGCCGGGTCCATCATGGCCAAGGAAATGACCGAGGCCGGGCGCACGGTGGTCATGCTCGAACGCGGGCCGGACCGCAGCACGGCGGGGGAGGGCGCATACCCGGCCTCCATCGACGAACTTGAGGGCAATTTCCGCTACAAACTGTTCCAGGACCTTTCCAAAAACACGGTCACCATCCGCAACAACGCCAACCAGACGGCGCTGCCCTACCGGCGCATGGCGGCCTTTTTGCCGGGCGAGGGCGTGGGCGGCGCGGGGCTGCACTGGTCGGGCGTGCATTTTCGCATGCCCCCTGATGACCTGCGCCTGCGCTCGCGCGTGATCGAGAAATATGGCGCTAAATTCATCCCCGAAGGCATGAACCTTCAGGATTATGGCGTGACCTACGAGGAACTCGAACCCTTTTTCGACAAGGCCGAGAAAGTATTCGGCACCTCGGGCGAGGCCTACAAGGTGAATGGTCAGGTGGTGGGGCAGGGCAATGTGTTCTCCCCCTCGCGCTCCGATCATTTTCCCCTGCCGCCACTCAAGGATGTCTATACCGCCCACCTGTTCCGCAAGGCGGCGGCGGAAGTGGGGTTTCATCCGTATTCGCTGCCTGCGGCCAATGCCTCGCAGCAATACACCAACCCGTATGGCGTGCAGATGGGGCCGTGCAATTTCTGTGGTTATTGCAGCGGCTATGCCTGTTACATGTATTCCAAGGCATCGCCCAACGTGAACATCCTGCCGGTGCTGCGCCGGCACCCGCTGTTTGAACTGCGTGCCAACTGCCATGTGCTCAAGGTGGAACGCGACAGCACGGGCACCCGCGCCACGGGTGTGACCTACACCGATGCCGAGGGCAAGGTGGTGACCCAGCCTGCGGAAATGGTGATCCTGACCGCCTTCCAGTTCCATAACGTGCGGCTGATGCTGCTTTCGGGCATTGGCAAGCCTTATGACCCGGTCAAAAACGAAGGCGTGGTGGGGCGTAATTTCGTCTATCAGAACGTGACCACCAGCGTGGTGTGGCTCGACCCCAAGGTGGAGACCAACCAGTATATCGGCGCAGGGGGCGGCGGCGTTGCGTTTGATGACTTCAACAGCGAGAATTTTGACCACGGGCCGCTCGGCTTCGTGGGCGGCTCGCCGGTATGGGTCAACCAGGCAGGCGTCAAGGCCATTGCGGGGGCGCATTCAGGCGGGCCGCCGGGCACGCCGCGCTGGGGCAGTGCGTGGAAGGCGGGCATGATCGACACCTACCGCCACTCGCTGCGCATCGACGCGCATGGCGCGAACATGGCCTACCGCGATGTCTATCTCGACCTCGACCCGACATGGAAGGATGCCTACGGCCAGCCGCTGCTGCGCATGACGTTTGACTGGAAGGACAACGACATCCGCATGAACCGCTACGTGGTGGACAGGATTGGCGATGTGGCCAAAGCCATGGGCGCGCGCAACGTGCACCTGACAAGGCGTGAATTCGGCAAGCCGTTCGATACGCGCCAGTACCAGACCACCCATCTGGGCGGTGGCGCCGTAATGGGCACGGACCCGCAGACGAGCGCGCTCAACCGCTACATGCAGTCATGGGATGTGCATAATGTGTTCGTAATCGGGGCCAATGCCTTCCCGCAGGGCACGGGCTACAACCCCACCGGCATGGTCGCGGCGCTGGCCTACTGGGCGGCGCACCATATCCGCACCACCTACCTTGCCCATCCTGGCCCGCTGGCCGGATGAGGGGCGTGTGGAAATCCGGGCTGCGCCTCGTGGCGGTGGCCCTGCTGGTCGCGTCGGTTCCGGGGGTGGGCCAATCCGCGCGGGCGCAGGATGCGCCGACACCGGTGGATGTGGTCACGCGCGGGGAATACATGGCGGAGGCTGCCGATTGCGGCGCCTGCCACACCGTGCCCGGCGGTGCGCCCTTTGCGGGGGGCATGGCCTTTCACCTGCCCACCGGCACGCTGTACGCGCCCAACATCACGCCGGATGTAAAGGCGGGGATCGGCCAGTATTCCGAGGCCGAATTCATCCGCGCCATCCGCCAGGGCATCCGCCGCGACGGGGCCACGCTGTACCCGGCCATGCCCTATCCCTCCTATGCCCGCATGACCGATGACGACCTGCATGCGCTCTATGCCTATTTCATGCATGGCGTCAGGCCGGTTTCCACGCCGGTGGTGCAGGATGGCATGCACTGGCCGCTGTCCATGCGCTGGCCGCTCACGGTGTGGCGCAGGCTGTTCGCGCCCGATCCGGTGGTCACGCTACAGGGGGCCACGGCCCGCACCTTCCCCGACCCGGTGGTGGCGCGCGGGGCGTATCTGGTCGAGGGGCCGGGTCATTGTGGCGCCTGCCACACGCCACGTGCCGTGACCATGCAGGAAAAGGCCCTGACGGCAGAGGACGGCCCGCTCTACCTGTCTGGCGGCGGGTCGGTTGATGGCTGGCGGCCCGTCAGCCTGCGCGGCGAGAACCGCACCGGGCTTGGGCGGTGGAGCGAGCAGGACATCGTGCGCTTTCTGGCCACCGGGCGCATGCCGCTGGGTGCGGCCTTTGGCGGCATGACCGATGCCATCAACCATGGCACCCAGCACATGACGGCCGATGACCAGCTGGCCATTGCCCGCTACCTCAAGACCCTCTCGCCCACAACGCCCGTCAAAGCGCCGGGCTGGGCATATGACCCTGCCGCTACCAACGCCCTGCGCGCGGGTGATGTGAGCGCACGCGGCGCGCGGTATTACGTGGATAGCTGTGCCGCCTGCCACCGCACCGACGGGCGCGGCTACCCCACCACCTTCCCGCCGCTTGCGGGCAACCCGGTGGTCATGGACCCGACACCGGATTCACTCATTCGCATCGTGCTGGAGGGCAATACGCTGCGGGCAACGAAGCAGGCGCCCTCCGCCTTTGTCATGCCCGGCTTTGCCGCCCGCATGGATGATGCGGCGGTGGCCGATACCGTAAGCTTCATTCGCGCGGCATGGGGCAATGACGCGCCTGCAGTGAGTGCTGCTGACGTGGCGCGCATCCGGCGCAGCCTGTCGCCGGAACACCCGCCCGCCTCGCTGCCCATGAACTGATTGTGAACGCCATGCGGCGCGTGGCGCGATTGCCCTTGGCGGCCTGACTTGCATGAATGGGCGCGGGCCGTACAAACCGGGGGGAGAATATCCATGACCATGCACAGGCGTGATCTGCTGTTTGGGGCGGCATTCGTGGCGGCGGCAGGTGCTGGCACCCTGGCGCGGGCAGCCCAGCCCGCGCAGGAGGCGATCAACCACGATCATGGCGCCGCCCCTGATGGCCCGTTCGAGATCGTGGCGCGCTTTGATGGCCCCGGCCCGTCGGGCATTGCGGTCACGGGCGGGCGGGTGTTCGTGGGGTTTCCGCGCCATGCGGTCAACCACAGGGGCGCGACACTGGCCGAACTGAAAAATGGCCGGCTGTATCCCTATCCCGATGCCGCTACCGCCATGCCATCGGAGCACCCACCCGCCACCCGGCTCATGTCCATCCACGGCATGACCACCGATGCGAAGGGGCGGTTATGGGCCATTGATGATGGCAAGCTGGCAGGCCAGCCCCTTGCACCGGGCGCGGCCAAGGTGATCGGCATTGACCCGGCCACCAACCGCATCTTCGCCAATATCGTGCTGACTGCCCCCACGCTCCTGCCCGACAGCCACATGAACGATTTGCGCGTGGACCTGACGCATGGGCCGCAGGGCACGGTGTTCATCACCGATTCCTCGTTTGGCCACTCGCCTGCCCTCGTGGTGGTGGACGTGGCGAGCGGGCGGCAGCGCCGGGTGCTGGCAAGCCACCCGTCCATCCAGGCTGAACACCCCTTCATGGCGGTGGTGGAGGGGCGGCCACTGGTGTTTGACCCGCCCGAGCACAAGTCTGCTTTCGTATCAGGCGGGGTGGATGGCATTACGCTCTCGCCCGACAGCGCCACGCTGTATTACAGCCCGCTGACCAGCCGGCGGCTGTACAGCATTCCCACCGCCCTGCTGGCCGATTTTGACAGAACCGATGCGCAGCTTGCCGCAGGCATCCGTGATCTGGGCGAAAAAGGCGTGGCCGACGGGCTGGCCACCGATGCGCAGGGCCGGATCTACACCACCAATTTCGAGCATGACGCCATCTTCCGCCGCAATACCGATGGCACGTTCGACACCATGGTGCGTGACCCGCGCGTAATCTCGCCCGATGGCATTTTTGTTGAGGGCAACATGGTTTACTGCACGCTGGGCCAGTGGAACCGCCTTGCAGGCTTCAATAACGGGCATGACCTGCGCGTGCCACCCTATTACCTGATCCGCTTTCCCACCGATGCGCCCGCCGCCTTGGACGCCACAAAGCCGGCACCCGGCTAGTTGCCCCTTTCCCCCGGCGCTGAATTGCGGCAACAATCGCGGCCATGAATATTATGTCGCGCATGATCCTGCCCCTGATGCGGCGCCTGGAGCCCGAGGCCGCCCATCATATCGCTCTTGATGCCCTGCAACTTGGCCTTGGCGGTGTCTCCTGTCCCGGCAATGATGACCCGGCGCTGTCCGTCCGCGCCATGGGGCTGCGTTTTCCCAACCCCATCGGCATGGCGGCGGGGTTTGACAAGAATGCCGTGGTGGTGCGCCCGCTCACGCGCGCGGGCTTCGGCTTTGTCGAGGCCGGTACCGTCACGCCGCGCCCGCAGCCCGGCAACCCGCAGCCGCGCCTGTTCCGCCTGACCGAAGACCGCGCCATCATCAACCGCATGGGCTTCAACAACCAGGGCATCGACCGTTTTGCCGTGCGCATGGCGCGCCTGCATCGCGTGTCCTCGCCGCGCCGCACGCCCGGCGCGCAGGTGCCGGTGGGCGCCAACCTTGGCATCAATAAAACCGGGGCCGACCCCGAGCGCGATTACCCCATGCTGGTGGGGCGGGTTAAGCACTATGCTGATTATATCGTCATCAACCTGTCCTCGCCCAACACGCCGGGGCTGCGCGACCTGCTTGAGGCATCAAGGCTCAAGGGCATTCTTGATGCCATCAATGCAGCCCACCCCGAGCGCCCGCCGCTTCTGGTCAAGATCTCGCCTGATATCGCGCATGATGATGTCGAAGCCGTGGTCGAGGCCGCCATTGCCGGTGGCGCGCAGGGGCTGATCGTGTCCAACACCACCATCTCGCGCCCCGCCGGGCTGCTCAGCCCTTATGCGACCGAGACCGGGGGCCTGTCAGGCCGCCCGCTGCGCCCGCTGGCACAGGATATGCTGACCCGCGTGGCAAAGGTGGCGGCAGGCCGCGTGGCGCTGGTGGCCAGTGGCGGCATTGAAACCGGCGTGGACATCCTCGACAGGGTCAAGGCCGGGGCGGATCTTGTGCAGATCTATACGGCTTACGTGTATGAAGGGCCGGGGATTCTGAAGCGTCTGAAGGCCGAGACCCTGCGCGCCCTGCGTGCCGAAGGCTTCGAGACGCTGGCCGATGCCAAGGGAGCCGCCCTTAAATGAAATGGCATGATGGCCTGTCCGGCCTGAGCCATGATTATGATGGCTACATCCTTGACCTGTGGGGCGTGGTGCATAATGGCGTCGCCCCCTATCCCGGCGTGCTGGAATGCCTGCAACGCCTGCGCGAGGCGGGCAGGCGGGTCGTTCTGCTGTCAAATGCGCCCCGGCGTACCGCCACGGTGGAGCCGGGTCTGCGCCGCATGGGCGTGAGTGCCGACCTGTATGACGGCATCATGACCAGTGGCGAGTGCACGCATCGCATGCTGGCCGACCGCACCGACCCGTGGTTCGCGGGCCTTGGCCGCCGCATGGTCCATCTTGGCCCCGACAAGGATGTTGATGTCTATGCCGGGCTGGACCTTGATGTCGTCAACGACCCCGCGCAGGCGGATTTCGTGCTCAATACCGGGCCGGACGCCGAACTGGGCGAGGAAGAAATCGACCCCTACCTGCCCCTGCTGGAACAGTGCGCGGCCCACAGCCTGCCCATGATCTGCGCCAACCCCGACCAGCAGGTCATTCGCGGCAGCCAGCGCCTGATCTGCGCGGGTGCGATGGCAAGCTGGTATGAAAACCGTGGCCGTTCCGTGCGCTGGATCGGCAAGCCCTACCCGGAAGTCTACGCCTTGGCGTTATCGCTGCTCGACGTGCCACGCGAACGCGTGCTGGCACTGGGCGATGCACTGGCCACCGACATGCGCGGGGCCACCACGGCAGGCATTGACGGCTGCTGGGTGCTGGGCGGCATCCATCAGGAAATGCTGGGCGGAAGCTGGGCGCACAACCGCAATCCCGACTACGACCTTGCTGTGGCTGAAGCGCGTGCAGCAGGGCTTGCCCCCGTGGCCTGCGTGCCGTCGCTGCGCTGGTAATTGCCGCCCCGTATGGCCAACGCCACGCCGGGCTGGCCTTCAGGCTGCCCGATCGCGCGGCGGGGGTTTTTGGTCTGTGAGCAGCCTGCGCCGTCTCAGGTCTTGGGCACTTCCTTGAGGGCAAGGGGAAGGGCGTGCCCGAACATGGCCAGTTCGGCAGGAGTGGCGGTTCCGACCCGGATCCATGTCTCATAGGCTGGTGCTTCAAAAACACGGATATCGATATTGTGTTGCGCCAGCGCCTGTTCCATCAGCCTGGCGGGGCGTCCGGTATTTACATACACGAACGTGCCGTGGCTCTTCAGATAGGACAGGCCATTTTTTTCGCAGATATCATAGATCATCTGGCGGCAGTTTTCCAGGTAGGCGATCGCGCCGTCAAGGTAGTGTCTGTCTCCCAGTGAGGCGACTGCTGCGGCAAAGCCTGCCTGATTGCGCGATGTCGTGGTCAGGCTGTAAAGCTGCCTGACGCGGGGTGGCTGCGCCAGGATGTAGCCGATCCGTAATCCCGCCAGTCCGTATACCTTGGAGAACGTGCGTGCCACGATCACATCGTGCCCGGAATGGACAAGGGGGGCAACGGTCATGCCGTTTGCATCGGGCAGCAGTTCGAAATAAGCCTCATCCACAATGACCGGGACCGTTTTTGAAACATCCCGGCAGAATGCCAGAAGTTCCTGATGCCTGAGCATATGCCCGGTCGGGTTGTTGGGATTGCAGACATACACCAGGGCGGTCTGGGGTGTTATGGCGCGGCGCATGGCCTGCAGGTCGATCGCATGCGCCGTAAGCGGCACATACCGTACGGCCACCCCCCGGCGCTGGGCATAGTTCAGGTGTGTGGCATAGGTTGGCTGGGGGGCAAGAATATGCCCGGCGCGCCCGATATCGGTTGAAAGCAGCGAGAGTGCATCAAGCGAGCCATTGGACAGGGCGACCTTGTCACGTTCAAGATTTTCCTGCTGGCCAATCCGGTCGCGCAGAAGATGCTCATCCTCAACATAATAAGGTGCTTGCGGCACGCAGCCCGCAATGGCGGTGCGTGCGGCAGGGGAGGGGCCAAACGGGTTTTCCGTTACATTCAGGCGCGCCCGTGCCGGCAGGGGTTCTTCCGCCCTGGCAGGGTGGACCACACCGGCCCACAAGGCGGAGGTGAGCAGGCTGGCAGACTGGATGATGGAGCGCCGGTTCAGATGCAGCATGATTATCCGTGTGAGCATAAGATTGAATAGTTTATTATATGAACTCATTAAAGTAGAATATGAAATAAATAAGAATAAATTTTCATCATAACTTAACTTTAAAAGAATCTAACATTTTCGATAAGGGGACTACGTTCAGTTTCAATAATTTGTCCCTGGAAATACTCATGGCAATCAGAAAAGCCTTTCTATTTTCGACAGCAATCACTTTTGGCATGGTGGTGGATGCAACCGTTTCTTATGCGGCACCACTTGTGGATGAGCACAAGCCTGACAGTAACAGGCGTGGAAAAAACCCTGTCGTGAAAGGCACGAAATCTGGCGGGAAGCCGGTTGAGGGCACAAATGCTCCGGCCAGCAGCAGTGAAACCCTGATTGTAACAGGCACCCATGCTGTCAATCGCAAGGCGGAGCAGAGCACATCGCCCGTTACGGTCCTGTCCGCCGCGACCCTGCGGCGTTCGGGGCAGTTGAACCTGGCCGATGCACTGACACGCACCTATGCCTCGATCAATGTCAGTGCCATGGGCAATGATGCCGGCGCGCTGACATCCGCCATCCGCATGCGTGGCCTCAACCCCAACGAGGTTCTGGTGCTGGTGGACGGAAAACGTCGCCATACCACGGCAAACATCTATGCCGATGCCGGGCCTGACTTTGGCGCGACACCGGTTGACCTGAACATGATCCCGGCTGCCGCCATCGACCATATCGAAGTGCTGGAAGACGGGGCCGCCGCGCTGTACGGGTCGGACGCCATCGCGGGCGTGGTCAACATCATTACCAAAAAAACAAATCATGGCCTGAACATGAGCGCCCAGACAGGCGCAAACGCCTATAATGGCGATGGCTGGCAGTACCAGACCAGCGTCGATGGTGGCCTGTCGCTTGGTGGCGATGGCTACCTGCACCTGAGCGGGCAGGTGTACCATACCGACCATATGGCCCCCTATACCGAAGACCATCGCCTGATGGGCTATGCGCCTGCGGGGGCGGCGACCTCGCTTTATACCGGATCGGTTTCCGTTCCCAAGAACTCCAACAAGGTCATGAGCACGCCAGAGGAAACGCGTGAAAACCTGAGCATTGCCTTTGGCAAGACTCTGGCGGAGGGCATACAGGGTTACGGGCTGATTACCTACGCCCATCGCCATGCCGAAGCCTATGAAAACTATCGTCCGCCCAACACGCTGCCTTCTGTCTATCCCTCCGGTTTCTCGCCCATCGAAACGATGGAGGAGAATGACTATGCCGCCACCCTGGGGCTGAAGGGCGATAACTTCTTCAAATTCGCCTGGGACATCAGCACGACATATGGCGCGGATGAAGACAAGATCGGTGACAAGAACAGCGTGAATGCGGGCATGCTGAGCAGCAAGTGCATTGCACGCAGCAGCAACCCCACCAGCACCAGCGCCTATGCTTCAACTAATGGATGCGGCTGGTCGCCCACCAGCACGCGGGCCGAAAGCTACCGCATGGCGCAATGGACCAACACGGCCGACTTCAGGCGCAATTTCAAAACCGGTTTCGCCACGCCTACCACCATTGCCTTCGGCGCGGAACACCGACTTGAAACCTATGAGATAACGGCAGGCACGCCGCCATCGTATGAGGCCGGTGGCATGGCCGGTTACGTTGGCCTGAGCCCGCATAATGCGGGTAGCTGGAGCCGCGATATCTGGGCAGGTTACATTGACGGCGATTTTCATCCGCTCAAGCACTGGGATGTCGATTTTGCCGGACGCTTCGAGCACTATACCGATGTGGGCAACACCGAAAACGGCAAGGTATCCACGCGCTATGATATTACGCGACGCATTGCGGTGCGTGGCACCATAAGCAACGGCTTCCGCGCGCCGACCCTGGCCGAGCAGCATTTCAGCGCCATCAATGTCGGCGCCTCGACCGTGTCGGGGCTGTTGCCTGTCAGTTCGGGGGCAGCGCGCTCGCTCGGTGCCTCTCCCCTCAAGCCTGAACGTTCGACCAACGCAAGCGCTGGCATCGTGCTGGAGCCGATCAATGGGTTCCATGTCGAGGCCGATGTCTACCAGATCAACATCCGCGACCGCATCATCGCTGGCGGGTCCGTTAACGGGCCTACGGCCATTAACGCCGTGCAGCAGCTTGGCTTCGTGCTGCCAGCCGGACTCGATCCCAATGCGGTCAGCACCTACTATTTTGCCAATGGGGCCAGCACGCGCACGCAGGGCTTTGATCTCAAGGCCAGTTACCTGCTGCACATGCACCGTTACGGCAACCTGAACCTCTCCGCTTCGCTGGATCTGAACCGTACCCGCCTGAGCCATGTGGCCGCCACCATGGTCAATGGCGTGAGTACGCCACTGCTCAATGCCGCAACAGCGAGCTACATCACCACTGCCTATCCGCGCAGCAAGCTGATCCTCAATGCTTACTGGACGATCGGAAAGTGGGATGTAAACATACGCCAGACCCGCTATGGCCAGACTACGGACATGCTGGCCTATCAGGACTGGACCCCTTCCAGCGCCCAGTGCGTATCCAACGGCATGACCACTGCGCTGCGTTACTCCAACACCTGTTTCGCGCAGTTCAACAATACCCCGCGCTGGCTGACGGACCTTGAAATAGGCTACAGCGTCACGCCGCACCTGCATGTTACCGTCGGGGCGAACAATGTCTTCAATATCCGTCCCCGCATGGTAAACCCGCTGAACAATAATTATGGCGCCCGGATCTATGATGCCAATTCAGCACAGGTACCCATGACGGGCGGCTATTACTATGGCCGTATTGACGCACGTTTCTGAATTTTTTCTACCATGACTGACAGGGCCGGGAGCAGGGACTGCTTCCGGCCTGCTGGCGTTATCATGCCGTCCCGGCGCGTTATCGTGGGCGGGGGGGCGTAGGCGCACAGCGGTGGCGCTGCCGCCTCTGTGCAAAGCGCTGCGTCCCGCTCAGGCGTGGCCCACCGCGCCGGTAAACCACGCCGGGTCAATGCGCACGCTGGCCAGCGCCTGCCGCCATTTGGCGGTGTGGTCCGGGCCAAACACGATGGCCTCGGTAGCAGGCGCGGAAACCCAGGCATTGTGGCGCAGCATCTCCTCTTCAAGCTGGCCTGCCTCCCAGCTTGCATGGCCCATGGCCAGCATGGCGTGGGCCGGGCCGTTGCCATCGGCAATGTCACGCAGCACGTCAAGACTGGCGGTCAGCGTCGTGCTGCCATCCACCGGCAGGCTGCCATCGCCGCTCCAGTCCGATGTATGCAGCACGAAGCCGCGTCCGTTATCCATCGGCCCGCCCGCGCACAGGTTGATGCGGCGGCGGGGCGGCACGGGCGCAATGCCGAGCTGTTCCAGCACATCATCCAGCACGGGTTGCGACAGCCTGCGGTTGACGACCAGCCCCATCGCCCCATCCTCGGGCGTATGGGCGCACAGGTAGATGACGCTGCGCGCGAAGGCGGGGTCGGTCAGGGCAGGGGTTGCCACCAGCAGGTGACCGGTCAGGCTACGGCCTGGAGATGTCGCGAAGGAAGCCATACACCACCATAGAACCGGATTTGCCCTCTTTTGCAACCATTTCGGCTCAGGGTTGTATGGTTGATAGCCCCCATGACGGGAGGCGATTGATATGCAAGGCTGACCACCGACACAGCAGGAGAAAAGACCATGAAGCAGATTGCACTGGTAACGGGGGCTACGGCCGGATTCGGCAAGGCGATCGCCACCAGGCTCGTGCGTGATGGCTACCGCGTCATTGCCACCGGCCGCAGGCGCGAGCGCCTTGATGCGCTGGCGGCTGAACTCGGGCCGGACCTGCTGGCCTTTGAGCTGGACATGACCGATGCGGCAGCCATCGCCGCCCTGCCGGGCAGCCTGCCCGAGGGCTGGCGTGATGTGGATGTACTGGTCAATAACGCGGGTCTCGCCCTGGGCATGGAAAAGGCGCAGGAGGCGGATCTGGCCAACTGGCAGACCATGATCAGCACCAACGTGACCGGCATGGTCGAACTGACGCGCGTGCTGCTGCCGGGCATGGTGGCGCGTGACCGGGGGCATGTGGTGACGCTGGGCAGCACGGCGGGCATCTACCCCTATACGGGCGGCAATGTGTATGGCGCGACCAAGGCGTTCGTGCGCCAGTTCACCCGCAACCTGCGCTGCGACCTGCTGGGCCATAATGTGCGCGTGACCAATATCGAGCCCGGCCTGTGCGGTGGCAGCGAGTTCAGCACCGTGCGCCTGCGCGACCCGGCCAGGGCGGCGGCGGTGTATGAAGGCACCCACCCCCTGCTGCCCGAGGATATTGCCGAGACCCTGTCCTGGATCATTGCGCTACCGCGTCACGTCAATATCAACGAGGTGGAGATGATGCCGACCTGTCAGGCGGCTGGTGGCCTCGCGGTGGCGCGGGGCATGAAGGATTGAGTATGGCCCGCAAGAAAACGACCACAAATACCCTCGCACGCCGTTTCAGCGTGCATAACGGCAAGGGGTTCTCCCTTGCCGACTGCCCCACCCGCGCCGCAGAAGCCTGCGGGCTTGACAAGAAAACCGGCAAGCAACTGCTCAAGGAGCGCATCCGCTACCTATCGCAGCTACAGGCCCTGTTATATGCCAATAACACATGGTCGGTGCTGGTCGTGCTGCAGGCGCTTGACGCGGGCGGCAAGGATGGCGTGATCAAGCATGTCATGTCGGGCATCAACCCGCAGGGGGTCAGTGTCTCGTCCTTCAAGCAGCCCGGCCCGGTCGAGCTGGCGCATGGCTATCTGTGGCGCGAGCACATGGTGGCCCCTGCCGCTGGCCGTATCGGCATCTTCAACCGCAGCCATTATGAGGAAGTGCTCGTCACCCGCGTGCATCCCGAACTGCTCGAGCACGAATGCCTGCCGCTGAGCCTGCGCCGCAGGCCCACCTTCTGGGAGGACCGTTACGAGGATATCAGCAGTTTCGAGCGCTATATGGCCCGTCAGGGCACGATCGTGCTGAAATTCTTCCTGCATCTTTCAAAGGAGGAGCAGCGCCTGCGCTTTTTGCAGCGTATCAAGCACCGCGCCAAGAACTGGAAATTCTCGCCTGCCGATATTCACGAGCGCCAGTACTGGGATGACTACCAGAACGCCTATGAGGAAGCGATCCGCCATACGGCCCACCCTGATGCGCCGTGGTTTATCGTGCCCGCCGACCAGAAATGGTTCGAGCGCCTGGTCGTGATCGAGGCGATCATCGACGCGCTGGAGAAGCTGCACCTGAAAATGCCCGCCATGGACCCCGCCATGGAGGCGGATATGGAAAAGGCCCGCAGGCAGCTTGAGGCGGAAGCCCCGCAGCCCGTGCGTAACCCCGTTCATTGACGCCGCCGCCCGCGCACCGCAAAAGATTGTGATCTTTTGGAAAGGGAGAACACTCAGATGGCGGCAATGCGCTGGCAGCGATGCGTGATGATGGGGCTCGGGGCGGTCGTGGCGCTACAGATGGGGGGCATGACGCCAGCCCATGCGCGTCACCACCACCACCGGCATGAAGAGTCGCGTGATGAAACGCAGGACACACAGAGCGGGCAAGGCGGGTATGAGGGCAGCAGTTCACGCCCGCAGCCCATTGCCAGCCCCGTGCCCGAGGCGTGCGATGATGGCAAATTCCTTGCCGACCTTCAGGCTGCGGAAGGTAGCAGCAGCGAAGCCCACCCCGACCGGGTCGAGCATGTGTGCGGGAAGGTCATCGCCGTTTCGGCATCCAAGCGCACGCGCAGCGGCCTGCACGGGTATTTTTATGTTGATGTCGGCCATGGCGTGTCCATCCGCATCGTGTCGGATCTCGATCGCATGTCCGCACCCGCATGGCCGTGGGTGGCCAAGGGCGACCAGACCGATGTGCTGGGCCGTTATTATTATGACAACGCCCGTAGCCAGGGCATTGACTGGACCCATCACGGCACCGGGCGGAGCTGGCCTGTTGAAGGCTATGTGAGCGTCAACGGCACCCGTTATCAGTAATTGAACAGGTTTCAGAATGCCGCCTTTTTTAAAGGCGGTGTTCTTTTCGAAGCTTTTACTCAGTGGTGGGCGCGCGGGGCGAGCAGGATCAGCCCCGCACCCGCAAGGCAGATTGCAGCGCCCAGCATGTCCCACCGATCCGGCGGCAGCCCTTCGACCAGCCATGACCACACCAGACTGGCCACGATGTACACACCGCCATAAATGGCATAGGCCCGGCCCGCATTGTCGGCGGGGCTGAAGGTCAGCAACCATGCAAACAGCACCAGCGACAGGCAGCCCGGCACCAGCACGAGCGGCGAGCGGCCAAGGCGCATCCAGGCCCAGAAACAGAAACAGCCACCAATTTCGGCAAAGGCTGCGGGAATGTAGATGGCGGCGGTAAGCATGGCACCCTTACAGGAAAAAATCAGAAGTTTTTGGTGAAGATTTTTTCAAAAAGCTTTGAAAGAAGCAGTCTTTTTGAAAAACGGCGGCACCCGAAAACTTTTATTACCCTTAAATCATTCCTAAAAAAACAGGAGCCATTTCTGGCTCCTGTTCTGTTCTCAGGCTGGACGGATAATCTTCAGTCAGCGGCTTCGGCTTCGCGGGTGCTGTCGCCTTCATCACCCTCGGTGGAATCACTTTCCGCCTGCGAGATGTATTCAAAGTCGAGCTTGCCATCCTTGAGCGTGATCTTGGCAACCCCGCCCTTGGTCAGCTTGCCAAACAGCAGTTCCTCGGCCAGCGGCTTCTTGATGTTCTCCTGAATGACACGGCCCAGCGGGCGCGCGCCATACAGGCGGTCGTAGCCGCGTTCGGCCAGCCATTCCCGCGCGGCGGACGAGATCTCGATCATCACGTTGCGATCGGCCAACTGGGCCTCAAGCTGGAAGATGAACTTCTCCACCACCCGGTCCACCACATGCGGCGACAGGTTGGCGAACGGAATGATCGCATCAAGCCGGTTGCGGAACTCCGGCGTGAACAGGCGCTTGATCGCATCCTCGTCCTCGCCTTCGCGACTGGTGCGGCCAAAGCCGATGGCCTCCTTGCTCAGGTCGGCAGCGCCCGCATTGGTGGTCATGATCAGCACCACGTTGCGGAAATCGACCGTCTTGCCGTTATGGTCGGTCAGGCGGCCATGATCCATCACCTGCAGCAGCACGTTATACAGGTCCTGATGCGCCTTCTCGATTTCATCAAGCAGCAGGACCGCATGCGGGTGCTGGTCGATGGCATCGGTCAGCAGGCCACCCTGGTCAAAGCCCACATAGCCAGGCGGTGCGCCGATCAGCCGCGAGATCGAATGCCGCTCCATGTATTCCGACATGTCGAAGCGGACCAGCTCGATGCCCAGCGTTGCCGCAAGCTGCTTGGCCACTTCCGTCTTGCCCACGCCGGTGGGGCCGGAGAAGAGGTAGTTGCCAATCGGCTTTTCCGCGTCGCGCAGGCCTGCGCGTGACAGCTTGATCGCCGCCGTCAGGGCCTCGATCGCCTTGTCCTGCCCGTACACCATGCCCTTGAGGTCACGCTCGAGCGAACGCAGGGTTTCCTTGTCGTCCGACGAGACGCTCTTGGGCGGGATGCGGGCGATCTTCGCCACGATGTCTTCCACATCCTTCAGCGTCACGGTCTTGCGGCGGCGGTTCTCGGGCACCAGCATGCGCGAGGCGCCGACCTCGTCAATCACGTCGATGGCCTTGTCGGGCAGCTTGCGGTCATGGATGTATTTCGCGGCGAGTTCCACCGCCCCACGGATCGCATCATCGGTGTAGCGCACCTTGTGGTGCTTCTCGTAATTGACCTTGAGGCCACGCAGGATCTTGACCGCATCCTCGACCGAAGGCTCCGCCACGTCGATCTTCTGGAACCGGCGCACGAGTGCGCGGTCCTTCTCGAAGTGCTGGCGGTATTCCTTGTATGTGGTCGAGCCCATGCAGCGCAGCGTGCCTGCGGCCAGCGCGGGCTTGAGCAGGTTGGAGGCATCCATCGCCCCGCCCGAGGTCGCACCTGCGCCAATCACGGTATGGATCTCGTCAATGAACAGGATCGAGCCGGGATTGTTGTCGAGTTCGGTCACGACCGCCTTCAGCCGCTCCTCGAAGTCGCCGCGGTAGCGCGTGCCGGCAAGCAGCGCGCCCATGTCGAGCGAGTAGATGGTGGCGTTGAGCAGCACTTCAGGCACGTCGCCTTCAACAATGCGCTTGGCCAGCCCTTCTGCAATGGCGGTCTTGCCCACGCCGGGGTCGCCGACATAGAGCGGGTTGTTCTTGGTGCGGCGGCACAGGATCTGGATCGTGCGCTCGATTTCAGAGTCGCGGCCGATCAGCGGGTCAACCTTGCCTTCCTGCGCCTTGTCATTGAGGTTGGTGCAGTAGGTGGACAGCGCATCCTGGTTCTTCTGCCCGGTCTTGCCACGTTCCTCGCTCTCGCCACCTTCGGGCGGGCTGCCCGCTACGGGCCGGCGCGTCGAGCGGTCGGGTGCCTTGGCAATGCCGTGGGAGATGAAGTTGACCGCATCAAGCCGCGTCATGTCCTGCAACTGCAGGAAATACACGGCATGGCTCTCGCGCTCGGCAAACAGGGCCACGAGCACGTTGGCCCCTGTCACCTCGTCACGCCCGGTGGACTGCACGTGAATGGCCGCGCGCTGGATCACGCGCTGGAAGGCGGCTGTGGGCTTGGGGTCAACCGTGCGGTCGGCGGCCAGCCCTGCCAGATCCTTGTCGAGAAAGTCGGTCAGGTCGGTGCGCAGCTTGTTCAGATCGACACCGCAGGCGCGGAAGACCGTTACGGCATCCGGGTCGTCGATCAGCGCGAGGAGGAGGTGTTCAAGCGTTGCGTATTCGTGCCGGCGGTCGCCGGCCAGTGTCAGCGCACGGTGAAGCGTCTGTTCAAGATTACGTGACAACATGCCGAGACGCTCCTTTTCCAAGAGGGGCCACCAGGACCCCGGAGATCATAACCGGTAAGCCAGGACAATCCTTGCCCTGTTGAGATGGAAATGCCAGCACAAAATGCCATGGAACGCGATCGGATCGCGGCGGGGGCGGGAAGATGCGCTTGCGCGTGGGCTCAGTCCTTTTCAATCGTGCATTGCAGCGGGTGCTGGTTCTGGCGCGCGAGGTCCATCACCTGTGTTACCTTGGTTTCGGCAACCTCGTACGTAAAGACCCCGCACACGCCCACGCCACGTTTGTGAACGTGCAGCATGATGTCGGTCGCTTCCTCGCGGTTTTTCTGGAAAAAGCGCTCGAGCACATGCACCACGAATTCCATGGGCGTGTAGTCGTCATTGAGCATCAGCACCTTGTACATTGCCGGCTTGCGGGTCTGTGGCCGGGTGCGGATGACCACGTCGATCATGCCGTCGTCATTGCCCGGCGGCGAGTCCTGCCCGCCGTTACGGCGTGGGGGCGTATTGCCGCCATGCCCATGCGGGCGCGGTCTGTCCGCGCCGGGTGGGTGCGCGGGGTGGGGCAGGGAAGCTTGAGCAATAGCAGACATGACAGGTACCATATTGGAACTTTGCCGCCAGTTGAAAGGGGCGCGCGCCGGGGCGCAGGGATTTTTTTGCATGTGCCCTTAGACCCCCTGCATCTGCGTTTATGGAATGGCAAGGATATAAATACGCTCTGGACGAATAGAAAACCTTTCTTTTAGAATGGTTGCAGCCAAGCAACCCGTGAATGGATGGAGGGGTGCCGGGTAACGCCCGTGCGCCCGAAACCGTATGATGATCATTGCACGCGTAGGTTTCGCCATCTCATGAGCCGTTTTTCCGCTATCCGTTTTTCCTGCCTCGGGGTTATCGCTACCGTGGGGCTGTGTGTCGGCCTTGGGGGCATGCACGCGGCAAGGGCGCAATATGTGGGGCAGGTCAGCTCCATCGTGGTGGATGCCCGCACCGGGGCCGTGCTGTCGCAGCAGGATTCGGACCTGCGCCGCTACCCCGCCAGCCTGACCAAGCTGATGACGCTCTACCTTGCTTTCAAGGCCGTGCGCACGGGGCAGGTTGCATTAAATCAGGAAATGCCGGTCTCGATCCATGCCGCCTCGATGGAGCCATCAAAGCTGGGCCTGCGTGCGGGGTCGCAGCTTACGGTGGAGCAGGCGGTGCTCGCGCTGGTCACCAAGTCCGCCAATGATGCGGCCTGCGCGCTGGGCGAGTTCCTTGGCGGTGGCGACGAGACCCGCTTTGCCGCGATGATGACGCGCGAGGCCGGCAGGCTTGGCATGTATGATACCGTGTTCCGCAACGCATCGGGCCTGCCCAACGCCGAGCAGATGACTTCGGCGCGTGACCTCGCCACCCTGGCGCGCCACCTGATCGTGGATTATGGCGAGTACTACCATTACTTCGCGGTGCCGGGCTTCTATTTCCACGGGCATGACGTGCCCAACCATGACCCGATGCTTGGCGCCTATCCCGGCGCCGATGGCCTCAAGACCGGTTATACCGATGAGGCGGGGCATAACCTCGTGACCTCCGCCGTGCGCGACAACGTGCGCCTGATTGGCGTGGTGATGGGGGCGAAGTCCAATACGCGGCGCAACACCACCATGGCCGCCCTGCTCGATGCCAGCTTCGATGCCGAGGGCGTGGCCCCCGTGGCGCGTCCTGCCCCTGTCACGCGCCCGCTGCTGCTTGCGCGCGCGGGCGGCAGGTCCGCCCTGGGCCGCCATCATGGCGTGACGCTGGCCTCCGCCCGCCTGCGGGCCGACCCGGCGGATGAAGTGGCCGAGGCCCCGGCCATTCCCGCCTCGTACACCCGTATCCGGCGCGGGCATGGCACGGTGGTGCACGTACATCCCGCAACTGCGCCCGTGCACGCCCATGTGCATCTGGTCAGCATGGGGCATGCGGCGCACACCATGCATGCGCGCGCCAAGTCACGAAGCTGACAGCACGCGCCACAGGGTATAGAAGGCACGATTATCCATCCGGCGTGGCTGGCAGGCGGGTCAGGCGTGTTCCTGTTGTCCCTCTCATGACTGCGGGCGGGTGGTCATGCACAGATGACAGGAAAGGTTAGCGGCATGGAAGGCGATATGCACGGCGGCGCGGTAAAGATTCACACGCCGGAAGACTTCGTAGGCATGCGGGCGGCAGGCCAGCTTGCCGCCCGCACGCTCGACATGATCACCCCGCATGTGCGCGAGGGTGTGACCACGGCGGAACTCGACCGCCTGATCCATGATTACATGATTGCCAACGGCGCGTTGCCCGCCACGCTGGGCTATCGCGGCTACCCGGCCTCAAGCTGCATTTCGATCAATCATGTTGTCTGCCACGGCATTCCGGGCGAAAAGACGCTGAAGGATGGCGACATCCTCAATATCGACGTGACCGTGATCCTTGATGGCTGGTACGGTGATACGAGCCGGATGTACACCGTGGGCAAGGTCAAGCTGCGCGCGCAGAAGCTGATCGAGGCGACCTACGAATCCCTCATGCTGGCCATTGATGCCGTACGCCCCGGCGCCACGCTGAATGATATCGGGCGTGTCATCCAGACCTATGCCGAGGCACGGCGCTTTTCGGTGGTGCGCGATTTCTGCGGGCATGGAATCGGGCGCACCTTCCACGCGCCGCCCAACGTGCTGCATTACGACAGCCCCGACGTGGATCTGGTGCTGCGTCCGGGCATGTTCTTCACCATCGAGCCCATGCTCAATATCGGCCGCCCGGATGTAAAGATCCTTGAGGACAGATGGACGGCGGTGACGCGCGACCGTTCGCTTTCCGCCCAGTTCGAGCACATGATGGGTGTGACGGAAGACGGGTGCGAGGTCTTCACCCTCTCGCCCGCAGGCTATACCTGCCCGCCTTACACGCAGGCCTGATCCATCGCCCGTAAGGGACAGACACGCCCACAAGACCCAAAAGGAAACGCCCATGCCTTCCGCCCGTGGCCTGCGCACCCGCGCGCTTCTTCTTTCATGCCTTGTCGCGGCCCTGCCGGTGGCCGGGCAGGCCGCGGTGGTGGACCCGCTGGCATTTGAAAATACGCCGGGCGGCCAGGCCATCGGCATGGCCCCCACGCCGGGGCGCAATGGCATGGTGGTCGTGGCACAGGACCTTGCTGCGCATGTGGGGGCCGATATCCTCGCGCGCGGCGGCAACGCGGTCGATGCCGCCGTTGCGGTGGGTTACGCCATGGCGGTGGTCTATCCGGCTGCGGGTAATATTGGCGGCGGGGGCTTCATGACCCTGCGCCTGCCGGACGGACAGGCCACCTTCATCGATTTTCGTGAGCATGCGCCCGGGGCGGCCACGGCTACCATGTATCAGGATGCGGCGGGTCACGTCATTGCCGATGCGTCCACCAAGGGGTGGAAAGCGGTCGCCATTCCCGGCACCGTGGCGGGGCTGGAAGAAGTGCATGACAGGTGGGGCAAGCTGCCGCGCGCCGATGTGATGGCCCCTGCCATAACGCTGGCGCGTGACGGCTTCATCCTCAAGCCCAGCGATGTGGACCTGCTGCATACCTCCACGGCAGCTTTTGCCAAAGATCCTTATGCCAGCAAGATATTCCTTCACCCCGATGGCACGCCGCTCATGGCGGGCGAGCGGCTGGTACAGCCCGACCTGGCCCGCACGCTTGAGCGCATCGCGCGCAAGGGGGCCAGCGGCTTTTATGAAGGGCCGGTGGCGAAAGAGATCATCAGAAGTAGCGAGAAGGGCGGCGGGATCCTGTCGCGCAGGGATTTCGCCAGCTATCACACCCGCATGATGGCACCGCTGACCTGCGAGTACCGCGGCTATCATATCGATACGGCACCGCCTCCAAGCGGCGGCGGTGTGGCGTTGTGCGAGATGCTCAACATCCTGTCGGGCTATGACATGCACGCGCTCGGGCTGCACACGGCCGCAGGCGTGCAGCGTGAGGTCGAGGCCATGCGCCACGCCTATGCCGACCGGCAGGACCTTGGCGACCCCGCCTTCGTCAACAACCCAATCAGTCACCTGACCGATCCGGCCTACGCGGCGCAGATACGCCAGTACCTGCCGCTCAACCATGCCGTTTCCTCCGCCAGCCTGCGCCCCGGCGCGCCGGATGGCGAGAAGGAGGAAACCACCCATTATTCCATCGCTGACCAGTCCGGCATGACCGTAGCGGTGACCTATACGCTCAATGGCTGGTTTGGCGCGGGCGTGGTGGCGGGCAGCACCGGCGTGGTCATGAATGACGAGATGGATGACTTCGCCACCCGGCCAGGCGAGCCGAACATGTTCGGCATCGTGGGCAGCAAGGCCAATGCCATAGCACCCGGCAAGACGCCGCTCTCGTCCATGGCGCCGACCATCGTCTCGCATGATGGCCAGCCTGCCATGGTGCTGGGCAGCCCCGGCGGCTCGCGCATTCCCACCATCGTCCTGTCGGTGCTGACCGGCATGGTCGATTACGGGCTTGACGTGCAGCAGGCGGTCGACCTGCCGCGCATCCATGAGCAATGGCAGCCCGACGTGGTGCAGGTGGAACACGGGGCGCTGTCGCCCGCGGCCATCCGCACGCTTACCCATGAAGGCTACAGGGTGGAAGAGCACGCGCCGTGGGGTGTTGCCGAGAGCATCCTTGTCGGCGGCCCGCGCATCGGCAGGGTGGGGCAGGCGCGTTATTATGGCGCGGCCGACCTGCGCCACCAGTCCGGTGCGGCTGTAGGGGAATAAGCGTGATTTTTTTGTCCGCCCCCTTGTGCATGGGACGGGTGTATGTGTTAGAACCCGCTCGGGAGATCGGTTGTAGACGGATACCTTGCTAACCTGGTCAGGTCCGGAAGGAAGCAGCCGTAGTGAGTTTCGTCCGGGTTATGGCCGGTCTCTCATCTGAAACAAGTTTGTGTGTCGCCATCGCGCCGCGTACGTCATGGCCACTTCTCCAGCCCGGATGCATCAATGACCGTTTCGTCGGATCAGGATCGTTCCGAGGAGGCCGGGCTGCCTGCACCGCCCGCAGATGGCCCCGGCCTGTTTGGTGACGCCCCGCCGCCACCGGCGCCGCCCGCCGTGGCGGATGCAACACCCGCCGCACCCTACCGTGTGCTGGCCCGCAAATATCGCCCCACCACATTTGATGATCTGATCGGTCAGGAAACCACCGTCCGCATCCTGCGCAACGCCTTTGCGCTCGGGCGCGTGGCGCATGCCTTCATGCTGACCGGCGTGCGCGGCGTGGGCAAGACCACCACGGCACGCATCATCGCCCGCGCGCTCAACTGCACCGGGCCTGATGGCAAGGGCGGCCCCACGGCGGACCCGTGCGGCGTGTGCCCCAACTGCGTGGCCATTCTCGCCGACCGCCACCCCGATGTGCTGGAGATGGATGCCGCCTCGCGCACCGGCGTGGACGACGTGCGCGAAATCATCGAGGCGACCCGCTTCCGGCCCATGCAGGGGCGCATGAAGGTCTTCATCATCGATGAGGTCCACATGCTCTCGCGCAACGCGTTCAACGCGCTGCTCAAGACGCTGGAGGAACCGCCCGCGCAGGTCACCTTCATCTTCGCCACGACCGAGCTGCGCAAGGTGCCGGTCACGGTGCTGTCGCGGTGCCAGACCTTCGCGCTGCGCCGTGTGCCGCAGGTGGAGCTTGCCGCCCATTTCGATCGCGTGGCCCGGGCCGAAAACGTCACCTTCACCCCCGATGCGCTGGCCCTGATCGCGCGGGCTGCCGATGGCTCGGTGCGCGATGGGCTGTCGCTGCTCGATCAGGCCATAGCCCAGGGCACGCTTGATGGCGAGGGCGGCACGGACGCCGCCCCCATCGGGCTGGACCTCGTGGCGGGCATGCTGGGCCTGGCCGATCGTGGGCTGGTGTTCGACCTGCTCGATGCCGTGCTGGAAGGCCGCCCCGAGCGCGCGCTGGCCATTACCGGCGATGTGTATGAGCGTGGCGGCGATCTGGGCGTGATGCTGGGCGATGTGCTGGAACTGGTGCACACCGTCTCGCGCCTCAAGGCCATTCCCGCCCTGCGTGACAACCCCGAGATGCCCGAGGCCGAGCGCAGGCGCGGTTCCGCCCTGGCCGAGCGCGTGCCGGTGCCGGTGCTGGGTCGCACATGGCAGATGCTGCTCAAGGGCGTGGCTGAAGTAGAGCAGGCGCCCGACCGCAGGCAGGCCGCCGAGATGGTGCTGATCCGCCTGTGCTACGTGGCCGACCTGCCGCCGCCGGGTGATGTGGTGCGCCGCGTGCTGGGGCAGGATGCCAGCGCAATGCCCATGCAGGTTTCCGGCGGGTCGGCTCCCCTCACGGGTGGCGGGGTGCAGGCAGGTCTGTCGCCCGGTGTCGCGCCCGGGCCCGATGGTGGTGGCGGCACGATCCGCATGGTGGCCAATGGCGGCGTGCGGGTCGATGCCGCGCCACAGCACGCGGCTGACATTGGCCGGGTGGTGGAAACGCCACTTGCGCCCTCGCCACGCACATGGCGCGAGACCGTAGCCCTTGTGTCAGGGCGTGACGCCATGCTGCACGGGCACCTGTTCCATGCGGTGCATCTTGTCGCGTTTGCGCCGCCGCTGATCACGATCCGGGTGGAGCGCAACAGCCTGCCTGGCCTGGCCCGGCGGCTGGAAACCTTCCTGCGCGAGATGACGGGCGATGCCACCTGGCAGGTCCGCCAGTCCGAGGAGGAAGGCGAGGCCACGATTGCAGAGCAGGGGGCCGAGATCATCGAACTGCACCGCGCGCAGGCCGAGGCCCATCCGCTGGTGCAGGCGGTGCTCGCGGTCTTCCCCACCGCCCGGCTCGGCGCCGTGACCGATCACGCGCTTGATGATTACGGCCTGCCGCCAGAAGAGCTTGCGCTGGAAACTCTGGCGCCGGATCTCGAATTCGCCCCTCTTGATGCCGATCTGGTAGAAGAGGACGATCTGGATGCAGATGATTTTGCCTGAGGAGAGACACTGAACATGAAAAATCTTGCCGGCCTGATGAAACAGGCCACCCAGATGCAGGCCCGCATGGAAGAAATGCAGGCCAAGCTTGAAGATATGGTCATTGAAGGCAGCGCGGGCGCTGGCATGGTCATGCTGACCATGAACGGCAAGGGCGACATGAAGTCGATCACCATCGACCCCAAGCTTGCCGACCCCGGCGAGATGGAAATGCTGCAGGACCTGATCCTTGCCGCCAGCGCCGATGCCCGCAAGAAGCTCGACGCCACCGCCAGCGAGGAAATGAAGAAGGTCACCGGCGGCCTGAACCTGCCGGGCGGGATGAAATTCCCGTTCTGAACCAGGGCACAGGAGGGCATGCATGAGCGGGCGGGGTGAGATCGACCGGCTGGTAACCCTGCTGGGCCGCCTGCCGGGGCTTGGGCCCCGCTCGGCCCGCCGGGCAGCGCTGGCCCTGCTGCGCCAGCCCCATGCCCGTATGCTGCCGCTTGCACAGGCCATGGAGCAGGCGGCGCGTGCCGTGCGCACCTGCTCGAGTTGCGGCAATCTCGACACGACCGATCCCTGCGCCATCTGCGCCGACCCCACCCGCGATGCGGGGCTGGTGTGCGTGGTGGAGAACGTGGGCGACCTGTGGGCGCTCGAGCGCGCGGGCGTGCATCGTGGCGTGTACCAGGTGCTGGGCGGCACGTTGTCCGCGCTGTCGGGCATCGGGCCGGATGACCTCAACGTGCAGCCACTGCTTGACCGTATTGCCGGGGGCAGCGTGCGCGAAGTGATCCTGGCCCTTGGCGCCACGGTGGAGGGGGCCACCACCATGCACTGGCTGCATGAGCGGCTGGCCCGCTTTGACACCATAAAGATCAGCCGCGTGGGGCAGGGCGTGCCGGTAGGGGGCGCGCTTGACGTGCTTGATGATGGCACGCTGGCCGCCGCCATCATGGCGCGCAGACCTGCATGAGCAGGGTCTGGCCCGTGCCTGACGCCATGCCGCGCACAGCCCTTGTTACCGGCGGTGCGGCCCGTCTTGGCCGCGCCATCGCGCTGGAACTGGCGCAGGCGGGCTTCGATATCGCGCTGCATTACAACACGTCCGCGCAGGCTGCGGAACAGACTGCCGCTGAAATCCGTGCATCAGGCCGCAGGGCCGTGCTGCTGGCCGCCGATCTGGCGGATGAGGCAATGGTCACGCCGCTCGTGGCCGAGGCGACCCGCCAGCTTGGCCCGGTGGGCGTGCTGGTCAACAACGCCAGCGTGTTCATGCGCGATGAATGGAATGACGCGACACGGGCAGGGTGGGACGCCCATATGGAACCCAACACCCGGGCGCCCTTCGTGCTGATGCAGGAATTCGCTCGCCTGCTGCCCAAGGGCGCGGATGGCATGGTGCTGAACATGCTTGATGAGCGCGTATGGTCGCTCACGCCCCATTTTGTCAGCTATACCGTGTCCAAGGCGGCGTTATGGACGCTGACCCAGACCATGGCGCTGGCGCTGGCGCCACGGCAGATTCGCGTCAACGCCATCGGTCCCGGTCCCGTGCTGCCCACGCCAAGGCAGACACCGGAGCAGTTTGCCCGCCAGTGCGCCTCCGTGCCGCTGGGCCGGGTTGCAACGCCCGATGAGATCGCGCGCGCGGCCCTGTCGCTGATCTGCCTGCCCTCCGTGACCGGGCAGATGCTTGCCCTTGATGGCGGCCAGCACATGCAGTGGTCGCCCGCCGCCCCGGTGTGCTGAAGCCTCCCGACTGACAGGAACCATCATGTCCGTATTCCCGCCGTGGAATGAGCCTGAAAACCTGCGCTGCCTGTTCGTGCGCAACATGGTGCTTGATGCCCATATCGGCGTGTTCGAGCACGAGCAGGGCGTGACCCAGCGTATTCGCGTCAATGTGATGTTTGGCGTGCCTGACAGCGCCTCGCTGGCGGTGGGGGCGGATGATCTGGCCCGCACGGTATCATATGAACGTGTGGTGCTGCTGGTGCGCGAGCTTGTGGCGCAGGGGCATGTCGCACTGGTGGAAACGCTGGCCGAGCGAATCGCAGCCGGCGTGCTGGCGGAAAAGCGCGTGCGCATCACGCGCGTCAGCATCGAAAAGCTTGATATTTTCGATGATGCCGAATCGGTTGGCGTCGAGATCGAGCGCCGCAACCCCGCCTGATGCAAAAACGGCCCGGAGCGCGTGCCCCGGGCCGCATGGCCTCAGTTGTCGTGGTCGTCCTTGTCGGTTTTCACGTCGATGTCAGCACTGCTGATGTCGTCGTCATCATCGTCATCAAGGCCCGCGTCGTCAGGCAGCACGGTGTCTGCATCCTCATCCGCATCGGCGTCGAGATCGACATCCACGTCGTTATCGACCGCGTTGTCGCTGGCCTTGGGCTTGGATTCGGGGGCAGCTTCCGCCGGGCGGCGCAGGCGCGGCAGTTCCACGGGCTGTTCAGCGCCGCATTTGGGGCAGACGGCCGGATTCTTGTTCAGATCGTAGAAACGGGCGCTGCAGGAGACACAGACACGTTTGGTGCCGAGGTTGGACTGAGCCATCTTGAACCTGTCGATCCTGTTTTTAATGATGAATGGAGCCACCGTATCCGGAAGTGGCAAAAGGCGCAGCCCCATGCCAGTTTGCGCGGCTGATGTCAAACATTGCCCCCGCACTCCGGCAACCCGATCATGCCGATCTGTGATTGACTTTGTCACCCGGAATACGGAATGGGATGCGTTATGAAAACCGATCATGCCCCTTCTTCCGTTCGCGCGCTGACGGTTCATGCCCCGCGCGCGCCCCTGTCCGGTTCGGTCCATGTGCCGGGTGACAAGTCGATCAGCCACCGTTCGCTGATGTTTGCAGCCCTTGCGCGCGGCACGACCCACATCACCGGCCTGCTGGAAGGCGAGGACGTGCTGCGCACCGCCGATGCCATGCGTGCCCTTGGCGCGGACATCACCCGCGAGGGGGCAGGCCAGTGGTGCGTGCAGGGCTGCGGGCTCGATGGGCTGCGTGAACCCGCCGATGTGCTGGACATGGGCAATTCCGGCACGGCGGCGCGCCTGCTGTCGGGCATTCTGGCCAGCCACGGCTTCACCTCGGTCATGACGGGCGATGCCAGCCTGCGTGGCCGCCCGATGAAGCGCGTGACCGACCCGCTGGCCGCCACCGGGGCCACGTTCCTTTCGCGCCAGGGCGGGCGGCTGCCGCTGGCCATCGCGGGCAACGCCAACCCGCCGCCGCTGGCCTACCGGCTGCCGATGGCCTCGGCCCAGGTCAAGTCCGCCGTGCTGCTGGCCGGGCTGAACGCGGCGGGCGAGACCCGGGTGGAAGAACCCGTGGCCACCCGCGACCATACCGAAAACATGCTGCGCCACTTCGGCGCGCAGGTGCGGGTCGAGCCCATGGGCGCGGGCGGCCGCGTGATTACGCTCCAGGGCCGCCCCGACCTTGTGGCGCGTGACATCGTGGTGCCCGGTGATCCGTCTTCTGCGGCCTTTGTGCTGGTGGCAGCGCTGCTGGTGCCGGGCTCGAAGGTAACCGTGCGGGGCGTGGGGCTGAACCCGCTGCGCACCGGGCTGTTTACCTCGCTGCGTGAAATGGGGGCCGACCTTGCCATCAGCAACGAGCGCGTGGAAGGCGGCGAGCCGGTGGGCGACCTGACCGCCACCGCGGGCGCACTGCATGGCGTGGACGTGCCCGCCACGCGCGCACCGTCGATGATTGATGAATATCCGGTGCTGGCCGTGGCCGCCGCCCATGCTACGGGCCAGTCGCGCTTTCGCGGGCTGGAGGAGCTGCGTGTGAAGGAAAGCGACCGCCTTGCCGCCACCGTGGCGCTGCTTGAAGCCAATGGCATCAAGGTGGACGTGGTGGGCGATGACATGATCGTGCATGGCACGGGGGGCGCCATTCCCGGTGGCGGGCTGGTCGAGACCCGCATGGACCACCGCCTGGCCATGAGCGCCATCGTGATGGGCCTTGCAGCCCGGAAGCCGGTCAGCGTGGATGATACCGCCTTCATCGACACGAGCTTCCCCGGATTCGTGGGGCTGATGAACAGCATCGGCGCGGGGCTCGCGGCATGACGCAGCGCCTGGTCATAGCGGTGGACGGCCCGGCCGCGGCGGGCAAGGGCACGCTGGCCCGCAGCCTGGCCGAGGCGCTGGGCCTGCCCTATCTCGATACCGGCCTGCTCTACCGCGCCACCGGGCGGCGCATGCTCGACGCGGGCCATGACCCCGCCACTGCCCCGGCAGAGGAATTTGCCGCCACCGTCGGCATGGAAGACCTACGCCGCACCGACCTGCGCGTGCCCGAGGTGGACCGTGCCGCAAGCCTCGTGGCCGCCCAGCCCGCCGTGCGCCGGGTGCTCGTTGATGTGCAGCGCCGCTTTGCCGGCACGCATGGCGCGGTGCTTGACGGGCGCGATATCGGTACGGTCATCTTCCCCGATGCTCAGGTCAAGCTCTACATCACGGCATCGGCCCGCACGCGCGCCGAGCGGCGGTGGGAGCAGATGGCCACCGACCCCGACGCCCCTGACCGCGCAGCCCGGATTGCACAGGTGGAGCGCGAGATCGCGGCGCGTGACGCCGCCGATTCCGCCCGCGCCACCGCGCCCCTGCGCCCGGCGGATGACGCCGTGCATATCGAGACCGACCACCTCGATGCCGCCGCCGTCCTGGCCGAGGCCCTGCGGATCGTGGCGCTCAGGACACGCTAGCGCGCTTTTGTGCGCGAACCATGCGCTCCCGGCACGGTTTTTATTGACATACGCCGCCCGTAGGGTGTCTGTGCTCAACGGTATATGCCCCGCGCGCCTGCGCCGGGGCATGGTCTTTCACATCTGGCCCGCAGGCGTGCCGCGACCGTGTCGTGGCGCGGAGCCCGGGCAAGTCGTTCCCATGTTACCGCGCAGGCGGGCAGGCGGGGGCGCAGGATTGTCCACATCCGCCGCCGCGCGGTCATGATGTGGTTACAGGATTTACGAGTAACTCATGGCTTCAGCCACAACACAGCCCGTCGAGAACTTTGCCGATCTCCTCGAGGAAACCCTCGGTCGCGATTCCGCGTTTGACGGTTCCGTCGTTACCGGTCGCGTCGTTCGCCTGACGGATGAATACGCCATCGTCGATGTCGGCCTGAAAAGCGAAGGGCGCGTTTCCCTCAAGGAATTCGGCCCGCCGGGCGTTACCCCCGATGTCAAGCCGGGTGATGTCATCGAACTGTTCGTCGAGCGGTACGAAGATCGTGACGGGTCCATTGTCCTGTCGCGCGAGAAGGCCCGCCGCGAGGAAGCTTGGTCGAACCTTGAAAAGGCGTTCGAAGGCAACCAGCGCGTCAACGGCACGATCTATGGCCGCGTCAAGGGTGGCTTCACGGTCGACCTCGGCGGCGCAATGGCGTTCCTGCCGGGCAGCCAGGTGGACATCCGCCCCGTGCGCGATGTGACCCCGCTGATGGGCGTGCCCCAGCCGTTCCAGATCCTGAAGATGGACCGCGCGCGCGGCAACATCGTCGTTTCGCGTCGCGCCGTGCTCGAAGAGACCCGTGCGGAACAGCGCAGCGAGCTGATCCAGGGCCTGAAGGAAGGCATGATCCTCGATGGCGTGGTCAAGAACATCACCGATTACGGTGCGTTCGTTGACCTTGGTGGCGTCGATGGCCTGCTGCATGTGACCGATATCGCATGGAAGCGCATCAACCACCCGTCCGAGGCGCTGCAGATCGGCCAGCCGGTCCGCGTGCAGGTCATCCGCTTCAACCCCGACACGCAGCGCATCTCGCTGGGCATGAAGCAGCTTGAGGCTGACCCGTGGGAGAACGTGGCGATCAAGTATCCGCCGGGTGCCCGCTACACCGGTCGCGTCACGAACATCACCGACTACGGTGCATTCGTGGAACTCGAGCCGGGCGTCGAAGGCCTGGTGCACGTGTCCGAGATGTCCTGGACGAAGAAGAACGTCCATCCGGGCAAGATCGTCGCCACTTCGCAGGAAGTCGATGTGATGGTTCTGGATGTGGACAGCGCGAAGCGCCGCATCTCGCTGGGCCTGAAGCAGGTGCAGCGCAACCCGTGGGAGCAGTTCGCCGAGGAACACAAGGTTGGTTCCGTGGTGGAAGGCGAGATCCGCAACATCACCGAGTTCGGCCTGTTCATCGGCCTCTCCGCCGACATCGATGGCATGGTTCACATGTCCGACCTGTCGTGGGACGAGGCGGGCGAAGTCGCCATGAGCCACTACGAGAAGGGCCAGGTCGTAAAGGCCAAGGTTCTGGACGTGGACGTGGAGAAAGAGCGCATCTCGCTGGGCATCAAGCAGCTGCATGAAGACCCCGCAGCCGACACGCTGAGCAAGGTGCAGAAGGGTGCGGTCGTAACCTGCATCGTGACCGCGGTGCAGGCGAACGGCATCGAGGTGAAGGTTGACGACGTTCTGACCGGCTTCATCCGCCGTGCGGAACTGGCCCGTGACAAGGCCGACCAGCGCCCCGAGCGCTTCGCCGTTGGCGAGCGTGTCGATGCGAAGGTCGTGTCGGTTGACCGTGCTGCCCGCAAGCTGGCCCTGACCATCCGCGGCCGTGAGGTCGAGGAAGACAAGCAGGCGATCACCGACTACGGTTCTTCCGATAGCGGTGCGTCGCTGGGTGACATTCTGGGTGCCGCGATCCGTCGCCGTAACGCCGAGAGCTGATCCGAGCCACAGGCTCCGGCCCGCGCAGGCGTGGGCTGGAGCCGGGCATGAAAAAGGGCGGTGCAGGAATGCACCGCCCTTTTTTTGTATTGAGAGAGAAGAATAAAAGTTTCTGGGTGCCGCCTTTTTTCAAAAAGGCGGCGTCTTGCGAAGCTTTTTGAAAAAAGCTTTACCAAAAACGTTCATCTGTTTTTATCGTGTTGCGGGTGGGCCCTTGATGATCTCGGCAAGGTCATCGGGGCGGATCCATTTGCGGAAGGCATCGCGGATCGCGTCCGCACTCAGGGTGTAATAGGCCCGGGCTGCGATATCGTTCTGGTTGAGCGGCAGGCCAAGATCGCTGAAGTGCAGGTAGCCTGCTGCAATGGTGTCGAGGCTGGCCGATTGCAGCGCAAGGCCACGCAGCATGCCCGCGCGCGCCATGGCCAGTTCATCCGCGCTGACGGGCCGGGTCTGCATGGCGATGATGTCCTGTATCGCAGCATTCCGCGCGGCGTCCACTTTCTGCGGGTCAGCGCCGAACGAGATGCTGTAGGCCGCGCGCTGGCGCTTCCATGTCAGGTGGCTGCGCACGGTATAGACATAGCCGGTGCGCACCCGCAGGTCGCGATACAGACGCGATGAAAAGCCCGAACCCAGAATCTCGTTGCCCAGGTTGAGCGCGAAATGCTCCGGGTTGGTCGCCGTCAGCCCAAGGCTCTCGGGCAGGGACACCGTGGCCTGCGTGCTGGACGGGTCGGGCACGCGGGTCACGCTGGCCCGGCTTTCGGGGCGCTGCGGCAGGTCAACCACGGGGGTCGGGCCTGTGGCCTGCCAGGCGCCAAAGGTGCGGGCAATGGCCTTGTAGGCGGCATCGGGCGTGATATCGCCGGTAATGACGATTGTGGTCAGGTCAGGCCGGTAGGCGGCGGCGTAAAAGGCGCGGCAGTCTGCCACGCTGAGTTTCATGATGCCCGCGGGCTCGGCCTGCCGCAGCGACGGATCACCCTTGGGCGAGACGGCGGCCTGCATTGCGCGGCCAAACAGATAGTCAGGCGAATGCAGCAGCCCGGACAGCGAGGCCGCCGCATTGGCCTGCACCACCCTGAAGGCGGCCTCGGGCAGGGCGGGGTGCAGTTCATTTTCCGCCAGCAGGGCAAGTCCACGCTCGAAATCGGGTGTCAGCACGCTCAGGCTGAAATCGGACCCGGCACTTTCGGTGGCGGCGATGTCATCCAGCGCCTTTTGCAGCCCGATCCGGTCATGCGTGGTGCTGCCGTAGCGGAACATCTCATCGGTTATGTCGGCAATGCCTTCCTTGCCCGGCGGCTCCTGCATGTCCTCATTCTGGCGGATGGTGCCGTACAGGCTGACCGTGTGGCTGACCGTGGCCGGGCGCACGATCAGGCGCAGCCCGTTGGGCAGCGTGAAGGCGGCAGGCTGGGCGGAGGGCGTGGGTGCATTCACGCCCATCAGGCTGTCATTGGCCCATTGCGGCAGGCTGACGGGGTGGTCGGGGGTGGAGGCGAAGGATTCCGAGCCGCCAAAGCCCTTGCCCTCAACCGGATGGCCACCATCACGCGGGGTGAGGATGGCGGTGATGGCCTGCTGCGGGTCAAGCACCTGCCGGGCCAGGCGGTTGACGTCCTCCGGTGTGACGGCAGCAAAGGCGGTGGCTTCATCATCGGGCGATTGAAGGCCCATGATCGCCTGTGCCTCCGACCAGCTTTCCGCAAGGCCTGCAATGCTGTTGGCGGCAAAACCAAGCTGGGCCAGTTCCTTGCGTTTCGCGGCCTCGACCAGATCGGCGGGCACGCCGTTTTCACGCAGGGTTTTCAATATATCCTGCATGCGGGCCTGCAGGGGAGCCGCCTCGCCGCCTTTGGGGAAGGCGGCAATGGCAATGCCGATGCCCGCATCCGCCTTGGTCACAAAATCAAAGCTCGACAGCAGCGCACGGCCCTGTGGCACGAGTTCGTACAGCGCCCCGCGCTGGCTGCACAGCACGTCGGCCAGAATGCGGGCAGCGGCATAATCATGGCTGTTCTGGCCGGGCATGCGGCTGGCAATGGCCACCAGCCCCACCGGGTAGTCGGTGGGGAAATGCAGCGTCTGGGCATGGACCGGGCCGGGATGGACCTGCGCGCGCGCGGGCAGGGTGCGGGCGGGAATGGCGCCAAAGGCCGCGCGCACCTGCGCCATGGTGCGGGCGGGGTCAACATCACCGGCAATGACCAGAATGGCGTTGTTGGGGGCATACCAGTCGCGGTAGAAGCGGCGCAGCAGGGCGGTGTCGGTCTTGTCAAACGATGGCCTGCTGCCCAGCGCGTCATGCGCGTAGGGCGTGTTTGCAAACAGGATGGATTGCAGCCGGGCCAGGTACACATAGCCGGGGCTCGACAGGTCGCGCGAGACTTCCTGCTCGATCGCGCCGCGCTCATGCGCCCAGTCATCGGCGGCCAGTGTCAGGCCCTTCATGCGCAGGGCTTCGATATGCAGCAGCACGTCGAGGTTTTCCGCCGGGGCGGTGTAGAAGAACTGCGTCACGTTTTCCGTCGTGTCGGCATTGTAGTTGCCGCCCAGCCTGGCCCCGATGGCGGCAAGCTGGTCACGGTCCAGCCCCTCGCTGCCGCGAAACATCATGTGCTCGAGCGCATGCGCCGTGCCGGGAAAGCCCGCCAGCGCCGCGGCCGAACCGGCCAGGTAATTGATCTCGGTGCTCACGACCGGGGCCAGCCGGTCAGGCACGATCACGACCCGCAGCCCGTTGGGCAGGGTGGCCTGCACCGGCATGTCAGGCTGGGGCGCGGGCGTTGCGGCCCCTGCCTGCGGAAGTGTGGCAAGCGTGCTACCGCATAACAGGAGGGAGAGGCATAATGTCTTGGAAAACAGGCGTGCTATCATGCCACAAGGTTACGCCGCTTTGCGGGCGGGGGCCAGTTCGCGTGTTGCGCTGCCAGTCATGAAGGAACACGATCATGTCCATAACCCAGCCGGAAACGGCCCGCATGGCCGGGCGGGTGCGTGATGTCATGGAAAGTGCCGTGGCCGCAGGCCGTCTGGTCGGCGCGGTGGTGCTGGTTGCCGTTGATAGCGAGGTGGTGGTGCGCGAGGCCGTGGGGCTTGCCGACCGCGAGGCCGGACGCCCGATGCAGATCGGAACACCCTTCCGCCTCGCCTCGCTGACCAAGCCGGCCATCACCGCCGTGGCGCTGGCCCTGGCGGAGGCGGGACGGCTCGACCTTCATGCCCCGATCACGCGCTACCTGCCCGATTTCTGTCCTGCCCTGCCGGGTGGCGGCCCCTGCCAGATCACCTCGCACCAGTTGCTTACCCATACCAGCGGGCTGACATACAGTTTCTCCTTTCCGCAGGATAACAATCCCTATACCCGTGCGGGCGTGTCCGACGGCATTGCCGAGCCGGGGCTTTCGCTGGCCGATAATCTGGCGCGGCTGGCCACCACGCGCCTCATCTTCGCGCCGGGGCAGGGATGGGCCTATTCGCTGGGGCTGGACGTGATGGGCGGCGTGATCGAATCCGTGGCCGGATGCGCATTGCCCGAGGCGTTGCATCAGTATGTGGGCGGCCCGCTGGGCTGGAAGCAGACGGGTTTTGCCCCGCCACCGCCCGGCACGCTCGCCACCTGCTATGCCGACGGCAGGCCCGCCCCCATCCGCATGGGCGCGCAATACGTGCTGCCCCGCCTGCTGCCTGGCGGCGGGGTGGGGGCCATCCGTTTTGCGCCTGAGCGGATTTATGACCCGGCCTCCTACCCTTCGGGCGGGGCAGGCATGGTGGGGAATGCGCCGGAATTCATGGCGTTTCTCGAGGCGATACGGCTTGGTGGCGAAGGGCTGCTCTCGCCCGTATCGGCCATGCTGTTCGGGCGTAATGCCACGGGCATGATCGAGATGGGGCCGCTCATGCGCGGGCGTGGCTTCGGTTATGGCGGGGCGGTCATAACCGACTCCACTGCCGCGCGCACGCCGCTCAGCGCGGGGAGTTTTACATGGGGCGGTGTGTACGGGCATCAATGGGTGGTGGACCGGGCGCGGGGCATGAGCATTGTCATGCTCAGCAACACCGCGCTGGCGGGCATGGCGGGCAGCTACCCTGATGCGGTCGTGGCTGCTGCCTGCGCGTGATGAGAGAAAAGGCTGGGAACTGTCATGTCATTTGGTGAACGCGTCAATCAGTTCGACGCTTGGCTGCTGGACCGGATTTTCCAGCCTGTTGCCGATGCGCTGCCCGAGCGCCTGACGGCGATGGACGTGGGCATGAGTTTTCAGGTCGGCTCGATCGTGCTCTCCGCCGCCTCCATTTCCGCCCTGCTGGTGCTTGATGGCATGACGATCAACAACCTCATTACCAATGTGCTGGGCTGGTTTTTCGAGGTGATTTTCTACATCGGCATCCATCGCATGCGGGCCATGGTGCGGCCAGGCTACCAGAACCCCTTTCGCATCATGCTGGCGGGCATGCGGCCTATTTCCATTCCGTTTGCAGCCTATGCACTCTATCAGGCCGTAACGGCGGATGCGGTGTATGAACTCGCGCTGTGGTTCAATTCGCTCTCGCAGCTTGTATTCGTGGCCGGGATCTACCTGATCTCATGCAACGTGCCGCCGCCGGGGCACCGCGCGCGGCAGACATCCTTCGGCCGTGGTCCGCTACCCAACGAACTCTGAGCAAAAGTTTTTGGTGAAGCTTTTTTCAAAAAGCTTCAAAAGGACGCCGCCTTTTTGAAAAAAGGCGGCACCCAAAAACTTCTATTATTTTTTAAGGAAATGGGCAGCAGGATTAGAAATCCACGCAGCGGCCCTTGACCGTCCAGTCGCCGTAGCGGGTGGGTTCCGGCCCCTTTGGCCCACCCACTTCATCGGCCTCGGCGGGCTGTTTCAGCAATGCGGCTTCCTTGGCCGCTTCGTCCTGCGCGTTATCGGCAGCAGGGGCGGAGGTAGGGGATGTATCCTTGCTCATGCCCATCACTTTCCGCCCGGCACGGGCAGGCTTGCAAGCGTAAAAGCCCCCGGCAGGCCGCAATAGCGCGTTATTGATGTGCCGGTTACTGATGTTCCGACTGCGCAATGCGCTGCTGCACCGTCATGCGCCACGGGGCATCCGGCGGGGCGGCATCAAGCGCGCGGCGGTACAGGTCGGCGGTTTCGGGCGAGATATGGCCATCATCAGCCATCATCTGCGCTTCAGCCGCGCGGGCTGCCACCTCGGGGTCGAAGCGCTGCTCGATGGCGCTGCGCCAGGCCTGGGCGGCGGCGGCGTAATGGTCGCGCCCGGCCTCGGCCTGGCCAAGCAGCACGTAACCCTGGAACAGGCTCGGATCACCGGGCGGGATCTGCCTGAGTTGGTCGCGCAGGCGGTCGATCAGCGCATCGTTGCGGTGGTCTTCCTTCTGCAGCGCCACAAGGCGCGGGGCCAGCGGCTGGGCGGGCAGGCCGGGATGGCCCACGGTCATGTACAGCGCAATGGCCGCAACCGGCAGGCCCACGAGGGCAGCCGCAATCGCCCCGGTTGAGGCGCCCTTGCGGGCAATGAAGGCAGGCAGCATGTCCGCGCCGAGCACGCGGCGCTGGATTTCCAGCCGCGCGCTGTCATGCTCGGTGGGCGCGATCATGCCTTCGGCCAGGTCGCGCTCGAGTTCGGCCAACTGGGCCTGATGCAGCACTAGCGCGCTTTCACGCTCGTCACGCAGCAGCGTGGCGCGGCGGAACGACAGGAGTGCTGGCACAAGCGCAATCACGCCAAGCAGGCAGATACCAATCCAGATCATATCAATCTCAGCGTGTTTCGGTCAGGTCGGACAGGCGGCGGCGCTCTTCATCCGAAAGTGGCGGCGGCACGGGCGCGCGCGGGCGGCGGAAGGTCCACCACGCAATGCCGATGCCAATGCACAGTGCGAGCAGCGGCATGACCCACAAAAGCAGCGTGCCAATGGTGAAGGGCGGCTTGAGCCGGATGAAATTGCCGTAGCGGTTGACCATCCAGTCCATGATCTGCTGGTTGCTCTCGCCCTTGGCCACGTGCTCGCGCACCACGTGGCGCAGGTCGCGGGCCAGATCGGCGCTGCTGTCCTCGATCGATTCGTTCTGGCACACGAGGCAGCGCAACTGCGCGCCAATGGCCTCGGCGCGCTGCTCCTGCGCCGGGTCGGGCAGCATTTCCGACGGGTCATCCACCGCCAGCGCCACCAGTGGCGCAAAGAGCAGGCAGGCCAGCAGGGCAATCAGGCCGCCACGGCGTAGGGGATGTGTCTTCATTGTTTGAGGCTGTCCGCCAGCGGCATGATGGTGTTGGTGATCATGGCCTCGGTAATGGGGGAGGCGGTGTGCCACCGGATGATCCCGCCCGGCCCGACCAGAAAGGTTTCCGGCACGCCGGACACGCCCCAGTCAATCGCGGCCAGCCCGTCATGGTCAGAGGCGATACGGGCATAGGGGTTGCCCGCGCGCTGCACGAAGCCCAGCGCATGCTCGGGCTTGTCCTTGTAGGCAATGCCCCAGATCGGCAGCCTGTCCTTCAGCACGTTGAGCACCGGCATCTCGGCCACGCAGGGAATGCACCACGAGGCGAAATAGTTCACCAGCACCGGCGCCTTCAGCCCCCGCAGGTCGGCGGCTGAAAAGCCGGTGCCGGGTGCCTGGTCGGGCAGCGCGAAGTCAGGCACGGGGCGGTTGAGGGCCGGGGCATGGATGTCATGCGGGTCGAACGAGCCTTTTGTCATGCCCGAGAGCATGCGCCAGAAGCCCACGCCAACCCCGCCCGCCACAACCAGCGGGGCCGCCATGAGCAGGCGGCGGCGGGTGGGGGAAGAAGGCTGTTCGCTCATTGCACCACCACCACATCAACGGTTTTGGCCCGGCGTGGCGCGCCCACGCGCACGCGCCGGTCGGACAGGGAAAGTGCGCCGCCAAAGGCCATGATCAGCCCGCCCAGCCACATCCACGGCGCCAGCGGGTTGTAATGCAGGCGCAGCACATAGGTCGGGTTGGCGTCATCGCCATGCTTGTCGCCCAGCACGCCGTAGATGTCGGCCATGAGGTTGGTATGGATCGCAACCTCGGTCGTAGTCTGGTGCTGGCTGGCAAATGTGCGCTTGGAGGGGTGCAGCGTCGTGATCAGCCTGCCGTTGTGGCGCACTTCAATCGTGGCCACCAGCGCGGTGTAGTTCGGGCCTTCGGCAGGCTTTACGTCGGTCAGGGTCCAGCTATCGCCCGCCAGCATCTCGCTCTGGCCCACATGCACTTCCACAATGCGGTGCGCCGCCTGCGACATGCCGGCAATGCCTAGCACCACAATGCCCACGCCCGCATGGGCCAGGGCCGCGCCAAACACCGCGCGCGGCAGGCTGCGCGCACGCTGCCAGCTCTGGCCAAGAGGCTGGCGGAACAGGCGCAGGCGCTCGGCAATGTCAGCCGCGCTGGAGCAGATCACCCACACGGCGGTGGCCGTGGCCAGCACCGGCAGGATCTCGCGTATCTGGAATGTGGCTACCACGAGCGCCACTGCTGTTACGCAGGCGGCCCACCACAGGCGGCGCAGCACCGGCCACATCTGCGCGCGCTTCCACGGCATCATGGGGCCGAAGCCCATGAATACCATGAGCGGAATGGCCAGCGGAATGGTGGTCGCATCAAAGAACGGCTTGCCGACCGAGATGGTCTTGCCAAACAGCAGCGACATGAAGGGCGGGTACATCGTGCCTGTCAGCACCACCGCGCAGATCGAGCACAGCAGGATGTTGTTGAGCACCAGCAGCCCCTCGCGCGAGACAGGGGCAAACAGCCCGCCCGCGGTCAGTTGCGGGGCGCGGATGGCGAATAGAAGCAGCGAGCCGCCAATGACAAGGGCGAGCAGGCCAAGGATGAACACGCCACGTGCGGGGTCATTGGCAAAGGCATGCACCGAGTTGAGAATGCCCGAGCGCACGAGGAACGTGCCCGAGAGCGAGAACGAGAACGTGCCGATGGCCAGCAGCACGGTCCAGATCTTCAGCGCCTCGCGCTTTTCCACCACAATGGCCGAATGCACCAGCGCCGTGCCCGTCAGCCACGGAATGAGGGATGCGTTCTCCACCGGGTCCCAGAACCAGTAGCCGCCCCAGCCCAGCACGTAATACGACCACCACGACCCCATGGCGATGCCACAGGTCAGGAAGCACCAGGCCGCCACGGCCCACGGGCGCACCCAGCGGCCCCATGCGGCATCTACCCGGCCCTCGATCAGGGCTGCGATGGCAAAGGCGAAGGGCACGGCAAAGCCGACATAGCCGGTGTAGAGAATGGGCGGGTGGAAGGCGAGGCCGGGGTCCTGCAGCAGGGGGTTCATGCCCTGGCCATCCATGGGGGCAGGCCACACGCGGGCAAACGGATTGGATGTGGTCAGGCAGAACAGTTCAAACCCTGCCGCAACACCGCCAAGCACCGCAATCACGCGCGCCTGCAGGGCTGAGGGCAGGTTGCGGCCAAACAGCGCCACAGCCCCACCACACATGGACAGGATCATCGCCCACAGCAGCACCGAGCCTTCATGATTGCCCCATACGCCGGTGATCTTGTAGAGCAGCGGCTTGCTGACCGCGCTGTTGGCCGCCACGTTCTGCACCGAAAAGTCATTGGTGATGGCAGCATGGATCAGGCAGGCGAATGAGGTGATGAGCGCGATCATCTGCCCCACCGCCAGCGCGGGGGCCAGCGCCATCAGCCGCGCATCGCGGCGGCTTGCGCCAATCAGGGGCAGGATGGCCTGTCCGGCGGCCATGCAGCATGCCAGCGCCAGTGCAAAATTTCCAAGTTCCGGGTTCATTGTCGGATGTCAGTTTCCGTTAAGGCGTCTGGGTGGCCGGTTTTTTCGCATTGTCTGCGGCGGTCATGGTGTTCCAGCTTGCGGCATCGGGAGCCTTGCCGAAGCGCGGGTCCCACTTGCCGCTGCGGCGCAGTTCCTCGGCCACTTCCTTGGGCATGTAGGTCTCGTCATGCTTGGCCAGCACTTCGCTGGCGCGGAACGTGCCATCGGGGTTGACGGTGCCAACGGCCACCACGCTCTGCCCCTCGCGGAACAGGTCGGGCAGGATGCCCTCGTAGCGCACGGTCACGGCGGCCTGCCCGTCGGTTACGTCAAAGATGGCGACAGGGGCGTCCTTCACCTTTTCCTGGCGCACGCTGCCTGCCACCACCATGCCGCCAAGGCGGATGGTGCGGTCAGCCGGCGGTGGCTTGCTGTGCACCTGCGAGGGCGCCATGAAAAACACGATATTGGAGGAAAAGGCATTGAGCGTAAGGGCTGCTGCCGAGCCCAGCCCGATCATGCATGCCACCACCAGCCACAGGCGTCTGCTCTTGCGGGTCATGAGGGCTGGCGTGTCCGGGGCTGTTCAATGGCGGCAAGGCGCTTGCGGGCCTGGCGCAGGCGCAGCGTGGCATTGACCGACAGGATGGCGGCAACGCCAAGGGTCAGGCCATAGGCGGCCACGATATAGGGCAGGTGGGTCATGGGGTGGCGCGATCGGGCTGGGGGGCGGCTGACTGGCGGCCCCGGTTGGCGGCAAGGATGGTGCGCACCCGGCTTTCCATGACCGAGGCGCGCAGGCGGGCGAGCACGATGGCGGCGAAGCCGAGCGTAAAGCCCAGCGTGGTCAGGCCCAGCGGCCACAGCATGGAGGTGGACATGGTGGGCGCGCCGGTCACCGTAATGCTGTCGGGCTGGTGCAGGGTGTTCCACCACTGCACGCTGAACTTGATGATGGGCAGGTCAACCGCGCCCGCAAGGCCAAGGATGGCGGCGGCGCGGTAGCCGCGCTGCGGCTCGTCAAACGCGCGGATCAGCGCGATATGGCCCAGATACAGGAAGAACAGCACCAGCACCGAGGTCAGCCGCGCATCCCACACCCACCAGGTGCCCCACATCGGCTTGCCCCACAGCGAGCCGGTGGCCAGGCACACGGCGGTGATGGCAGCGCCCACCGGTCCGATTTCCACCGCGGCAAGATCGGCCAGCGGGTGGCGCCACACCAGCGAGAGCAGCGAGCATACCGCAAGGCCCATATAACCTGATGATGCCAGCCATGCGGTAGGCACATGCACGTACATGATGCGCACGCTGTCGCCCTGCTGCCAGTCAGCGGGGGAGAAGAACAGTCCCCACACGATTCCGGCAACCGACAGCACAAGGGCGGGCCATGTCAGCCAGGGCTGGAGTTTGGCCCCCATGCGCAGGAAACGGCCAGGGTTGGCATAACGGTGAAAAAGGTTACCGGTTCGCGCGGTAAGGCTCTGCGTTGCGTTCAAGGTTGATCCATCCGTGCCGGGGGCACCTGTCCCTGCGATGAAAACGGTCAAGAAATTCCGGCCTTCCCCCACGGGTGGGTAGGGGCTGACGTTTTGTTGCTCTACACTATCGCGTTAAAAAAGACACGGCCAGTCCTGTCCCAATCGTGAGACAGCAGGCCCACAGGAGGATAAAACATGCTGTTTGCCATCATCTGCACCGACAGGCCCACCGGGCTTGAAACCCGCAAGGCAACCCGTGAGCAACACCTTGCCTACCTTGAGCAGCACAGGCAGCACCTGGTGCAGGGCGGCCCGCTGCTGGACGCGGAAAACCGCCCCTGCGGCAGCCTGCTGGTGGTGGACGTGGCCGACCGCGCGGCGGCGGAAGGATTCGCGGCTGCCGACCCGTATGCGAAGGTGGACCTGTTCGAGAGCGTGGTGATCCGTCCGTTCCGTTCAGTTTTTCGTGATGGGCTGCGGGTGGAGTAGAAAACGGTCATGGCCTACTGGCTGATCAAGTCCGAGCCGGATGCGTTTTCATGGGCCGAGCAGGTGGAAAACGGCACTGAACCCTGGACCGGCGTGCGTAACCATCAGGCAAGGAAGAACCTCGCCACCATGCAGGTGGGTGACAGGGCGTTCTTCTATCACTCCAACGTGGGCCGCGAGATCGTGGGCGTGGTTGAAGTCGTGCGCGCGGCCTATCCCGACCCCACGGCGGAAGATGGCCGGTGGGTGTGCGTGGACGTGCGTGCCATCGGCCCCATGCCCACCCCCGTGACGCTGGCCGGAATCAAGGCCGATCCGGCGCTGGCCGACCTGGCCCTGGTGCGGCAGTCGCGCCTTTCCGTCGTGCCGGTATCGGATGCGCACTGGGCGCATCTGTGCCGCATGGGGGGCTGGAACAGCTAGGCTGTGCCCGCGTTTCATGGCTGCGGGCATGCTCATGCCCGTTGCAAGAATGCCATCATGGTGCTGAAACGGTGGCAATTGCCGCATGGGCGTTGCGGCTGGCCATGTGGGGCCGCGCCGCCATGGCGTGGCCCGCAGGCTGGCGCGCGGTACGATAGATCAGGCGAAGGGCATTGTAATGAGTGCAGGTTCCGCAAACGAACTGGCACCGCTGACGCTGGACAGCGCGTGTATCACTGAACTCCAGCAGGCGCTGGAACGTGTCGAGACCGGGCGGGGCGTGCTCGTGCGCCTGGCCGACCTCATGGGCGGCGCCGTGGGGCAGGCGGCCATGCTGGGCATGCGCACGCTGGGGCTGGCCCCCACGCTGCAGGCCAAGTTGCAGGCCACGGCGGAGGCGGCCATCCGCCGCGCGTTCGACCTTGCGGTGGTGGGCATGGACCGCCCGCATGATGTCTCGGCCGAGGCCAGCGCCGGTGGTACGTGGCGCGACCCCGCGCTCAAGGCCGCAGTGACCGTGTCCGGCGCCGTGGGCGGCTTTACCGGCCTGCCGGGGCTGGTGGCGGATGTAGGCTTCACCACCATGGCCATCATGCGCGAGATTGCCCGCATTGCGCGTGAGAATGGCGAAGATCTTTCCACCGAAGCCTCGCGCGTGGCCTGCCTTGAAGTCTTTGCGCTGCGGGCCTTCCCGTTTGGTGCAAAAAAAGGCCCGGCAGAGGAAAGCGAGCTGGGCTATTTCTCCGCCCGCGCCATGCTGCGTGGCCGCCCGGTTGTGATGCTGGTCAGCGAGGTCGCTACCCATTACGGGCTGGGCCTGTCGCGCAAATTCGCGTTGCAGATGATGCCGGTGGCCGGTGCCCTGTGCGGGGCCTCGCTCAACGCTGCGTTCCTGTCGCATTACCGCGCGGTGGCGCAGGCGCATTTCACCATCCGCAGGCTTGAGCGCGAATACGGGCCGGAAGTGCGCCGCACCGCAGCCGACCTCAAGGCTCATGCCGCAAGCCAGGCGCGCGAAGCCTGAGATAAATGTTTCTGGTGAAGCTTTTTGAAAAAAGCTTCACCAGAAACGTCTGTTTTCAAAGCGTGTTTCAGGCCGTCTCCGAGCCGGCGTTGCCCTCTTTGGCCCCGGCGGGGCGGAAGGCGTTGCGCAGTTCAATGCACGTCGCCACCAGCATGAAGCCCAGATAGAACTTCACCAGCGTGCCCAGTATGCCCCCGTAGCGGGGGACAAGCAGGTCCAGCCCGATGGCGAGCAGCGTGAAGATGACAAAAATACCGGCAATGCCCATGCCTGCGTCTCCGTAAAGGGGGCGGTCAGTTCTTGACCGGGGTCAGGGCCCCGCGTCCGTTCAGCACGGCCTCCACGTTATCGAGGGCGAGCATGCCCATGTCGCTGCGCGTCTCGGTGGTGGCGCTGCCCACATGCGGGGTGAGGAATACGTTGGGCAGTTCGAGAAAGCGCGGATCGGGGTTGGGTTCGTTGCGATACACATCCAGCCCGGCAGCCGCAAGCTGCCCGCTTTTCAGCGCCGCGATCAGCGCATCCTCATCAACCAGCGCGCCACGGGCGGCATTGATGAAAATGGCGCCTTTGGGCAGGCGGCCAAGCAGGTCGGCATTGATCATGCCATCCGTTTCCGGTGATGCAGGCAGGTGCAGGCTCAGTATGTCGCAATGCGGCAGCATGTCGGTCACGGTGCTGAAATAGGTGGCTCCTTCCTCCTGGTCGGCGGGCAGGCGGCGGCGGTTGGAATACATCACCTGCATGTCAAACCCGCGCGCGCGCCTTGCCACGGCGCGGCCAATGCGCCCCATGCCCACAATGCCCAGCCGCTTGCCGCTGATGCGCGTGCCCAGCATCTCGTCCATCGCCAGCCCGCGCCCCCAGCCCTGGCGCATCAGCGTGGTGTATTCCGCCGCCCTGCGGGCTGCGGCAAGCATGAGCAGCATGGCCATGTCGGCATTGCAGTCGGTCAGCACGTCGGGCGTGTTGGTCACGATGATGCCGCGCGCGTGCAGGGCTGCAATGTCAAGATGGTCGGTGCCAACGCTGACGGTGGCCACGATTTTCACGCAGTCGGGCAACTGGAGCACGTCATCATGGCGCAGCGGCAGGCTGGTGGAAATCAGGATCGCCTGCGGCTGGAAAGCGCGGGCACCCTCAAGCAGTTCGCGCGTTGTGAGTTTATGCTCCGGCACGCCGGATATGTTAAAACTCTGTTCAATACGCTGCATTACGGGAAGGGTCTGGCGCTGGGTCAGCAGAAGGCGGGGACGGGTGTCGGACATGGGGGTGGTTTCTCCTGCCAGATGGGTGCATGCGGGGGCGATCATGCCCATGATTGCGTGCGAAAGGGTTATCCTAAGAACATGACGGGTCAAGAGACGGTTCCCATCACGCCGGACCTTATGCTGCGCGCCTACAGGGCAGGGCTGTTCCCCATGGCGCCCGATGCCCGTTCCGATGATCTGGAATGGTTCTACCCCGAAATGCGGGGCATCCTGCCGCTTGATGGCGGCTTCCATGCGCCGCGCAGGCTCATGCGCACCGTGCTGTCGCAGCGTTTCGGGGTCACGACCGACCATGACTTTCCCGCCGTGATGGATGGCTGCGCGGAGCCCGCGCCGGGGCGCGAGAATACATGGATCAACCCGCGCATCCGCACCCTGTTCTGCCAGCTTCATGCCATGGGCCATGCCCATAGCGTTGAGGTGCGCCATGAGGGTCGCCTGGTGGGCGGCCTGTATGGCGTGGTGATCGGGCAGGCATTTTTTGGCGAGAGCATGTTCAGCCGCGTGCGTGATGCCTCGAAGGTGGCGCTGGTGCATCTGGTCGCCCGGCTGCGTCTTGGTGGCTTCACGTTGCTCGATACGCAGTTTGGCACGGCGCATCTGGCCGGGTTTGGCGGTGTCGAGATCCCGGCCGATGACTACATGCGCCAGCTTGGCCGCGCGGTCGCGGGGCAGGCTGCATGGGTGGGCAACGATGAGGGCGCGCGGCTGCACGCTGCCCTGCTGGCCCTGCGTGGCGGGGCCGATGGGGCAGGCGGTTGACAGGGGCGGTGCATGCGGGCTTCCGTCTGCGCAGATGAAAGGGGATATGTGATGAAGCATGCAACGGCCCGCCCGGCGCGGCGCGCGATGATGAGGCGCATGTGGCTGCCGGGCAGGGTGGCGCTTGTGGCGGCCGCGCTGTCCGCCACGGGTCTGTGCGCCGCACGGGCGCAGGACGGTGCGGGCGTGCATCCGCCGCTTACCCCCACCCGTGATGTGCAGGTGGACTATAACGTGCAGCCCGATGGCGTGCCCGAGCCCAAGCCCATCCGCACATGGTTTGCCTATAATGGCGGGCTGATGCGAATCGACAGCCCGCAGGGCATGGGCGAGACGATTCTCAACCGCATGAGCCGCCAGGTCACCATCATCATCAACCCGCAGAAGGTGTACAGCCAGCTTGATGCCCGCTACGGCATCCGCAACCCCTTCCTGCTTGACCTGTCCATGACGTTTGCCCGCAAGGGCGCGTCGAGCGTGGCGGGCGTGGCCTGCACGCAGTGGGATGTCACGACCGACCAGGGCAACGCCACCGCCTGCGTGACCGATGATGGTGTGGTGCTGCAGGAGATCGGGGTGGATGGCGACGGGCTGAAAGGCCGGCTGGAGGCGACGAAAGTGGTCTATGGCCCCATACCCGACAGCATGTTCCAGCCGCCCGAAGGGTACCGCAAGGTCGAGCCGCCCCCGCCACCCGGCACGCCTGCCGCCAGGGACAACAAGGGCGGCTGACCGGCCTGCCCGTTTTTTTCAAGGATTGCATGACGTGACACGGATTACCCCAGCCCTGGGCCGGGCCGCCCTGCTTGCCTGCCTGATCGTTGCGGGCGCGGGCGGTGCCGCGCGGGCCGCCGATGAGCCTTCATCGCCCTATGTCACCCCGCAGGGCGATGTGGACGTGACCTACACCATCTACCCCCCGCACGACACGAGCCAGACCATGAGCCAGCGCATGCGGTGGTCGGCCAGCCGCATGATGCAGCGCGTCGATCCCGCCAATGCCACCACCTACATGATTACCGACTACCGCGCAGGCACGCTGACGGTGGTGAACGCCGACCAGAAGATCAAGACCATCATTCCCGCCCCGGGTGCGGCCAATGTGCAGATGGGCCAACGCGCGCAGGGCACGTGGCTGCGCACGGGTGTCTCGAAAGTGGCGGGCCTGCCCTGTGCCCTGTGGCAGACGCAGGATACCGACCAGCGCGCCAGCGAGATCTGCTACACCGATGATGGCGTGATGCTCGAGGTCATCCGCGATGGCAAGGTCATGGTCGAGGCGACATCGGTCAACCACGCCACGCAGGATGCGGGCGTGTTCCAGATCCCGTCCGGGCTGAAGGAACTGCGCGCCGCCCATCCGTAACGGCCCGGTCCGGTTTATGGCATGAAAAGGGCATGGCCTGCCCGTAAATCGCCATTTCCACCCTGTCTAAGGGGTTCAGGCGGGGCCGCGTGCCCTGCCAGAACAGGACAGGATCAGGATACAGGTCATGAAGAACATGGGGCGTATTGCAGCGGGGCTGACCCTCATTGCCGGGATGGCGATGGCAGCGCCGCAGGCCCAGGCTCACGGGCGTGGCGCGGGCGATGCGTTTGTAGGCGGGCTGGTGGGTGGCCTTGTGGGCGGTGTCGTTGGGGGCGCCATGGTCGATGCCTATGGTCCGCCACCACCCCCTCCGCCGCCGGTCTATTACCGCCCGCCGCCGCCACCCCCGCCGGTCGCCTATTACGCGCCGCCGCCGCCGCCGCCACCGGGTGCGTTCTATGCTCCGTATGGGCCGCCGCGCCCGTATTACTGAGTGCGTGCGCCAGCCTGTAGCGTCAGGGCCGTAATGGCCTTGCGCACGGTAGCCACATGGTTCGTGACCTTGACCTTGCGCCAGGCCTGCACAAGGTGGCCGGTGGCATCGACAAAGAAGGTCGCGCGTTCGATGCCCATGTATTTGCGGCCATACATCGATTTTTCCACCCACACGCCATAGGCCTCGGTCACGCTGCCATCCGCGTCGGAGGCGAGCGGGAAAGTAAGGGCATGGTCGGCTGCGAATTTCTCGATGGCGGGCATGCCGTCGCGCGAGACGCCGATCACGCTCACGCCATCTTTCTGCAGGTCAGCCAGGGCGGCCTCGAATTCGCAGGCCTCCTTGGTGCAGCCCGACGTATTGGCCTTGGGGTAGAAATACAGCACGAAGGGATGACCCTTCTCGCCGTTGAGGCTGACCGTGCGGCCACCGCTTGCGGGCATGTCAAAATCGGGGACGGCGCTGCCGGGTTCGGGAAACGGAATGGAAGCCTTGCTCATGACCTGCCTTGCTGCTCCGGGTGCGGGGGCCACGTCACGCGCTGGCCCCGGCGGGGTTGAAACGGGGGCAATCATGCAACGCCTGGGGCGGCGGGGGAACCTCTGCCATGTCCTTCTTCGCCGCCATCGGGCGCATCCGTGAGCGCAATCAGCCGGTCGAACACGGCTGTGACATCATTGGCCATGCGGTCCATGCGGGCGAACAGCCCGGCCGCATCGGCGGCGCCGACCTCGCCGGTCAGGATCTCGAGGCTTGCCGGTGCTATGGTGTCGGGCACGTCATGGCCGCAGATGATGCGGATCAGCCCCTGCAGGGCGCGCCAGAACAGATCGGCCCGGCGCAGCAGGCGCGCATCGGCTTTGCTGATCTGGCCTGCCTGCGCCAGCCGCAGGAGTGCGGTGCGGGTGGACTGGCTGCGGCAGGCGGGCGAGGGGGCCACGAGTTGCAGCCCTTGGGCCACGAATTCCACATCCATCAGCCCGCCCCGGCGGCGCTTGATGTCCCACGGGCTCGAGGCGGGGCGTTCGCGCGCCAGGCGTTCGCGCATGTGGCGCACGTCATGGAGCACCTGCGCGCGGGCCTGCGCGGTGCGCGGCGCGTGGTCGAGCGCCGTGGCAATGGCGGCCCGCAGCGGGACCGCGAGCACGGGCGCGCCTGCCACCACGCGCGCGCGGGTCAGTGCCATGCGCTCCCATGTCCAGGCGGATTCGGCATGGTAGCGGCGGAAGGCGGAGAGCGAGACAGCCACCGGCCCCTTCGAGCCCGAGGGCCGCAGCCGCATGTCCACCTCATAGAGCGGGCCTTCGCGCCCCGGTGCCGTCAGCGCCGCGACAAAGGCATGCGCCAGCCGCACGTAATAGGTGCCAGCCGAAAGGGCGCGCGCGCGCGGGCCATCGCCGGGGGTGACCACGCTCTCGCTCACATCCTCGGGGTGGTCGAACACCACCATCAGGTCAAGGTCCGAGCCGGGCATCATCTCGCGCGAGCCCACCTTGCCGAATGCCACCACCGCCACCGCGCCGCCGGGCACGGTGCCGTGGCGCTGGCGGTGCTCGGCGCTGACCACGCGCAGCAGGCCGCGCATGACCGTCTCGGCCATGGCGGTGCGGGCGCGGGCAGCGCGGTCCTCGCTCATGCGATGTTCAAGGCGGGCGACCGACAGGCGGAACTCCTCGCCACAGACCAGCCCGCGCAGCACCGGCAGCACCTGCTCGGCCGACTGCGCCGCCGCCACCTGCCGCCGCGCCAGCACTGTCACCGTGCTGATGGCGCCGGGGCCGCCATCCATGTCGAGCAGGCCATCAAGCGCGGAGGGGGTCTCGGCCAGGTGGTCAGCCAGGAAGGGGGCGCAGTCCAGCACGGTCACGATGCGGTGGATCAGGGCGGGGTTGCGCTCAAGCAGCGACAGGAACTGCACCCCCGCCCACTGCCGCTCCAGCAGCGCATCAAAGCGGCGCAGAACGGCCAGCGGCTGCTGGCGGCGGCCAATCTCGGCCAGCAGCCCGGGCAGGAGGCGGCGCAGCAGCTTGCGCGCGCGGTCCGAGCGCAGGGCGCGCAGGCGGTTGCCCTCCCACCGGTTGAGAATGGCCAGCGCGTCATTGATGTCGGGCGCAGGGAAGCCGTGCGCGCGCAGGCGGTCGGCGGCATCGGCATCCTCGGGGGCGATGGTGATGTCTTCTGGCCCGCTTTCGGCAAACTGCTGGTCGAAAATGCGCCGCGAGCGCTGCATGACCGCGAGCAGGTTGCTGGCCAGTTCATCGGGCGGTCCCATGTTCATGAAGGTGGCGAAGCGCGCGAATCCGTCCGCCGCGTCGGGCAGGCTGTGGGTCTGGTGGTCGAGGCGCATCTGCAGCCGGTGCTCGGCCTGGCGCAGCATGCGGTAGTTGCGGGCCAGTATTGCGGATTGCTCACGCGCCAGCAGCCCCGCCCGGCGCAGCCTGCGCAGCGCGCCAAGCGTGGTGGGGTCGCGCAGTTCGGGCCTTCTGCCGCCCCATACGAGCTGCAGCGCCTGGGCTACGAATTCCACCTCGCGAATGCCGCCCTGTCCGAGTTTGACATTCTGGCCGAGCAGCCAGCGCATGGCGGTGTCGGGATTGCGGATATCTTCCGCGCGCAGGCTGTCCAGGTTGGCGTGGCCTGCGTTACGGTGGCGGTCGATGCGGGCTTTCATGTCATGCAGGTCATCAATTACCGCGAAATCCAGGTGGCGGCGCCAGATGAACGGATGAATGCTCTTGAGGAAACGGCGCCCCGCCGTGATGTCGCCCGCCACGGGTCGCGCCTTGGTCATGGCCGCGCGCTCCCATGTGCGGCCCATGCTCTCGTAATACTGTATGGCGGCGGGAAACGACACGGCGGCGGGCGTTGCGCTCGGGTCGGGCCGCAGCCGCAGGTCCATGCGGAAAACGTAACCATTTGCATCACGCGCTTCCATAAGCGTGACAAGATCGCTAGTCATGCGCACAAAGGTATGTCGCAGTTCCCCATTGTCGGGGTGACGGTCCGGGTCGTACAGAATGATCAGGTCTATGTCCGAGGAGTAGTTCAGTTCCCGCGCGCCCAGCTTCCCCATTGCCAGAACCACGAAGCCGCTGCCCCGGCACGGGGTTTCGGGGTAACGCAGGCGCAGGCGTCCGGTCTCGTGCGCCTGGAGCAGCAGATGCCTGAGTGCCGCGTTCAGCGCGTTCTCGGCCAGTTCGCTCAGTGCCAGGGTTACCTGCTCGAGCGACCATGCGCCCCCGATATCAGCCAGCGCTATGGCCAGAGCCGCCTGCCGCTTGGCCTCGCGCAGTTCGGCCATGATGTCGGCGCGGGCCGTATCAGGTGGCAGGGCGTCGAGTGTTGCGAGGATGCGCTGCACGCAGGCATCCGCCCCTTCATGCACAAGGGCCGCGAAGGCTTCAGTATCGCGCAGCGCCAGGTCGGACAGGTAGGGGCTGTTGCCCCCCAGCGCATCGAGCATGGGCATGATGCCCGGTATGGCCGTAAGGTCGGGCAGCCCAGCGCGTGCGCAGGCGTCATGCAGGTTCTCGCGCAGGATACGCGCGGCGCGCGGGTCGGCGGGTTCGGGCCATGTGCATTCCTGCCACGAGGAATGTGGCGCGGGCAGGGGCGGAATGGGCTGATCCATGGAGAAATGTCCGGCAAGAGACTGGGAATGCACGCATATTGGCGCGGGCGCGTAGCGTGGACGGCATGACGCAGGCAGGTCAAGCCTCGCCGCCGCCCGGTGGCATGCCGCAACGCCCGAGCCGCGTGCGGCGCGCGGTGCTGGCCGCGGGCCGCGTGGTGGTGTGGCTGGTACTGCTGTGCATTACGCTGCCTGCCGTGCTTTTGCTGGTGCTGACCATGCGCCTTTCGGCTGGCCCGCTTGAGGTTACGCCGGTGGTGCGCCTGTTCATGCCGCTGCCCGTGGCGCATGGGCTCAGGCATGAGGATATTATTGGCAGCCTGTCGGCAGCCCATGTGCGGCTGGGCTGGAATGCGATGCATGAGGGGCTGCGCGCGCCGTTCGTGATCTGGGTGGAGGATGTGCGCATCGCGCGCCGCGATGGCCACGTGGCCGATACGCTGCGCCGGGGCCGCATCACGCTCGATACCCCGGCGCTGGCGCATGGCATCGTGCGCATTCTTGAACTCTCGGCCTCGCATGGGCGGCTGCAGCTTGCGCGCAGCCGTGAGGGCAAGATCGGCCTCGACCTCGGGCCTGACACGCCCTACCCCTCGCACAAGCCCGAAGAGAAATCTCCCCTCGACATGAACGCGCTGCGCCAGGCCGTGGTGTCGGATACGCATGTGCAGTTCACCGATCGCATGACCGGGCGCAACTGGCGGCTGGGCGAGGCGGATGCCCGGCTGAAAGTGGTGAACGATACCGGGCAGAAAGGGGTGGAAGGCGATATCCGCCTCGGGCTGGAAGGCAATGGCGAGCGGCTGGTGCTGCACGGGCAGGGCATCCATGCCGGTCCCCGCCATGTGGACTGGAGCCTGGTGCTCGACCCCATCAGCCCGGCGGCCTTTGCGCCGGGGCAGAAGGAAGTCGCCCCGCTCGACCTGCCGGTGGGCGGCCGGTTGCAGGTTGCTTTCCGCGATGGGGGGCAGGATCAGGGTTTCCTCATGCCGCGTGATTTCACGCTGCATCTTGATGCGGGCAATGGCCAGGTCACCACGCGCAAGGCCGGGCAGTTCCTGGTGGGCGAGGGGACGGCCGACCTCGCTGGCACGCTGGGGCCGGGACCGGCCAACGCGCCGTTTGATGGCCCGCTGAAGGTGGCGCTGCGCAACCTTGAGCTGCACCTGCGCGCGCCGGGCCATGCCGATGATGATGGCAGCGGCCCTACGCTGAACGCCACGGCGGCACTCAGTGCTGTATCGCTGCTCAACCCGGCCCGTGTCCAGCTTGACGTAGGCGCGCATGCGCGGGCGCTGGAGTTTGAAACGCTGGCCGATTTCTGGCCGCCGCGCGCCATGAAGGGCGCGCGCCGGTGGGTGACCGAAAACATACCGCATGGCCATGTGCGGCAGTTGCAGGTCAATATGGGCTTGGCCAGCCACAAGGGCTGGGGCGGGCTGGACCTTGCCTCGCTTGGCGGCACGATCGATGCCGACGCGATGGAACTGCACTGGCTCAGCCCCATCCCGCCGCTGCACGACATGGATGCCCACCTGACCTTTGATGGCCCGGATCAGATCATGATCCATTTCGGCCATGCCTATCAGCTTGTCGATCTCGCGGGGCGGCATGTCGATGCCACGGGCACCGGACGGATCGAGGTTGGACCCGGCTCCATGCGCATTACCGGCCTGAACGAGAAGGTGCAGGTAGGCGACATCAACGTGACCCTGCTGGGCAATGCGCGCGATGTGCTCGCACTGCTGGCCGAGCCCCGGCTCAACGTGCTCTCGCGCCACCCCATGTCGTTCACGCATCCGTCAGGGCGGGCCAACGTGTCGCTGCACATAGCCCTGCCGCTTGATGCGCATGTGCGCCTTGAGCAGATCGACCTGCGCAGCCATACCGACCTGGCGCAGGTGCATCTGGGCAACGTGGTGGTGGGGCGCCCGCTCGATAATGGCAGCCTTGGCATCGACGCCACCACCAAGGGCCTGCTTTTGCAGGGCACGGGCGTGCTGGCGGGCATTCCCTCAAGCGTGATCTACACCATGGACTTCCGCAGCGGGCCGATGGTGCACGCGGTGGAAAGTGCGAGCCTGCAGGGCCATGTCACGCCAGAAGGGGTGAAGCGGGCCGGATTCGAGATGGGCGAGCATTTCTCGGGCAGCGCCCTGCTTGATGTGGATTACGACCGGTATGTGGGTGGCAAGGCGCAGGTGAATATCGATCTCGACCTTGATCGCGCGGCGCTGGCCATTCCCATCTGGTCCAAGAAGGTGGGGCAGGAGGCCAATGCCTCGGTTGAACTGGACCTCGACCACGGGCAGATTGCAGGCATCGAGAACATGCGCGCCGTCGGCCCCGACCTGCTGATTGATGGCCATGCCGAGACCGCGGGCGGGGTGACGCGCCGGCTGGTGCTGCGCGGCTTCCGCATCGGGCGCTCGATGGGCAATGCCTCGGTGCTGCTGCCGCAGCGCGAGAGCGACCCCATTGGCGTGAACGTGGCGGCGAAGGTGCTTGACCTCTCGCCGCTGGTCTCGTTCCAGACCGCGCCTGATGACACGGCGGCGAAAAAGGTGGCCGCCCATCAGGGCGGGAGCGGCGGCTACCACATGCCCGAAATGGCGACCGGGCGTGTCAATGGCCCGCCGGGCCGCCGGTGGGATCTGAACGTGGATGCCCACACCCTGTATTACGGCCCCACCGATACGCTGACCAACGTGCACAGCCACCTTGAAACCAATGGCGTGCGCCTGACCCGTGGCATATTGACGGTGGAAGGCCCGGTGCCCGCCCAGGCGCACCTGACCCAGCAGGGCAATGCCCGCCTGCTCGACGTGCATGTGGCAAGCCTGGGCGACCTGCTGCATGACATGAAGGTGACTGACGAGATGCAGGGCGGCGTGACCGACATCACCGGTCAGTTCGATGACAGCGTAGCCACGGCCCCCTTCTCGGGTACGGTGCATATGGGGCCGTTCAAGCTGCGCAACGTGCCTGCTGTTGTCAGGCTGGCCAATAACGCCTCGATCTATGGCTGGCTGCGCGCGCCGCATGCGCCGGGCATGCAGATCGAGCAGCTCAACGCGCCGGTGAAGATGGATGAAGGCGACATCCACATTTCCGACGGGCTGGTCAGCAACGCCTCCCTTGGCGCCACGGTGTCAGGTGATGTGGATCTGGAGAAGAAGACGCTCAATCTGGACGGCACCATCATCCCCGCCTTTGCGGTCAATGCCGCCCCCGGCCATCTGCCGGGCCTGCTGGGCTGGCTGTTCAGCCCGGAGAAGAATGGCGGCGTGGTGTCGGCCACCTATCAGGTGACCGGGCCGATGGGCAACCCGGCGGTGCATGTGAACCCCTATGCCATGCTGCTGCCCGGCTTCCTGCGCAACCTGATGCATGTGCATTGAGAACATAAGGAAAAGTTTTTGGTGAAGCTTTTTTCAAAAAGCTTCAGAAGAAAGCCGCCTTTTTGAACAAAGGCGGCACCCAAAAACTTTTATCTTTGATTTCAGGCTTCTGGCGTGATGCGGTCATGGCCGGGCAGCACGAACAGCACGGTCAGCAGCGAGCAGGCGATGCAGCCGGTCACATACCAGTAGAACAGCCCCTCATGCCCGATCTGCTTGAACCACAGCGCCACATATTCCGCCGTGCCGCCAAACACCGATACGGTCAGCGCATAGGGGAGTGCCACGCCAAGCGCGCGCACCCGGGTGGGAAAGAGTTCGGCCTTCACCACCGCGTTGATTGACGTATAGCCCGAAATGCCGATCAGTGCCGCCGTGACCAGGGCGAAGGCTGCGAGCGGCGAGCGCACGGTGGAAATGGCCTGCATGAGCGGCACGGTGCCCAGGCAGCCGATCACGCCAAAGGACAGCAGCAGCCGCCTGCGGCCCACCCGGTCGGACAGCGCGCCAAAGGCGGGCTGGATCAGCGCGAACACGAACAGCGATGCGGTCGAGACCAGTGTGGACTGCTCCTTGGCCAGCCCCGCGGTGTTGACCAGATATTTCTGCATGTAGATGGTGAAGGTATAGAACGCCACCGTGCCGCCCAGCGTCAGGCCACACACGCCAAGCACCTCACGCGGGTGCTGGAGCAGCACGCGCAGGCCGCCATGCGTGTTCCTGTCTTTTGTCGCGGCGCTGAACTGCTCGCTCTCGGCCATGCCGCGGCGAAACCACAGGATGGACAGCGCAAGCAGCGCGCCAATGCCAAACGGCACCCGCCAGCCCCATGCGCCAAGCTGTGCGGGGCTGAGCAGCACGAATTGCAGCGCAAGCAGCACCACGAGTGCGAGCAACTGCCCCATTACCAGTGTCACATACTGGAAGCTGGCATAAAACCCGCGCTGGGCCGGGGGCGCGATTTCGGAAAGATAGGTGGCACTCGCGCCATATTCCCCGCCAAGGCTCAGCCCCTGCAACAGGCGGGCGAACAGCAGCACGGAGGGGGCCGCCAGCCCGATCTGCTCATAGGTCGGGCACAGGGCAATGGCGAGCGAACCCGCGCACATGGCGATGATCGACACGCTCAGCGCCGCCCGCCTGCCATGCCGGTCGGCCATCAGCCCCATCAGCCACCCGCCCACCGGGCGCATGAGGAAGCCGATGGCAAACACCGCAGCACTGCGCAGCAGCTCGCTCGTCGGGTTGCCGGGCGGGAAGAACGAATGGGCAAAATACATGGAAAATGCCGCATAGACGTACCAGTCGTAATATTCGATCAGATTGCCCGATGAACCCGCAACAATGCTTCGTATTCTCTGCGCGGTGGTGAGTGCGCCGGTCTGGGGCTTGAAAACAGGCATGGTGTGAAACCTATGGACGCAAATAGAGGGCCGGAAGGAAAAGCAGGGTGTTAGTGAATGGTGGGCCGGGGCTGCCCGTTGGCGGCAAGGACGGGTGTATCGGCCTGTGCATCGCTGATCCGTCCTGACAGGGCGGCGGCAAGGCGCTGCGTGTCGAGCGCGCCCTCCCATCGGGCCAGCACGATGGTGGCCACCGCGTTGCCGATGATGTTGGTCAGCGACCGGCATTCGGACATGAAGCGGTCAATGCCCAGGATCAGCCCCATGCCCGCCACCGGCACGTCCGGCACCACCGCAAGTGTGGCCGCAAGGGTGACGAACCCGGCGCCCGTAACGCCTGCCGCCCCCTTGGAACTGATCATGGCCACGAGCAGCAGGCTGAGCTGCTGGCCCAGCCCCAGGTGCACGTCGGTCGCCTGGGCAATGAACAGGGCCGAGAGCGACATGTAGATGTTGGTGCCATCAAGATTGAAGGAATAGCCCATCGGCACCACAAGCCCGACTACGGAGGGGGCGCAGCCTGCGTTTTCCAGCCGGGTCATGAGGGTGGGCAGGGCGGATTCAGATGAACTCGTGCCCAGCACGATCAGCAGTTCCTCGCGCAGGTAGCGCAGCAGCGGCAGGATGCGAAACCCGTTCCACCGCGCCACGGCCCCCAGAATGACCAGCACGAACAGGGCGGAGGTGGCATAGAACGTGGCCACCAGAAAGAAAAGGTGCAGCACCGCGCCAATGCCAAAGCGCCCGATGGTGAAGGCCATGGCGCCCAGCGCCCCGATGGGGGCTGCGTACATGACCAGCCGCACCACGCCAAACACGAGCTGCGTCAACTGCTTGAGCGGGGCCAGGATGGCCTGGCCCCTGCTGCCCATGCGCGAGAGGCTGATGCTGAACAGGATGGCAACGAGCAGCACCTGCAATATGTCGCCCGACACAAAGGCGCTGACCACCGTATCGGGGATGATGTTGAGCAGGAAATCGCTGAACGAATGCGACTGCGCCCTTGCCGTGTAGGCCGCCACCGCGTGCGCATCGAGCGTTGCGGGGTTTGCGTGGATATGCGCGCCCGGCTGCACCACGTTGGCCACGATCATGCCCACAACCAGCGCAAGTGAGGAGAAGGTAAGGAAATAGACCATCGCCTTGCCCGCAAGCCTGCCTGCCTGCCCAAGGTCGGACAGGCCGGCAACCCCCGTCACCACGGTGAGGAAGATCACCGGCGGGATCACCATCTTGACCAGACGGATGAAGCCATCGCCTAGCGGTTTGAGGGTGACCGCCGCATGCGGGCAGAAATGCCCCAGCGCAATGCCTGCCACCACCGCGATGATCACCTGCGCGTACAGGCTGGTGAACAGGGATCTGCCGCGCGCGGGCTGGCCCTGCGGGCAGGTCGGCGTTGGCTTGGGCATGATGACGCGGGTCCTTGGGGTCGGGTCGGTTTTATGTGCCGCAAACGGGCGGGGTGGCGGCATGCCAGGGGCACGCTAGTGGGTTTTGGCGCGGCGCGAACCTGAAAATCAGGTGAGATGCCGATCGTTTCGGTTGGTGCATATCATCGGTTTCCAGATATTCCAAAAAAACATGATGACTTTACATCAGCCGCATGACAGGGCACGGTCATGGTTTGTTCTTTATTATGGGAAGTCCGTGCATCATGGCTGATCTGTCCGCGTCGCCCGTTATCTGGATCAGCCTGCTGTGCGCCGTCATATCGTGCCTGGTGTCGTTTATCGTGCTGCGCAGGCTGTCTTTCATGGGAACCGGGCAGGACACGGAACTGCTCGGGCGGCTATGCGTGATGATGGAGCGCGAGACCGCCGCCCGCATGGCCGAGAATGAGGCCCAGCGCGCCCGCATGGCCGAGATCGAGCGCGCTCTCTCCAACCGCCTCGACCAGCGGCACCAGGAACTGACCGAGACCTTCAACCGCATTGCCCGCATGATGGGCCGCGACCTGTCCGAGATGCGGGTGACCCAGTCGGAATCCCTGCGCGAGATGGCGGAAGAGGGCAGGCGCAACAGCGATGAACTGCGTGCCGCCGTCAACGAACGCCTGCACGAGGCGGTGGAAAAGCAGATGCAGACCTCCTTCCAGCGCGTGCTCGAGCAGATCGGCGCGATGCAGAAGGCGATGGGCGAGGTCTCGGCCATGACCGCGCAGGTGGGCGACCTCAAGCGGCTGTTCTCCAACGTCAAGACCCGTGGCGGCTGGGGGGAGGCGCAGTTGCGCACCATCCTTGACGATGTGCTGCCCGCGGGCAGCTACGACACCAACCGCCGCCTGCGCGATGACAGCCGCGAGGTGGTTGAGTTTGCCGTGCGCATGCCGGTGCGCGCCACCGTGCCGCCGGTGCTGGCCATTGATTCCAAATTTCCCACCGAGGCGTATGAACGCCTGCTGCAGGCCGTGGAGGACTGCAACCCCGATGCCGAGCGCGCCGCCCGCCGCGCGCTCGAGACCACGCTGCGCATCGAGGCCCGCAAGATTGCCACCAAATACATCGTCCCGCCCGTTACGGTGGAATTCGCGGTGCTGTACCTGCCCACTGACGGGCTGTATGCCGAGGTGGCGCGCATTCCGGGCCTGCTTGATGAAATCGGGCGCACCTACCGCGTGATCGTGATGGGGCCGGGGCTGATGCCCGCCATGCTGCGTACCATCCACCTTGGCTATGTCACGCTTGCGCTTGAACGCCGCACCGATGACATCGCCCGCCTGCTGGGCGCCACGCGGCAGGAAATGCTGCGCATGGATGGCGTGCTGGAAAAACTGGCCCGCAATGCGTCGGCCATGTCCTCCTCCATTGACGAGGCCCGCCGCCGCACCGGGCTTGTCAGCCGCAGGTTGCGTGAGCTTGATATCGATACGCAGGATGCGGCCGCCCCCGATTCATCCGCCACGCCCCCCGGCCCTGATGCCCCTGGCCCTGATGCACAGGCCGACATGACGGCGCAGTGGGGGGGATGAGGGTGCTGCCTCTCGCTGAAAATGATTTTAATTGGCCGTATTTTGCTCCGCGCGGCATAAGGGAGGGGTGATGAGTGTTCCGTCTGAAAACCTGCCGCCCGACCCCATGCCCACCGTGCCCCGGCCCGAGGCCACGCCGCGCGTGCTGCTGGTGGAGGACGATGGCAAGATTGCGCAGGAAGTGATCGAGGAACTGGAAAGCCGGCACTTCGTGGTGCAGCACGAGTTTTCGGGCGCGGCGGGGCTGTCGATGGGGCTGAACGCGCATTTCGATGTGATGATCGTTGACCGCATGCTGCCCGAACTCGATGGCCTGACGCTGATCGAGACCCTGCGCGAGCGGCAGGTGCATGTGCCGGTGCTGGTGCTCTCCGCCCTTTCGGCGGTGGATGACCGGGTGAGCGGGCTCAAGGCGGGTGGTGACGACTACCTGACCAAGCCGTTCGCCATGGAGGAACTCGCCGCCCGCCTCGAGGCCCTGCTGCGCCGCCCCGATACTTCGCGCCACACCATGCTGCGCGCGGGCCCGCTGGAGATGGACCTCATCACCCGCACCGTGCGGCGCGATGGCATGCTGATCGATCTGCTGCCGCGTGAGTTCCGGCTGCTTGAATACCTCATGCGCCGCCCCAACCAGGTGCTTACGCGCAACATGCTGCTCGAGGATGTGTGGGATTACCGCTTCATTCCCCAGACCAACCTCGTGGACGTGCATATCGGCAAGCTGCGCCGCAAGATTGACGAGACGGGCCGGCCGCCCCTGATCCAGAGCATCCGCGGCGCGGGGTTCATGCTGCGTGTTTCGTAACGAGCTGTTCCGCACCGCCACCTTCCGCCTCACGCTGGCGGTCGTGGCGGCGATGATCGGCTCGGCGGCGTTGCAGTTCTTTTTTGGCTACAGCCAGGCCAACGTGTTCGAGGCCAAGCGCTCCGACCTGCTCCTGCTGCGCGAGGCGGGCATCCTGCAGCGTGAAACGCCTGCGGCGCTGGAGCAGCAGGTGCGCGACAGCGCCACCGATGACCTGCGCATCATCATGAACGCCACCACCCTGTTCGATGCCGGGCAGCATTATATCGTGGGTGACCTGCATAGCTGGCCCACGGGGCTTGTGGCCGACGGGCGCGTGCATGTCGTGGCCCCCGAGGCTACGGGGGGCAGTTCGGCCACCGTGCTGCGCATGGTGGCCGTGGGCGTGCCCGGCGGGCGCTACCTGGTGCTGGGGCGCAGCCGGCAGATGCGCACCGAACTGCGGCTGATGATGCGGCATTCCATGCTGGTCTCGATCGTGCCGACCGTGCTGTTCGCGCTCATTACCGGCATCATCCTCAGCCACCGCGCGCTCTCGCGCGTCAAGGTCATGCATGAGGCGATCGACCGCATCATGGAGGGCGACCTGCACGAGCGCCTGCCCGCGGGCAGGCAGAATGACGACCTCCAGCGCCTTGCAGGCAGCGTCAACCGCATGCTCGACCGCCTTGAGCAACTGCTCGATGAAATACGCGACGTGGGCAACGACATTGCCCACGACCTGCGCACGCCGCTCGCCCGTGTGCGTGCGCGGCTTGACCGCGCGCTCAATGCCGATCACTCGGCGGAGGCGCTGCGCAACGTCATCGCCCGTACGATTGATGACCTTGACCAGTCCTTTGCCATCATCACCGCGCTGCTGCGCATAGGCGAGATCGAGAACGGGCGCAGGCGGGCCGGATTCGGCACGGTGGACCTCGATGCGCTGGTGGCCGATATCGTCGATCTGTATGAACCCATAGCCGAAACCAAGGGTATCATCCTGGCCTGTGCCGCCCGTGAGGTGCCGATCAAGGTGCAGGGCGACCGCGACCTCCTGATCGAGGTGCTGGCCAACCTGGTGGACAACGCCATCAAGTTCACCCCCGGTGGCGGCCGGGTTGAAATTCATACCGCCATGGATGGGGAGTGCGCCCTGCTGCAGGTGAGCGATACGGGCATCGGCATCCCGGCAGCCGAGCGCAAGGCGGTGACGGGGCGCTTCTACCGCTCGGACAAGAGCCGCCACATTCCCGGATCCGGTCTGGGGCTGAGCCTGGTCTCGGCCATCGTGGCGCTGCACCATGCGCGGCTCGACATCACACCCACGCGCGTGCACGAGCGGATGCCCGGTGTCACCATGAACATAATTTTTCCGCCTTTTTGTGTGGTGCAGGCCGGAAACTAAATTGAAATTTCATTTGCCACCTGACGCACCCCCATTAACACCGAATGGACAGACGGGGAGACGAGAGATGCAAGAACACCACCTGTCCCGGCCCGGAGCGCCCCGCGCGCGCTCCGTGGGGCCGGGCCTGCCGACAGGGCAGGGGGCAACAGGCTGCGCATGAACGGTATTGTCGTTACCGCGCTCAAGCGGCCGTATACTTTTGTTGTCCTGTCCATTCTCATCGTCGTGTTCGGTGTCCGTGGCCTGCTCCGTACGCCAACCGATGTCTTCCCCAGCATCAACATTCCCGTGGTCGCGATCTGCTGGACCTATACCGGCCTCATGCCCGAGGACATGTCCGGCCGCGTGGTCTATTATTACGAGCGCGCCCTGACCGCCACGGTCAACAATATCGAACATATCGAGAGCCAGTCCTATTACGGGCGTGGCATCGTCAAGGTGTTCTTCCAGCCCGGCACCAACACCGCCGTGGCGCAGACGCAGATCACCGCCGTCTCCCAGACCGTCATCAAACAGATGCCCGCGGGCATGACGCCGCCGTTGGTGCTGACCTACAATGCCTCGTCCGTGCCGGTGCTGACGTTGCAGGTCTCATCGGATTCCATGACCGCGTCGCAGATCTACGACATGTCCTCCAACCTGATCCGGCCTGCGCTGGTCTCGGTGGCAGGTGCGGCCATCCCCAACCCCTATGGTGGCCAGCCGGGCAACATCATGGTCGATCTCGACCAGAACAAGCTGCTCGCGCACGGGCTTTCGGCCACCGATATCGGCAATGCGCTGAGCAAGCAGAACATCGTGCTGCCAGCAGGCGACCAGCAGATCGGCGCGTTTGACTGGATGGTGCAGACCAACGCCTCGCCTGAGGAGATCGACAGCTTCAACAACATGCCCATCAAGCAGGAGGGGAACTCCGTCGTCTACCTGCGTGATGTAGCGTGGGTGCACGCAGGCGGCCCGCCCCAGACCAACATGGTGCTGGTCAAGGGCCACCAGGCGGTGCTGATCGTGATCATGAAAAGCGGCGATGCCTCGACGCTGTCGGTGGTGAGCGGGATCAAGGCGCTGCTGCCCTCCATCGTGCGCACGCTGCCGCCCGGTGTTGATATTACCGTGCTGGGCGATGCCTCGACCTTCGTGAAGGAGGCGGTGCGCGACGTGGTGCAGGAAATGGGCACCGCAGCGTTGCTGACCAGCCTTGTGGTGCTCCTGTTCCTCGGCTCGTGGCGATCGACCGTGATCATCGCCACCTCCATCCCGCTGGCCATGCTGTGCTCGGTCGTGGGGCTGGGGGCCGCGGGCCAGACCATCAACGTCATGACGCTCGGCGGCCTGGCGCTTGCCGTGGGCATTCTGGTCGATGATGCGACGGTGATGATCGAGAACATCGACGCGCATCTTGAAATGGAGAAGGATCTGGAAACGGCCATCATCGACGCCGCCAACCAGATCGTCATTCCCACCTTCGTCTCGACATTGTGCATCTGTATCGTGTGGATGCCGCTGTTCCAGCTCACGGGCGTTGCGGGCTGGCTGTTCATGCCCATGGCGGAAGCCATCATCTTCGCCATGATCGCGTCGTTCATCCTGTCGCGCACGCTGGTGCCGACCATGGCCAAATACATGCTCGCAGCGCAGGTCGCAGCCCACGCCAGGGCCAAGGCGGAGGGCGGCCACCACGAGCCGACCAACATCTTTGGCCGCTTCCAGCAGGGCTTCGAGCGCCGTTTCATCACCTTCCGCAACCGCTACAAGGCGCTGCTCGTGCACCTGCTGCTCATTCGCGGGCGCTTCGTGCCGATCTTTGGCATTGCTGCATTCGCCTCGCTGGGGCTGCTGCTGTTTGCCGGGCAGGACTTCTTTCCCGAGATCAATTCCAACGCGCTGGCCATTCACATGCGCGCGCCCATGGGCACCAAGATCGCGGAGGCCGGCAAGATCGCCATGCTGGTCAATGGCGAGATCGAGCGCCTGCTGCCCGGCCAGGTCGAGGGCATTGTCAATAACTGCGGCCTGCCGTTCAGCCCGCTCAACCAGGCCTTCATTCCCACGCCCACCGTCGGCGCGCAGGATTGCGACCTGACCGTGACGCTGAAGGACGAGGAAGCGCCGGTGGCGAAGTTCCGTGGCATCCTGCGCAAGGGACTGGCCGAGAAATTTCCCGGCACCGACATTACCTTCCTGCCTGCCGACCTGACCGCCAAGATCCTGAATTTCGGGCTGCCCGCGCCGCTCGACGTGCAGGTGTCGGGGCGCAACCTGTATGACAATTTCGATTTTGCCGAGAAGCTGGCCGAGAAGCTGCGCCACGTCACCGGCATTGCCGACGTGTCGGTGCAGGAGCCGCTCAACACGCCCACGCTGCGCGTCAATGCACGCCGCACCTACGCGCTGGGCACGGGGCTGACGGAATCGGACGTGGCCAATAACGCGCTCGCCGTGCTGTCGGGCAGCGGGCAGGTGGCGCCGACCTACTGGCTCGACCCCAAGACCGGGGTTTCGCATCTGGTCGATATCCAGACGCCGCTGCAGTTCCTGCAGACCATGAACGACCTCGAGACCATTCCCATCGACAAGGGTGATGGCAACCCTTCCGACAAGGCGCCCCAGATCCTTGGTGGCCTGAGCCAGATCGTGCAGACCGGCACGCCGGGCGAGGTGTCGCACTACAACATCATGCCCGTGTTCAACATCTATGCCTCGAACGAGGGGCTGGACCTTGGCGCGGTCTCGCGTGAGGTCCAGCGCGTGGTGGATGAAACCCGCAAGGAACTGCCGCAGGGCTCGAGCCTGACAATCTATGGCCAGGCCTCGACCATGAACGGCGCCTATACCCAGTTGATCGGCGGCCTCGCGATGTCGATCCTGCTGGTGTACCTGATCATTGTCGTCAACTTCCAGTCATGGCTTGATCCGTTCATCATCATCACCGCGCTGCCGGGCGCACTTGGCGGCATCGCGTGGGCGCTGTTCCTCACGCACACGGCGCTGTCGGTTCCGGCGCTGACGGGGGCGATCATGTGCATGGGCACGGCCACGGCCAACTCCATCCTTGTCGTTTCGTTTGCGCGTGAGCGGATGGATTTGCATGGCGATGCGGTAAAGGCTGCGATCGAGGCGGGCTACGAGCGTATCCGTCCGGTGCTGATGACGGCTTCGGCCATGATCATCGGCATGCTGCCCATGTCGCTGAGCAATTCACAGAATGCGCCGCTCGGGCGCGCGGTGATGGGCGGCCTGCTGGTGGCCACCTGCGCCACGCTTTTGTTCGTGCCGTGCGTGTTTGCGCTGATCCATTCCAGAAAGTCCAAGAAAGCCGCCGCAGGCGAAGGAGAGCACGCATGACCGCCTCAGGGGAAAACCAGACGCCGCGCATGTCCAGGCGTGGGCGGCTGTACGTGACCCTTGGCGGGGTTGTTGTGGCCGCCATCGTTGCCGGGGGCATTCTCGAGCGGCGCATCCATGTCTCCAGCCTCAGGGAGGCAGCGCAGGATGCGGCCATCCCGCGCGTGCAGGTCATCATGGCTGAAAAAGGCCCCACCACCCGCACGCTCGACCTGCCGGGCAATATCTCGGCATGGTACCAGGCGCCGATCTATGCGCAGGTCTCGGGTTACGTGCAGATGTGGTACAAGGATATCGGCGCCAAAGTGAAGGCGGGCGAGATCCTCGCTACCATCGACACGCCGGGCCTTGATGCGCAGTACGCGGCTTCAAAAGCCAATTTTGACGTGGCGATGGCGCGGTACCGCCTGGCCCAGATCACGGCCAGGCGCTGGCGCGCGCTGCAGGGCACGCAGGCCGTCTCGCAGCAGGAGGTGGACGTGCAGGCCGCCGATGCCGAGGCCCGGCAGGCCGAGGTGGAGGCCGCCCGCCACGAGGTCTCGCGCTATGCGGCGCTGATCGGCTTCAAGCAGCTTGTCGCCCCGTTTGATGGCGTGGTCACCACCCGCCTGGCCGATGTGGGCGACTACGTGAACGCGGGCGGCGGTGATGTCTCCTCACGCGGCACGGCCACCGAGCTGTTCAGCGTGGCCGATGTGCACCGCATGCGCGTGTTCGTGTCCGTGCCGCAGGATTATGCCGATATCATCAGCCCCAAGCTTGAGGGTGACGTGTCGGTGCCGCAGTATCCGGGCCGGGTGTTCAAGGCCAAGTTCCTGGCCACCGCCAAGGCGTTCAACGCGGGCACCCGCACCGTGACCACGGAACTGGTGGTTGATAACGACAAGCGTGAACTGTGGCCGGATTCTTACGCCAATGTACACTTTGTCGCACCCGGTGACCCCGATATCCTGATAGTGCCTGAAGGCGCGCTCGTATTCCGCGCGCAGGGCATGCAGGTGGCGCTCGTGGACAAGGACGACCGCATCCGCCTGCGCAATGTAACGGTGGGGACGAACCTGGGTACCAAAGTGCAGATTCTTGCAGGCATCGGCCCGCAGGACAGGATTGTGAACAACCCTTCCGCGGGGCTGCTCGAAGGCCAGAAGGTCTATCTGGTCGGGTCGACGCCCGGCTATAACGATGCGGGCGCCACGGCCTCGGCCGCCGTGGGCAAGGGAGATGACGTGCGGGCCATGCCAGCAGGAGACAGCAGTGCAAGTGACGCGGGAGTGCGTCAATGAGTGCAGCGCCGCGTAGCCGGTCACGTCAGGTCCTGTCCCGTCGCATGCTTTCCCTGGCCGGATGCGCCGCCCTTGCGGGCAGTCTGGCCGGGTGCGTGGACCTGGCGCCCAAATACCGCCACCAGCATTATCTCCTGCCCGATAACTGGAAGGGCGACAGCCTTATGCAGTACGGCACGCCGCAGGATGGCGCGTCGCGCGGAGACTGGTGGACTGTCTTCAACGACTCCACCCTCGATGACCTCGAGGACCGTGCCAGCCGCATGAACCCCAACCTGCAGGCGGATGCGGAAACCTTCACCCAGGCGCGTGACATCGCAGCCGAGGCGCAGTCCAACCTCTATCCGCAGATAACGGGGGGCAGCGAGGCCTCGAACAATCAGGGGTCGTCGCACAGGCTGTGGCGTGGCGCGGGTTCGACGGGGCCGATCTACATGTCATCCGAGCAGTACAGCGCCACGGCGCGGTGGGAGCCGGATTTCTGGTCGGGCATCCGTAACCGCAGGCGGGTGCAGCAGCGTCTGGCGCAGGCGGCGGCGGCGGATTTTGCCGTGGCCCGGCTGAGCATCCAGTCCGAGCTGGCCAATGACTACATGCAGCTACGCGGCATGGACGCGCAGCACGCTGTCTATCTCGACTCGATCCGCTACTACCAGACCGCCGTGCAGATTACGAAGATGCGGCAGGCGGGCGCGATCGCAGCGGGTATCGACGTGGCCCGCGCGCAGACCCAGCTTGCCTCGACCCAGGCGGCGGATACCGACCTGCAGGCCCATCGCGCGGTGATGGAGCATGCCATCGCCATCCTGTGCAACGTGGCGCCTTCCAGCTTCCGTATCGCGCCGCGCGCACAGATCAGCTTCCCCAAGGTGAAGACCCCCGTGGGGCTTCCCTCGACGCTGCTGGAGCGGCGGCCCGACATTGCCAGCGCCGAGCGGCACATGGCGGCGGCCAACAGGGCCATCGGCATTTCACGCGCGGCGTTCTACCCGCACGTGACCTTCAGCGCGATGGCCGGTTTCATGGATAACGGCTTCACGCTCGATAAGATCGCCAACGGCATGTACAATTATGCCGCGCAGGCGGTGCTGCCGCTGTTCCAGGGGGGCCTGCGGCGCGCGGAACTGCAACGCAACTGGTCGCAGTACCGCCAGTCGGAGGACCAGTACCGCGCCACCGTGCTCGATGCCTTCAAGGACGTGGAAGACGGGCTGAGCATGACGCATGACCTCAATATCGAGGCCGGCCAGCAGGCCGAGGCCGTGCAGGCCTCCATGCGCACGCAGAACATGACCATGCAGCTCTACACCGGTGGCCTGACCAACTACCTCGACGTGGTGGTGGCGCAGGTGGCGGCCCTTCAGGCCCGCATTGCCGAGGTGCAGGTCGAGACCCGCTACATGCAGGCGCAGGTGGAACTCATCCGCTCGCTTGGTGGCGGCTGGAGCACGGCCGAACTGCCCAACAACAAGCAGATCCGCCCGTTTGACGTGATGCAGTACAGCCATCTGCGCATGCCCAAGGCCGTCAGCGGGGTCAGTGTCGATAATGGGCCCGAGTCCCTTGACCTGTCCGGCAGCGGATTTCATGACAAAGACTTGACAGCCACCCCAAAACAGCGGTAGGTGCGCGCCTCTTATCGGAACGCGGGAGGTCGCCCGCCCTGTCCATGCGGGCAGGCGGGTGGCCACCAGAACCGCGGTCCGGGTGAAACAGTCAGGAGCCCCGGATATGGCCAAAAAAATCGTTGGCTACATCAAGCTGCAAATCCCCGCCGGCAAGGCGAATCCGTCACCGCCGGTTGGTCCGGCACTCGGTCAGCGCGGCCTGAACATCATGCAGTTCTGCAAGGAGTTCAACGCCAAGACGCAGGGCCTCGAGCCCGGCATGCCGATCCCGGTCGTGATTACCGCCTATGCCGACCGTACGTTCAGCTTCATTACCAAGACCCCGCCGAACACCTACTTCCTGATGAAGGCTGCCAAGGTCTCTAAGGGCAGCTCGACCGTAGGCAAGGCCGCGACCGTTGGTAAGGTGACCATTGCGCAGCTGCGCGAGATTGCCGAGACTAAGCAGAAAGACATGAACGCCAACGACATCGACGGCGCCGTGCGCATGCTGGCAGGTTCTGCCCGCTCCATGGGCCTCGACGTGGTGGAGGGCTGATACCAATGGCAAAGAACAAGCGTCTGACCGCAGCCCGCGCCGCAGTCGATACCAACAAGCAGTATGGCCTCGATGAGGCGATCAGCCTGATCAAGAACAACGCCAAGGCGAAGTTCGACGAGACGGTCGAGATCTCCATGAACCTCGGCATCGACCCGCGTCATGCCGACCAGATGGTCCGTGGCCTGCTGTCCCTGCCCAACGGCACGGGCAAGACCCTGCGCGTTGGCGTGTTCGCCCGTGGCCCCAAGGCCGAGGAAGCGAAGGCAGCCGGTGCCGACGTGGTTGGCGCCGAAGACCTGGCCGAGAAGGTGCAGGCTGGCGAGATCAACTTCGACCGCTGCATTGCCACGCCGGACATGATGGCGCTCGTGGGCCGTCTGGGCAAGATCCTCGGCCCGCGTGGCTTGATGCCCAACCCCAAGCTGGGCACCGTGACCATGGACGTGAAGGGCGCGGTTTCCGCTGCCAAGTCCGGCCAGGTTGAATACCGCGCTGAAAAGGCCGGTATCGTGCATGCAGGCGTTGGCAAGGCTTCGTTTGACGAATCCAAGCTGGCCGAGAACATCCGCGCATTCGTGGATGCCGTGCAGAAGGCCCGCCCCACGGGTGCCAAGGGCACGTACGTGAAGAAAATCGCCCTGTCCTCCACCATGGGGCCGGGTGTTACGGTTGACGTCGCCGCCTTCACGGCGGGCTGATCAGCCAAGGAATGACCCTTTCCCGCCAGGGAAAGGGGACAGGGGCTGGCGGCCTGGCCGCCAGTTTCCGAACCTGTCCATGACCGGATGTGGCGCAAGCCTTGATGGCCCCGAAAGGGCCGCAGCCGGGAGACGGGGATTGCCGGATCGGGGCGAAAGCCCACACTGGTTGTTCCGTTAAAAGGACAGGCGAACCGGGATGCTACCGGCTTGTCGGCGCATCCCCAGGGTAAACCCTACCTGCTGGCCCAGGCTGGCAGGTGATGATGGAGACGGGATTTGGACCGTACGGAGAAGCGGGAGTTTGTTGCCTCCCTCGCAGCCGTGTTCGCTGAAACGTCCATGGTCATTGTCACCCGTAATGACGGGCTGACCGTGGCTGATGTGACGGACCTTCGGCGTCGCGTGCGTGCGGCTGGAGCTACACACAAGGTCGCGAAGAACCGGCTGGCCTCTCTCGCCCTGGCAGGGACCCAGTTCGAAGGCATCAAGCCGCTGCTCAAGGGGCCGACCGCGTTGTCGTGGGCGGATGAACCGGTAGCAGTGGCGAAGGTGCTCGTCGAGTTCGCCAAAACCAATGACAAGCTTGTTCTGCTCGGCGGATCGCTTGGTGCACAGACGCTTAACGTCGAAAGCATCAAGGCTCTGGCCGAACTGCCGTCGCTTGACGTTCTGCGCGCGCAGCTGGTGGGGCTTATCTCCACCCCCGCTACGCGTATCGCAGGCGTGCTGCAGGCGCCGGCCGGACAGCTTGCACGGGTTTTTGGTGCCTATGCCAAGACGGGCGAAGCCGCCTGAGACCCCATGGCCCGGCCCGCCGGGCTATCAACAAAACGGCATTTTCCCTAAAAAACGGGATTGTGTCGTGCCAACCAGTGTATAAATTAGGAAGACCAATACCATGGCCGATCTGAACAAGATTGTTGAAGACCTGTCCGCCCTGACCGTTCTGGAAGCTGCCGAGCTGTCCAAGCTGCTCGAAGAGAAGTGGGGCGTTTCCGCCGCTGCTCCGGCCGCCGTTGCCGTTGCGGCTCCGGGCGCTGGCGCTGCTCCGGCAGAAGAGAAGACCGAATTTGACGTTGTCCTGACCAAGGCCGGCGACAAGAAGATCAACGTGATCAAGGAAATCCGTGCGATCACCGGTCTGGGCCTGAAGGAAGCCAAGGACCTGGTCGAGGGCGCGCCCAAGACCGTCAAGGAAGGCGCCAGCAAGGATGAAGCCGAGAAGATCAAGAAGACCCTTGAAGACAACGGCGCTTCGGTCGAAATCAAATAAGTTGGCCAATCGGGATGCGTCGTTTATGACGCACTCAGGCTGATTGTTCAGGTGAGGGTGGAAACCGTCTGGTTTCCGCCCCCTTGGGCGTTACAGGCACCCTGGCCGCGAGGCTTCGGGTGCCTTTGGCGGTAGTGAAAGATTGGTCGGGCGCAGGTCCGGTCGATCTGCCAAGGATTTTCAAGGGCCGCGCAGTCCGCGTGACATGACCATGTCACGACCGTGCGGGCCTGTGTGGATGGGGGCTGGATAGGCGATGAACGCGATTACGAAATCGTTCACGGGACGCAAACGCATCCGCAAGAGCTTCGGGCACATACCCGAAGTGGCTCCGATGCCCAATCTGATTGACGTGCAGCGGGCAAGCTACGAAACGTTCCTTCAGATGAATGTGGCGCCCGACAGCCGGACGCCGACGGGCCTGCAGGAAGTGTTCCGTTCCGTCTTCCCGATCAATGACTTCGCGGGGCGCGGGCGTCTTGAGTTCGTAAGCTACGAACTCGAGGAGCCGAAATACGACGTTGAGGAATGCATCCAGCGCGGGCTGACCTTTGCCGCTCCGCTGAAGGTGATCCTGCGCCTGATCGTATGGGACGTGGATGAGGATACCGGGTCGCGCTCGATCCGCGATATCAAGGAGCAGCCGGTCTATATGGGCGACATGCCGCTCATGACCGATAACGGCACGTTCATCATCAACGGCACCGAGCGCGTCATCGTCAGCCAGATGCATCGCAGCCCCGGCGTGTTCTTTGATCATGACAAGGGCAAGACCCATTCCTCGGGCAAGTTCCTGTTTGCCGCCCGTGTCATTCCCTATCGTGGCTCGTGGCTCGATTTCGAGTTCGACAGCAAGGACCTGATCTACGTCCGCATCGACCGCAAACGCAAGCTGCCGGTCACGACGCTGCTTTACGCGCTCGAAGGCGCCGCCTCCGAGGCTGCCCGTGCCGCCAAGGCCGCCGAAGGCGGGGATGTGGAGTCGATGGAAATCCAGGGCATGGACCCTGATGAGATCCTGTCCTACTTCTACGGCAAGGTGGAGTTCACCAAGACCGAAAAGGGCTGGGCGCGCCGTTTCGATGCCGATGCCTTCCGTGGCCAGAAGCTGCTCGAGCCGCTGATCGATGCCCAGACCGGCGAGGAAGTGGCTCCGGCCGATGCCAAGCTGACCGCCCGCATGGTCCGCAAGATTGCCGAGACCACCAAGGAAGTGCTGGTTGGCCCCGCAGGGCTGATTGGCCGCTTCATTGCAAGCGATATCGTCAACGAGCACACCGGCGAGATCCATGCCGAGGCTGGCGACGAGCTGACCGAGCAGAAGCTTGAGGAACTCGAGGGCGAAGGGCTGACCACGCTGACCACGCTGACCACGCTGGCGGTGGACGCGGCCAATGGCCCGTGGATCCGCAATACGCTGGCAGTGGACAAGAACGCCTCGCGCGAGGAAGCGCTGACCGATATCTACCGCGTCATGCGCCCCGGCGAGCCGCCCACGCCCGAGACGGCGGAAGCGATGTTCTCCGGCCTGTTCTTCGACCCCGACCGCTATGATCTGTCTGCCGTGGGCCGCGTGAAGATGAACATGCGCCTTGGCGTGGACGTGCCCGACACGGTGCGCGTGCTGCGCAAGGAAGACATCCTGCGCACCGTCAAGATCATGTGCGAGCTGAAGGACGGTCGCGGCGCGATTGACGATATCGACAACCTTGGCAACCGTCGTGTCCGCTCCGTGGGCGAACTGATGGAAAACCAGTACCGCGTTGGCCTGCTGCGTATGGAGCGCGCCATCCGCGAGCGCATGGGTTCGGTCGATATCGATACGGTCATGCCGCATGACCTGATCAACGCCAAGCCTGCCGCCGCTGCCGTGCGTGAGTTCTTCGGTTCCTCGCAGCTCAGCCAGTTCATGGACCAGACCAACCCGCTGTCTGAAGTGACGCATAAGCGCCGCCTCTCGGCGCTTGGCCCGGGTGGCCTGACCCGTGAGCGCGCGGGCTTTGAAGTCCGTGACGTGCACCCGACGCATTATGGCCGCATCTGCCCGATCGAGACGCCGGAAGGCCCGAACATCGGCCTGATCAACTCGCTGGCCACCTACGCCAAGGTGAACAAGTACGGCTTTATCGAGACCCCGTACCGCATGGTCGAGGACGGCGTGCTTCAGGATGGCTGGAAATATCTTTCCGCCATGGAAGAAGAGAAGCTGATCGTCGCCCAGGCCGATGCGAAGCAGGACGCGCAGGGTCACCTGACCGACGATCTGGTGTCCGTGCGCCGTGGCGGCGACTTCCGCCAGGTGCCGCCGACCGAAGTGACCGCCTGCGACGTATCGCCCAAGCAGCTTGTCTCGGTTGCTGCAGCGCTCATCCCGTTCCTCGAGAACGATGACGCCAACCGCGCCCTGATGGGCTCGAACATGCAGCGTCAGGCCGTGCCGCTGGTGCGCTCGGATGCGCCGCTGGTCGGCACGGGCATGGAAGCGGCCGTGGCGCACGACTCCGGTGCCGCCATCGTGGCTCGCCGCCATGGCGTGGTGGACCAGATCGACGGCGCGCGTATCGTGGTGCGTGCCACCGACGATGGCGGCGCGACGCAGGGCGTGGATATCTACCGCCTGCGCAAATACATGCGCTCCAACCAGTCCACCTGCATCAACCAGCGCCCCCTGGTGCGCGTGGGTGACCAGGTGCGGGCTGGCGAGATCATCGCCGATGGTCCGTCCACCGAACTGGGTGAACTGGCGCTGGGCCGCAACGTGCTGGTCGCGTTCATGCCCTGGAACGGTTACAACTTCGAAGATTCGATCCTGATTTCCGAGCGGATCGCGCGCGATGACGTGTTTACCTCGATCCATATCGAGGAATTCGAGGTCATGGCCCGTGACACCAAGCTGGGCCAGGAAGAAATCACGCGCGACATTCCCAATGTCGGCGAGGAAGCCCTGCGCAACCTCGACGAGGCGGGCATCGTCTATGTCGGCGCGGAAGTGAACCCCGGCGATATCCTGATCGGCAAGGTCACGCCAAAGGGCGAAAGCCCGATGACGCCGGAAGAAAAGCTGCTGCGCGCCATCTTTGGCGAAAAGGCGTCCGATGTTCGTGACACCTCGCTCAAGCTGCCGCCCGGCACGACCGGCACGATCGTGGACGTGCGCGTCTTCTCCCGCCGTGGCGTGGACAAGGACGAGCGCGCGATGGCCATCGAGCGCGCCGAGATCGAACGCCTCGCCAAGGACCGTGATGACGAGCGCGCCATTCAGGAGCGTTCCTTCTACAACCGTCTGCGCGAGCACCTGATCGGCCAGACCGCGGGCGCCGGTTTCAAGGGCATCCGCTCGGGCACCGAGATCACGGACGAGGTTCTGTCCGAGCATCCGCGTGGCGCATGGCGCAACATCACGGTCGTGTCCGATGAGGTCATGGCCGAGCTCGAAACCCTGCGCCGTGAGTTTGACGCGGCGGTGGCCAAGATCCAGGCCCGCTTCGACAACAAGGTCGAGAAGCTGCAGCGCGGTGACGAACTGCCGCCGGGCGTGATGAAGATGGTCAAGGTCTTTGTCGCGGTGAAGCGCAAGCTGCAGCCGGGTGACAAGATGGCTGGCCGCCACGGCAACAAGGGTGTCGTCTCGCGCGTCGTGCCGGTGGAAGACATGCCGTTCCTTGAGGATGGCACGTCGGTTGACATCGTGCTCAACCCGCTTGGCGTGCCCTCGCGCATGAACGTGGGGCAGATCCTCGAGACGCATCTGGGCTGGGCGTGTGCCAATATCGGCCGCCAGATCGGCCAGCTGGCCAATGACTACCAGCGCACGGGCGAGAAGCGGCAGGAACTGCTTGATGAACTGAAGTCGGTCTATGGCGACGCGGTTTATGACGAGCAGATCGGTGACATGACCGATAGCCAGCTGCTCGAGCTGTGCGGCAACCTGCGCAAGGGCGTGCCGATCGCGACCCCGGTGTTCGATGGCGCGTCCATCCCCGACATCGAGGCGATGCTGACCCGGGCGGGCGTGGACAAGTCCGGCCAGTCGCAGCTGATCGACGGGCGCACGGGCGAGCCGTTCGAGCGCAAGACCACGGTTGGCTACATCTACATGCTCAAGCTGCATCATCTTGTTGATGACAAGATCCATGCCCGCTCCATCGGCCCGTATTCGCTGGTGACCCAGCAGCCGCTGGGCGGTAAGGCGCAGTTCGGTGGGCAGCGCTTTGGTGAGATGGAAGTGTGGGCGCTCGAAGCCTATGGCGCCGCCTACACGCTGCAGGAAATGCTGACGGTCAAATCGGATGACGTGTCCGGTCGTACCAAGGTCTATGAGGCCATCGTGCGCGAGCAGGATGATTTCGAGGCCGGTATTCCGGAAAGCTTCAACGTGCTGATCAAGGAACTGAAGTCCCTTGGCCTGAATGTTGACCTGGAACAGAGCGGTAACTGATCCGGTCGGCATGTTGCACGTCGGTCCATCTATTTTTCTTTCAGGAGTGGAGGCAGGTGCGGCGCCTGCTTCCGCTTCATTCCCTCAGGGGGTTTGCGGCGCATGAATGAACTCATGAAGATCCTTGGTCAGGGCGGCCAGGCCATGACCTTTGACCAGATCAAGATCCAGCTGGCCTCGGCCGAGCAGATCCGTTCGTGGTCCTATGGCGAGATCAAGAAGCCCGAGACCATCAACTACCGGACCTTCAAGCCGGAGCGTGATGGCCTGTTCTGCGCGCGGATTTTTGGTCCGATCAAGGACTACGAATGTCTGTGCGGCAAGTACAAGCGGATGAAGTTCCGCGGCATCATCTGCGAAAAATGCGGCGTTGAAGTTACGCTGGCCAAGGTGCGCCGCGAGCGCATGGGCCATATCGAGCTGGCCAGCCCGGTTGCACATATCTGGTTCCTGAAATCCCTGCCCAGCCGTATCGGCCTGATGGTCGACATGACGCTGAAGGATCTGGAAAAGATCCTGTATTTCGAGAGCTATGTGGTGCTCGAGCCCGGCACATCGCCGCTCAAGCAGTACAGCCTGCTGACGGAAGACCAGTATCTCGATGTCATGGACGAGCATGGCGACGAGGGCATCGAGGTCGGCATTGGTGCGGAAGCGATCAAGAAGATCCTCGAGCGCATCGACTGCAAGGTCGAGAAGGAAGAGCTGCGTCTCGAGCTGAAGGAAACCACATCCGAAGCCAAGCGCAAGAAGCTGGTCAAGCGCCTGAAGCTGGTCGAGGCTTTTGCCGACAGTGAATCGCGCCCGGAATGGATGATCCTGGACCTCGTGCCGGTCATTCCGCCCGAGCTGCGCCCGCTGGTGCCGCTTGATGGTGGCCGCTTCGCCACATCCGACCTGAACGACCTGTACCGTCGCGTCATCAACCGTAACAACCGCCTCAAGCGGCTGATCGAACTGCGCGCGCCCGACATCATCGTGCGTAACGAAAAGCGCATGCTGCAGGAATCGGTTGATGCGCTGTTCGATAACGGTCGTCGTGGCCGTGCCATTACGGGTGCCAACAAGCGTCCGCTCAAGTCGCTGTCCGACATGCTCAAGGGCAAGCAGGGCCGCTTCCGCCAGAACCTGCTCGGCAAGCGCGTCGATTATTCGGGCCGTTCGGTCATCGTGGTGGGACCGGAGCTGAAGCTGCACCAGTGCGGCCTGCCCAAGAAGATGGCGCTCGAGCTGTTCAAGCCGTTCATCTACTCCAAGCTGGAAAAATACGGTCACGCCACCACCATCAAGGCCGCCAAGCGGATGGTGGAAAAGGAACGTCCCGAAGTGTGGGATATCCTTGAAGAAGTGATCCGCGAGCATCCGGTCATGCTCAACCGTGCGCCCACGCTGCACCGTCTGGGCATCCAGGCGTTCGAGCCGGTGCTGATCGAGGGCAAGGCCATCCAGCTTCACCCGCTGGTCTGCACCGCGTTCAATGCCGACTTCGATGGCGACCAGATGGCCGTGCACGTGCCGCTGAGCCTCGAGGCTCAGCTTGAAGCCCGCGTGCTGATGATGTCGACCAACAACATCCTCAGCCCGGCCAACGGCAAGCCCATCATCGTGCCGTCGCAGGATATCGTGCTCGGGCTGTATTACCTCAGCCTCGAGACGCCCGAATTCCGCGCAACGCCCGACAAGAACAGCTACGATGACAAGGGGCACGTGACCGTAACCGGCGCGCCGTCCTTCTCCAGCGTGGGCGAAGTGGAATACGCGCTGAGCACGGGCGCGGTGAAGCTGCACGACAAGATCCGTGCGCGCATCGAGAGCTTCGATGCCGAGGGCAAGACCGTGCGTGAGACGGTCGTGACCACGCCGGGCCGCATGCTTGTTGCCCAGATCCTGCCGCGCAACCCGGCGCTGCCGTTCGCGCTGATCAACCGCCAGTTGACCAAGAAGATCGTGTCGGACGTGATCGACGCGGTTTACCGTCACTGCGGCCAGAAGGAATGCGTGATCTTCTGTGACCGCCTGATGGGGCTTGGCTTCCGCCACGCCGCGCGTTCGGGCATCTCGTTCGGCAAGGACGACATGATCGTTCCCGTCGAGAAGAAGGAACTCGTGGACCGCACCGCCGGCGAGGTGAAGGAGTTCGAGCAGCAGTATCAGGACGGTCTGATCACCGCTGGCGAGCGCTACAACAAGGTGGTCGATGCCTGGTCGCGCTGCACCGATGAAGTGCAGGCCGCGATGATGAAGGAGATCTCCAAGCAGGAGATCGGCAAGCCTACCAACTCGGTGTGGATGATGAGCCACTCCGGTGCCCGTGGGTCGCCAGCGCAGATGAAGCAGCTTGCCGGCATGCGTGGCCTGATGGCCAAGCCGTCGGGTGAGATCATCGAACAGCCGATCATCGCCAACTTCAAGGAAGGCCTGTCGGTTCTCGATTACTTCACCTCCAGCCATGGTGCGCGTAAGGGCCTGGCCGATACCGCGCTCAAGACGGCGAACTCGGGTTACCTTACCCGCCGCCTCGTTGACGTGGCGCAGGACAGCATCATCGTCGAGGAAGACTGCGGCACCGAGCGCGGCCTGACCGTGCGTGCGGTCATGGATGGTGGCGAAGTCGTGGCCTCCCTGTCCGAGCGGATGCTTGGCCGCACGCTGGCAGCCGACGTGCTCGACCCGGCAACCGGCAAGGTGCTCTTCCCGCGCAATACGCTGATCGAGGAAGCCGAGGCCGAGCAGATCGAGAAGGCAGGCGTCGAAAGCCTGCTTATCCGCTCCGTGCTGACCTGTGACAGCCGCGTGGGCGTGTGTGGCCACTGCTATGGCCGTGACCTTGCGCGCGGCACGCCCGTCAACATCGGTGAGGCCGTGGGCGTTATCGCCGCGCAGTCCATCGGTGAGCCGGGCACGCAGCTGACCATGCGTACCTTCCATATCGGTGGCGCAGCGCAGCGTGGCGCCGAGCAGTCGATGGTCGAGGCCTCGCGTGATGGCAAGGTGACGATCCGCAACAAGAACGTGGTGCATAACAGTCAGAACGTGCCCATCGTCATGTCGCGTAACTGCGAGATCCTGCTGACGGATGACCGCGGAACCGAACGCGCCCGCTACCGCGTGCCCTATGGTGCGCGCCTGCTGGTCGAGGATGGCGCTGCAGTGGCCCGTGGCCAGAAGATGGCCGAGTGGGACCCGTACACCCTGCCCATCATCACCGAGCAGCCTGGCAAGGTGGAATATCTTGACCTGATCGACTCCATCACCCTGGTGGAGCGGATGGATGAGGTGACCGGCCTGACCTCGAAAGTGGTCGTGGATTACAAGCAGGCTTCCAAGGGGATCGACCTGCGTCCGCGCCTGCAGCTCAAGGACGCCAACGGCGACGTGGTGAAGCTGGCCAACGGCAACGACGCCCGCTACTTCCTGTCACCTGACTCGCTGCTCTCGGTCGAGAATGGCGCACAGGTCAACGCAGGTGACGTGCTGGCGCGTATCCCGCGTGAAGGCTCCAAGACGCGTGACATTACCGGTGGTCTGCCACGCGTGGCGGAACTGTTCGAGGCCCGCCGCCCGAAGGATCACGCCATCATCTCGGAAACCGAGGGACGCGTGGAATTCGGCAAGGACTACAAGTCCAAGCGTCGCGTCATCGTCAAGAACGACGAGACGGGCGAGGAGACGGATTACCTCATCCCCAAGGGCAAGCACGTGTCCGTTCAGGAAGGCGACTTTGTCCAGGTGGGCGATCCGCTCGTCGACGGGCCGCGCGTGCCGCATGACATCCTGAAGGTTCTGGGTGTCGAGGCGCTGTCGGACTATCTCGTCAACGAGATCCAGGACGTGTACCGACTGCAGGGCGTGAAGATCAATGACAAGCACATCGAAGTCATTGTTCGTCAAATGCTGCAGAAGGTGGAAATCCTTGAGCCGGGCGATACGACCTACCTGATCGGTGAGACGGTGGACCGTATCGAATACGAGGAAGAGAACGCCAAGCGCCTCAACATTGGCGAGCACCCTGCCGTTGCCATGCCGGTGCTGCAGGGCATCACCAAGGCCTCGCTGCAGACGCAGTCCTTCATCTCGGCGGCCTCCTTCCAGGAGACCACCCGTGTCCTCACCGAGGCGGCTACGGCGGGCAAGAAGGATACGCTTAACGGCCTCAAGGAGAACGTCATCGTCGGCCGCCTGATCCCGGCAGGGACGGGCAGCGTGATGAACAAGCTCCGCGCGGTTGCCGCGGGCGAGGACAAGCAGCGCCTTGCCAAGGCCCGCGCTGCCGTGCCGCCCAAGGCGGCTGAGTAACCACACGAGAGAAATGCCGGATGGCGGGGGACCGCTATCCGGCATGATTCGGTGCTGCACTATTGTCACCATCCGATTCAGGCGGTATCAGCAGCCTGACGGAGCGGTGCTCCGAGTCCGGCGGAACAGAGTCGTTTCGCCAGACTGCTAGCGAATCCTGCGCAAGGCTTGACTTTTGGTCAGTTTGCCCGTAGGTAACGCGCCCTCGGCTAGCCCTGTCTGAAAGACGTCGTTGGCCGTCGAATGCAGCATGCAGACATGCGGTGCCGCAGTCCGGGAATCGGGCTGCCCAGGCCGGATGTAAATATGATGCCCGAACGAATGGTTGTCATTCGTTGGGGTTTTGTTGTGAACGACAGTCGGCAACCAGATATGGGGTTGGCCGGCCGAATTTTGTAAGGATCGGGAAAGGCGTATGCCGACCATCAACCAGTTGATCGCGAAAGGTCGCGAACCCGCAGCCAAACGCAATAAGGTTCCTGCCCTGCAGGGCTGTCCGCAGAAGCGTGGCGTTTGCACTCGTGTTTACACAACCACACCGAAGAAGCCGAACTCGGCTCTGCGTAAGGTGGCAAAAGTACGCCTGACCAACGGTTATGAGGTTGTGAGCTATATTCCGGGTGAGGGGCATAACCTCCAGGAACATAGCGTTGTCCTGATCCGTGGTGGTCGCGTTAAGGATCTTCCTGGCGTGCGTTATCACATCCTGCGCGGCGTTCTGGACACCCAGGGTATCGCCAAGCGTCGTCAGCGTCGCTCGCTCTATGGCGCGAAGCGTCCTAAGTAAAAGGAATAACGAGGCATGAGTCGCCGTCATCGCGCAGTCAAGCGCGAGATTCTTCCCGATCCGAAATTTGGTGATGTCGTCATTACGCGTTTCATGAACGCCCTGATGTACGACGGCAAGAAGTCCACCGCTGAAGGGATCGTCTATGGCGCCCTTGAGGTGCTGCGCCGCCGTGGTGGCGCTGCTGCGGACCCTGTGGTCATGTTCCACAGCGCGCTGGACAACGTCAAGCCGGCTGTCGAGGTGCGTTCCCGCCGTGTTGGTGGCGCCACCTACCAGGTTCCGGTCGAAGTCCGGGCCGAGCGTCGTCAGGCGCTGGCCATCCGCTGGCTGATCGACGCCTCGCGCAAGCGTGGCGAGAACACCATGCAGGATCGTCTGTCGAACGAACTTCTTGACGCCGTCAATAATCGTGGCGCCGCGGTCAAGAAGCGCGAAGACACGCACCGCATGGCAGAAGCCAACAAGGCATTCAGTCATTACCGCTGGTAAAGGCGGTCTGGCCGGTCTATTCACCGGCCCGGCTTCCGAAACGGAACTTTCCAACCCGACTCTCGGCACGAGGCCGAGTTAACGGAGAAAACGATGGCAAAGGCTAAATTTGAGCGGAATAAGCCGCACTGCAACATCGGTACGATTGGTCACGTCGATCACGGCAAGACCTCGCTGACCGCTGCTATCACCAAGACGCTGGCGAAGTCCGGTGGCGCGGAATTCAAGGCGTACGACATGATCGACGCCGCGCCGGAAGAGCGCGCCCGTGGCATCACCATCTCGACCGCCCACGTCGAGTACGAGACCGCGAAGCGTCACTACGCACACGTCGACTGCCCCGGCCACGCTGACTATGTGAAGAACATGATCACCGGTGCCGCGCAGATGGACGGCGCGATCCTGGTCGTGTCGGCCGCTGATGGCCCGATGCCCCAGACCCGCGAGCACATCCTGCTTGCCCGCCAGGTTGGCGTGCCGGCTCTGGTCGTCTTCCTGAACAAGGTTGACCAGGTTGATGATCCGGAGCTGCTTGAGCTGGTGGAAATGGAAGTGCGCGAGCTGCTTTCCGCTTACCAGTTCCCCGGCGATGATATCCCCATCATCAAGGGTTCGGCCCTGGTGACGCTGGAAGACGGCGACGCGGAAGTCGGTGAAAACCGCGTTCTGGACCTGATGAACGCTGTGGACGAATACATCCCGCAGCCGGAGCGTCCGGTCGACCGTCCGTTCCTGATGCCGATCGAAGACGTGTTCTCCATCTCGGGCCGTGGCACCGTGGTGACGGGCCGTGTCGAGCGTGGCGTGGTAAACGTTGGCGACGAAATCGAGATCGTTGGCCTGCGCCCGACGCAGAAGACGACCGTGACCGGCGTTGAAATGTTCCGCAAGCTGCTCGACCGTGGTGAAGCAGGTGACAACATCGGCGCACTGGTGCGTGGCACGAAGCGTGAAGACGTTGAGCGTGGCCAGGTGCTGGCAAAGCCGGGCTCGATCACCCCGCACACCAAGTTCAAGGCGGAAGCCTACATCCTGACGAAGGAAGAGGGTGGCCGTCACACGCCGTTCTTCACCAACTATCGTCCGCAGTTCTATTTCCGCACGACCGACGTCACCGGCGTCGTTCACCTGCCGGAAGGCACGGAAATGGTCATGCCTGGCGATAACGTCGCCATGGATGTCGAGCTGATCGCTCCGATCGCCATGGATGAAGGCCTGCGCTTCGCTATCCGCGAAGGCGGTCGCACCGTTGGTGCAGGTGTTGTTGCTTCCATCACGGCGTGATTGGACAGTAACTGAACTGTGGCATCCCGGTCGGAGCAATCCGGCCGGGTTTCCATTGCGGATCGGGTTCCCCCGAATCAGGTAAAGTTGGACTGAAACAGAAAGATGGACAACCAGAACATCCGCATTCGCCTGAAGGCGTACGATCATCGGGTGCTAGACAACAGCACGAAGGAGATCGTCAATACGGCGAAGCGTACGGGTGCGCGGGTTCGGGGTCCTATCCCGCTGCCGACGCATATTGAACGGTTTACCGTAAACCGCTCCCCCCACGTGGATAAGAAAAGCCGCGAGCAGTTCGAAATTCGGACCCATCGCCGGCTGCTCGACATTGTCGAGCCGACCCCGCAGACCGTGGACGCTCTCATGAAACTCGACCTCGCCGCTGGCGTAGATGTCGAGATTAAACTCTAAGGTCCAGACGATGCGCACCGGATTGATCGCAAAAAAGCTGGGTATGACCCGGCTGTTCAAGGAAGACGGCACACATGTGCCGGTGACTGTCCTGCAGCTTGATGATCTGCAGGTGGTTGATGTTCGCACGACCGAGCGTGATGGCTACACAGCCGTCCAGCTTGGCGCGGGCAAGGCCAAGGTCAAAAATGTGTCCAAGCCGAATCGCGGCCATTTTGCCAAGGCCAAGGTCGAGCCCAAGAAGAAGCTGGCGGAATTCCGTGTATCGGATGACGCCGTCCTGGAAGTCGGGGCTTCTCTGTCCGCCGCCCATTTCGTGGTGGGGCAGAAGGTGGACGTTACCGGCACCAGCAAGGGTAAGGGTTTTGCCGGCGCGATGAAGCGCTGGAACTTTGCCGGTCTCGAAGCCACCCACGGTGTCTCGATCAGTCACCGTTCGCACGGTTCCACGGGTAACCGCCAGGATCCGGGCAAGGTTTTCAAGAACAAGAAGATGGCCGGCCATCTCGGTTCCGAGCGTATCACTACGCTGAACCTTGAGGTTGCGGCTGTTGACGCCGAAAAGAACCTGATCATGATCCGCGGCTCCGTGCCGGGCGGAAAGAATGAAACGGTTCTCGTTCGTGATGCGATCAAGAAGGCCCGTCATGCCGAGGCGCCGTATCCGGCGGCCCTGGTTGAGGCTGCGGGCTGAGGATAGAGGGCAATGGATTACGAGATCAAAACCCTCGATAACGGAAGCGCAGGTACCGCCAGCCTTCCCGACGAGATTTTCGCCGCAACGCCGCGCACGGACATCCTGGCGCGTGTGGTGCACTGGCAGCTGGCCAAGCGCCGGGCTGGTACGCACAAGGTCAAGGGCATGGGGGAAGTCTCCGGCACGACCAAGAAGCCGTACCGCCAGAAGGGCACGGGTAGCGCCCGCCAGGGTTCGCTGCGCGCGCCGCAGTACCGCACCGGTGGCATCGTTCATGGTCCCGTGGTGCGTGACCATGGCTATGACCTGCCCAAGAAGGTGCGTCGCCTTGGCCTGATTTCCGCCCTGTCGCAGAAGGCGGCGGAAGGCAAGCTGGTGGTGCTCGATGCAGCGACCGCCTCGGGCAAGTCGGCCGAACTGGCCAAGAAGCTGAAGGTCCTGGGCTGGACATCCGCGCTGATCGTGGATGCCGCGGTTGAAGAGAACTTTGGCCGTGCTGCGCGCAACCTGCCGAAGATCGACATTCTTCCGACGGTGGGCGCCAATGTCTACGACATCCTGAACCACGATGTGCTCGCGATCACGCGCGCCGGGGTTGAGGGTCTGAAGGAGCGTCTGGCATGACCAACATCCTGGCAATCCGCAAGAAGGCGGAACGCATGTCTCGGGAAGCGATGTACGACATCATCCGCTCCCCCCTGATCACGGAAAAGGCGACCGCCCTTTCCGAGAAGAACCAGGTTGGCTTCAAGGTTGCGATCAGCGCCACGAAGCCGGAGATCAAGGTTGCGGTCGAGACGCTGTTTGGCGTGAAGGTTCTGGGTGTGAACACGCTCATCCAGAAGGGAAAAGCCAAGCGCTTCAAGGGACGTCCCGGCCAGCGTTCGGATGTTAAGAAAGCGTTTGTTCAGCTTGCAGAAGGTCAGTCCATCGACCTGACCGCGAAGCTGGTCTGACGCGGGGTGACAAGAAATGGCATTGAAGCACTTTAATCCAGTTACCCCCAGCCTGCGCGGAACGGTTCTGATCGACCGCAAGGAGCTGTGGAAAGGCAAGCCCGTCAAGGGCCTGACCGAGGGGAAGAACAAGAGCGGCGGCCGTAACAATCACGGTCGCACCACCTCGCGTTTCATCGGTGGCGGACACAAGCAGTCCTACCGTTATGTTGACTTCAAGCGTCGCAAGTTCGACGTGGTCGGCACGGTGGAACGCCTTGAATACGATCCCAACCGTACGGCGTTCATCGCGCTCATCAAGTATGCCGATGGCGAGCTGGCCTACATCATCGCGCCGCAGCGCCTGAAGGTTGGTGACGAAGTCATCGCCGGTGCGCGCGCCGATATCAAGCCGGGCAACGCCATGCCCCTGTCTGCCGTTCCGGTGGGCACGATCATCCACAACATCGAGCTCAAGGCCGGTGCTGGTGGCAAGATCGCCCGTTCGGCTGGCACGTATGCGCAGCTGGTCGGCAAGGACATGGGCTATGCCCAGATCAAGCTGCAGTCCGGTGAGCTGCGTGTTGTTCGCGCGGAATGCATGGCCACCATCGGTGCCGTGTCCAACCCGGACAACATGAACCAGCACCTGGGCAAGGCCGGCCGCAATCGCTGGCTGGGCCGCCGCCCGCACAACCGTGGTGTCGTCATGAACCCGGTTGACCATCCGCATGGTGGTGGTGAAGGACGCACTTCGGGTGGGCGTCATCCGGTTACGCCATGGGGCAAGCCGACTAAGGGTTACAAGACCAGGGTCAACAAGCGTACGGACAGTCTGATCATCCGTCGCCGGAAGACCGGCAAGTAAGGGGCATTTAAGATGGCACGTTCCGTCTGGAAGGGCCCGTTCGTAGACGGGTATCTGCTGAACAAAGCCGATGCATCGCGCGCGTCGGGCCGTAACGAAGTGATCAAGATCTGGTCGCGTCGATCCACCATCCTGCCGCAGTTCGTCGGACTGACGTTCGGCGTCTATAACGGGCACAAATTCCTGCCCGTGCAGGTTTCCGAGAACATGGTGGGCCACAAGTTCGGTGAGTTCTCACCGACCCGTACCTTCACGGGTCATTCTTCGGACAAGAAAGCGAAGCGGGGCTGAACATGAGCAAGCCTAAGCATCCGCGCACGCTCGCGGAAACCGAGGCGCAGGCGCTGACGCGGAACATCCGCATCAGCCCGCGCAAGCTGAACCTTGTTGCGGGTCTGATCCGCAACAAGCCGGCTGCGCAGGCAATCGCCACCCTCACATTCTCCAAGCGTCGCATTGCCCAGCAGGTCAAGAAGACGCTGGAAAGTGCGATCGCCAACGCCGAGAACAACCATCAGCTGGACGTTGACCAGCTGGTTGTTGCCCGCGCTGAGGTGGGCAAGTCGATCGTGATGCGTCGTTTCCACGCACGTGGTCGTGGCCGTTCGGCCCGCATCGAGAAGTTTTTCAGCCACCTGACCATCGTCGTGGCGGAAAAGAAGCCCGAAGCTGAAACCGAAAAAAAGGCGGCCTGATCCATGGGACATAAAGTTAATCCGATCGGGCTTCGGCTCGGTATTAACCGGACATGGGACAGCCGCTGGTACGCCGATGCGGACTATGCCCGCCTGCTGCATGACGACCTGAAGCTGCGCGCCTACCTGCGCCGTAAGCTGGCAGGTGCCGGCGTGTCCCGCGTGGTGATCGAGCGCCCGGCCAAGAAGCCGCGCGTGACCATCTACGCTGCACGCCCCGGCGTGGTGATCGGCAAGAAGGGCCAGGACATTGATGTGCTGCGCAAGGACCTGGCCCGGATGGCCAAGACCGATGTCGCGCTGAACATCGTCGAGATCCGCAAGCCGGAAATCGACGCGACCCTGGTGGCCGAGAACATCGCCCAGCAGCTCGAGCGCCGCGTGGCCTTCCGTCGCGCCATGAAGCGCGCCGTGCAGTCCGCCATGCGCCTTGGCGCGCAGGGTATCCGGATCAACTGCTCGGGCCGTCTTGGCGGCGCGGAAATCGCGCGCGTCGAGTGGTATCGTGAAGGTCGGGTGCCGCTGCATACGCTGCGTGCGGACATCGACTATGGTGTGGCGACCGCCAAGACGACCTATGGCACCTGTGGTGTGAAGGTCTGGATCTTCAAGGGCGAGATTCTTGCCCATGATCCGCTGGCGCAGGACCGTCGCGCCGCCGAACAGGCCCCGCAGCGCTAACTGCGGGGTCCAATGGACCTAGATGCGCCAGGCGGCGCGTGAGGATTTGAAAAATGCTTTCTCCCAAGCGGACAAAGTACCGCAAGGCCCACAAAGGGCGCATTCACGGGTTGGCCAAGGGCGGCACAACCCTGAATTTCGGGGCTTTTGGCCTGAAGGCTCTCCAGCCTGAACGGATCACGGCCCGCCAGATCGAAGCGGCCCGCCGGGCCATTACCCGTGCCATGAAGCGTGCGGGTCGTGTCTGGATTCGGATTTTCCCTGATCTTCCGGTCTCGACAAAGCCGGCAGAAGTGCGTATGGGGTCCGGCAAGGGGTCGCCCGAATTTTGGGTGGCTCGTGTGAAGCCGGGTCGAATCCTGTTCGAGATCGAAGGCGTGTCGCCGGAAGTCGCGCGTGAAGCGCTGGCTCTCGGTGCGGCAAAGCTGCCGATCAAGACCAAGTTCGTGACCCGTATCGGAGAGGCGTGAGATGGCAAAGGCAACAAAGCCCGCCGATCTGCGTGCCAAGACTGTTGAAGAACTGGATACGCTTCTCGTCGATCTGAAGCGCGAGCAGTTCAATCTTCGGTTTCAGCACGCGACCGGCCAGACCGAGGGGCAGTCCCGCATGCGCGTGGTGCGTCGTGAGATCGCGCGTGTGAAGACGATTGCGACCCAGGTTGTTAAGAAGAGTTCTGCCGGCCACGCGCCGGCAGCAAAGTCCTGAAGGGAGACGGGCGATGCCAAGGCGCGTCCTGACCGGGCGGGTAACGAGCGACAAGATGGACAAGACCGTTACGGTTCTTGTCGATCGTCGCATTATCCACCCGCTGTATAAGAAGTTCATTCGTCGCTCGAAGAAGTATGCGGCGCATGACGGCTTGAACGAATGCAAGGTGGGCGACACGGTGCGCATTGAAGAATGCAAGCCGATTTCCCGCCGCAAGACCTGGACGGTCGTTGTCCGGAATGGCCAGCCGCTCGCGGCAGCCGCCGGTGCTGCGTCTGGCGCCCAGGCGTAAAGAAGGCATAGACCATGATCCATCCCGAGACCAACCTTGACGTCGCCGACAATTCCGGCGCCCGTCAGGTGCAGTGCATCAAGGTACTGGGCGGTTCCAAGCGGAAGTCTGCCTCGGTCGGCGACGTGATTGTCGTGTCCGTCAAGGAAGCCATTCCCCGCGGCAAGGTCAAGAAGGGCGACGTTCACCAGGCGGTGATCGTGCGTACTTCCTACCCCGTGCGCCGGGCTGATGGCAGCGCCATCCGTTTTGACCGCAACGCGGCCGTGCTGATCAACAAGCAGCAGGAGCCGATCGGTACCCGTATCTTTGGCCCGGTCGTGCGTGAGCTGCGTGCGCGCAAGTTCATGAAGATCATCTCGCTGGCACCGGAGGTGCTGTAATGGCTGCTCGTATCAAGAAAGGTGACCAGGTTCTGGTCACCACCGGTGGTTCCAAGGGAACCCGTGGCGAGGTTGTTACGGTCCTCCCCGCAGCCAACAAGGCTGTGGTGCGTGGCGTTGCCATTGCGAAGCGTCATACCCGTCCTTCGCGCATGGGTGAGCAGGGTGGCATTGTCCAGAAGGAAATGCCGGTCCACCTGTCCAACCTGAAGCTGATCGACCCCAAGAGCGGCGACCCGACGAAAGTCGGCTTCCGTGTTCTGGAAGATGGTCGCAAGGTTCGTGTCGCCAAGGCGACCGGCGAAGTAATCGAAGGCTGAGGGGGCGGGAATGTCTGAAGTGAAAGAAGCCCGCGCCCTGCCGCGCATGCAGCAGCGTTATCAGGACGAGCTGCGCGCGAAGCTGCGCGAGGAATTCGGGTACAAGAACGAGATGCAGGTTCCGCGTCTCGAGAAGATTGTCCTGAACATGGGTGTTGGCGAAGCCGCTGGCGACCAGAAGAAGCTCGACGCGGCGGTCAAGGAAATGACCCTTATCGCTGGTCAGAAGCCGGTCAAGACGGTTGCCAAGAAGGCGATCGCCGGTTTCAAGATCCGCGAAGGTCTGCCCATCGGGTGCAAGGTGACTCTGCGCCGTGCCCAGATGTTCGAATTCCTTGATCGTTTCGTGACGATCGCCCTGCCACGCGTGCGTGATTTCCGCGGGCTGCCGGCGAACAAGGGTTTCGACGGTCGTGGCAACTTCGCGATGGGGCTGAAGGAACAGATTGTCTTCCCGGAAATCGAATACGACAAGGTAGACGAGATCCGCGGCATGGACATCATCTTCGTGACCACTGCGAAGACGGATGCGGAAGCGAAGGCTCTGCTGAAGGCGTTTGATCTGCCCTTCGCTGCATAAAATGTAGCGAAAGGGCTTCCGTCTGAAGTCCAGAAGACCTAATACACACGTTGTTTGGAAAACCGTTGGGACTGGCCCGACAGGTTCCGGAGGGTAAAACAAGGCATGGCCAAAATTTCCGCCGTAAACCGGAATGTCAAGCGCGAGCGCATGGCAGACCGGGACCGGGCTAAGCGGACTGCATTGAAGAACATCATCATGGATCGGTCTCTGCCGGTTGAAGATCGATTCGATGCGTCGCTCAAGCTTGCTGAACTTCCTCGCAATGGCTCGCGCGTGCGCGTGCGCCTGCGCTGCAAGCTCACCGGGCGTCCTCGCGCCAATTACAGAAAGTTTGAACTCTGCCGTATCGCCCTGCGCGACCTGGCCTCTAATGGTCAGATCCCGGGCATGGTCAAGTCAAGCTGGTAAGGGCAGGGAACGATGTCACTTTCTGATCCTTTGGGTGATCTGCTCACCCGGATCCGCAACGCGCAGCGTGCACGGCATGCTGCCTGCGTGGCGCCGGCTTCCAAGCTGCGCGCCAGTGTTCTCGAGGCGCTTCGCCGCGAGGGATATATCCGTGGTTTCTCGCGTGAGGAACTGCGCAAGGGTGTGGCCCAGCTGCGCATCGAGCTGAAATATCTCGATGGCGAGCCGGTCATCAAAGAAATCCACCGTGTGTCCAAGCCGGGGCGTCGCGTCTATTCCAAGATCAAGGAACTGCCGCGTGTCTATGCCGGGCTGGGTGTGTCGATCCTGTCGACGCCGCGTGGTGTTCTGTCCGATGCGGAGGCCCGCGCTGCCAATGTTGGCGGTGAAGTCCTCTGCCGTGTGTTCTGAGGAGGGATAAATGTCGCGAGTGGGCAAATATCCCGTCGAAGTTCCGTCGGGTGTTCAGGTTTCCGTTGCTGGTGGCGTGCTGACCACGAAGGGCAAGCTTGGCGAGCTCAAGCTGCCGCTGTCCGGTCATGTCGCCGTTGATGTTGCGGATGGCAAGGTTGCGGTAAAGCCGGTTGGCACCGAAGCCCAGGCCCGCATGATGTGGGGGACCACGCGTTCCCTGATCGCGAGCATGGTCAAGGGTGTGTCGGAAGGGTTTTCCAAGACACTGGAAATCTCCGGGACCGGTTACCGTGCTGCGGTGCAGGGCAAGAACCTGGTCATGAACCTCGGTTATTCGCATGACATCGTCTATGCGATTCCCGAAGGGATCAAGATCACCACCCCGCGGCCGACGGCCGTGACTGTCGAGGGGATCGACAAGCAGCGGGTTGGTCAGGTTGCGCTTGATATCCGTAGCTTCCGCAAGCCTGAGCCCTACAAGGGCAAGGGTGTCCGTTATGAAACGGAAACCATCCGTCGCAAGGAAGGCAAGAAGAAATAATGAGCACGCAGAAGGATCTGCGGGAGCGGCGGCGCCAGCGTCTCCGTTTCCAGCTTCGCCTCAAGAGTGGTGGCCGTCCGCGTCTGTCGGTGTTCCGTTCGGGCAAGAATATCTACGCGCAGGTGATCGACGATGCCGCTGGCCGCACGCTGGCCGCAGCTTCGACCCTCGACAAGGATCTGCGTTCCACCCTCAAGGGTGGTACGGACGTGAAGGCAGCCGGTGCAGTCGGCAAGCTTCTTGCCGAGCGCGCGGTAGCTGCTGGTGTGTCGAAGGTCGTTTTCGACCGCGGCGCGTATCTGTATCATGGGCGTATCAAGGCCCTGGCGGAGGCTGCCCGTGAGGGCGGTCTCTCGTTCTGACGAAAGGGTCACGCATAATGGCACGTGAACCGAGAGAAGGCGGCCGGGGTGGTCGCGATCGTGACCGCGAAGGCGACGATCTGGTCGACAAGCTGGTCACGATCAATCGTGTTGCCAAGGTTGTAAAGGGCGGTCGCCGCTTTGCATTCGCGGCACTGGTTGTTGTTGGTGACCAGAAGGGTCGCGTAGGGTTCGGCGCGGGCAAGGCCCGTGAGGTTCCCGAGGCGATCCGCAAGGCAACCGACCGCGCCAAGCGGACGATGATCCGCGTTCCGATGAAGGAAGGCCGTACGCTGCATCACGATGTGGCCGGTCACTTCGGGGCGGGCAAGGTTGTCCTGCGCTCCGCTGATGCGGGCACGGGCATCATTGCCGGTGGTCCGATGCGCGCTGTGTTCGAGAGCCTGGGCATCAATGACGTGGTGGCCAAGTCGCTCGGCACCCGCAACCCGCACAACATGGTCAAGGCGACGTTTGCCGCGCTGGAGCGTTGCGCCAGCCCGCGTTCGGTTGCCAACCGCCGTGGCAAGAAGGTTTCGGACATTCTGGGGCGCCGCGAGGCTGCGGTAGCGACGGAGGCTGCGGCCGATGTCTGATACCAAGGCAACCATTCGCGTTACCCAGGTGCATTCTGGCAATGGCCAGAAGCCGGGCCAGCAGGCTACGCTGGTGGGCCTGGGCCTGAACAAGATCGGTCGTACCCGCGAACTGGAGGATACCCCTTCAGTTCGTGGCATGATCCGCAAGGTGTCCCACCTGATCAAGGTGGAGGATTGAGATGAACCTGAACGAACTTCGTGACAACGAGGGCGCACGCTATCGCAAGAAGCGCCTTGGTCGCGGCATCGGCTCTGGCAAGGGCAAGACGTCGGGCAAGGGTGTTAAGGGTCAGAAGGCGCGCTCCGGTGTGTCGCTGAACGGTTTTGAAGGCGGTCAGCTGCCCATCTACCGTCGTCTGCCCAAGCGCGGCTTCAAGAACATCTTCCGCAAGGATTATGCGGTGGTGAACCTGGGCGTGCTCGACAAGGCGATTGCTGCTGGCAAGATCGACGCCAAGGCCGTGGTGACGTGAGAAATTCTGACCACTGCCGGTCTGGCCGGGTCGGGCCGCTTTGATGGCATCCGCCTGCTGGCCGATGGCGCGCTGAACCACGCCGTGACCATTGAAGTGTCCGGTGCTTCGGCCGGTGCCATTGCCGCAGTTGAAAAGGCTGGCGGCAAGGTGCAGGTCAAGGTCCAGAAGCAGCAGGCTCCTGCCGCCGAATGACCGGCTGGGGGCACAGGCACGTTCTGTACCCGAAGCATGATAAAAGCGATGCTGCTTGCACTCGGCGGGCGCATCGCTTTATTACTTTCTGCGGTTTTTTTTATCATGACAGCGTCCCGTTTTCGGCGGTGGCGCTGTTCTTGTGAAAGGATGGGCGCATGGCCTCCGCGGCCGAACAGTTGGCTGCCAATCTGAATTTCAGCTCCTTTGCCAACGCAACGGAACTGAAGAAGCGTATCTGGTTTACCCTCGGTGCGCTGATCGTCTACCGGATTGGCACCTATATCCCCGTCCCTGGCGTCGATGCGACGGTGATGGGGCAGCTTCTGGCCCGGCATCAGGGCGGTATCCTGGGTATGTTCGATATGTTCACGGGTGGTGCGCTGGGGCGCATGACCGTGTTCGCACTCAACATCATGCCCTATATCAGTGCCTCGATCATCGTGCAGCTCATGTCAGCGGCCATTCCCTCCCTTGAAGCCCTGAAGAAGGAAGGCGAGGGCGGGCGGCGCAAGCTGAATGAATATACCCGCTACCTGACAGTGGTCATCGCGCTGTTCCAGGCCTACGGCATCGCCATCGGGCTGGAGAACATGCATACGGAGGCGGGCTCGGCCGTTGTCTCGCCGGGGCTGTTCTTTATCGTCTCGTGCGTGCTGACGCTGGTGGGCGGCACCATGTTCCTGATGTGGCTGGGCGAGCAGATAACGTCGCGGGGGGTCGGGAACGGCATCTCGCTGATTATCTTCGCGGGTATTGTGGCAAACCTGCCCAATGCGCTCGCAAGCCTGTTCCAGCTTGGCTATACCGGGGCGCTTTCGCCGTTCTTCGTGCTGGTCTTCCTGGTACTGGCCGCGGTGACCATCGCGTTCATCGTGTTCATGGAACTCGCGCAGCGGCGCGTGGTGATCCAGTACCCCAAGCGGCAGGTCGGCCAGCGCATGTTTGGCGGTGACTCGACGCACATGCCGCTCAAGGTGAACACCGCAGGCTCGATTCCGCCGATCTTCGCCTCATCGGTGCTGTTGATTCCCGTGACCATTGCGGGATTCGTCAACAACAGCTCGATGCCTGGCTGGTTGTCCTTCCTGGGGCAATCGCTGGGGCAGGGGCAGCCGCTCTACATGCTGTTCTACGCGGCGATGATCGTGTTCTTCTCGTATTTCTATGCGGCGGTGACGTTCAACCCGCAGGAGACGGCGGAGAACCTGCGCAAGCAGGGCGGCTTTGTGCCCGGCATCCGGCCTGGCGCCAACACGGCGGCGTTCTTTGACAGGATCCTGACGCGCATCACGACTATTGGCGCGCTCTATCTTGTCGCTGTCTGCCTGTTGCCGCAGATCCTGATCAGCCATTACAACGTGCCGTTCTATTTTGGTGGCACGAGTCTGATCATTATCGTGACCGTGACGATCGATACCGTGACACAGGTGCAGTCGCATCTGGTGGCGCATCAGTATCAGGGCCTCATGCGTCGCGGACGGGGCCGAAAGGGCAAAATGCGGTGAATATTATTTTTCTCGGGCCGCCGGGTGCTGGAAAAGGCACCCAGTCAAAGCGGCTGGAAGAACGCTACGGAATCGCCCAGATTTCAACCGGCGACATGCTGCGGGCTGAAGTCGCGACGGGCAGCCCGCTCGGGCTGAAGGTCAAGGCGGTCATGGCGAACGGACAGCTTGTGTCCGATGACCTGATCATTGCCATGATTGAAAACCGTATCCGCCAGCCGGACTGCGCCAGGGGGTTCATCCTTGATGGCTTCCCGCGCACGCGGGCACAGGCGGAAGCACTTGATGCCATGCTGGCCCGCAGCGGGCAGCACATCGATGCGGTGCTGCTGCTTGATGTGGACGAGGATGCCCTGGCCGACCGGATCGCGGGCCGTTACACCTGCGCCAAGTGCGGTGCGGGGTATAACGACGTGTCCAAGCGGCCGAAGGTGGAAGGCACATGCGATGTGTGTGGCGGCCATGAGTTCATTCGCCGCGAAGATGACCGGCGGGAGACCGTGGCTGCGCGCCTGAAGACCTATCGGGAACTCACGGCGCCGATCCTGCCTTATTACGAGGCTGAAACGCGGCTTTACCGTGTGGATGGCATGGCGGATATCGATGACGTGACCAAACAGGTCTTTGGTGTTATCGATCGTATCACTAAAAAGTGATGCAAAATAATTGACTCAATGGGGGGCAGCAGTATATCGCGCGCCCTCAAGGTATGAGCGTCGTGTGAGTCGTCCATGAGGGGCGGCTCGTAGGGCCAGAATGTATGATGATGGGGTTGGCCGGTCCGTAACCGGTATGTTCACGATGCTCCCGCCAGACAGGGCGGGTGGTGTGACGCAGCCCTGCCTGATAGTTAGTGCCCTGAATCAGGGGCGGACGAGGAGTAAGTGGCGTGGCACGTATTGCCGGCGTGAACATCCCTAGCAACAAGCGGGTCACAATTGGCCTTCGTTATATCTATGGTATCGGGGCCACCAAGGCCCAGGCGATCTGCGACAAGCTGGAAATTCCGGCTGAGCGGCGCGTCAACGAACTGTCTGACGACGAGATCGGCAAGATCCGTGAACTGATCGACAGCGATTACCGCGTTGAAGGTGACCTTCGCCGTGAAGTGGCGATGAACATCAAGCGCCTGATGGACCTCGGCTGCTACCGTGGCCTGCGCCACCGTCGTGGCCTGCCTGTCCATGGTCAGCGGACTCATACCAACGCCCGTACCCGCAAGGGTAAGGCCGTGGCTATTGCGGGCAAGAAGAAGGCGACCCGCTAATCAGCGGATTGCCTGGTATGAGTGCATGGAGCCTGCGGGTTCCGTGCACCGTTTGAACTGACAGGATCGAGAAAATTATGGCGAAAGCTGCGGCTCCGCGTATTCGTAAGAAAGAGCGGAAAAACATCATCTCCGGTGTGGCGCATGTGCTGTCCACCTTCAACAACACCATGATCACCATCTCGGATGCGCAGGGCAATGCGATTGCCTGGTCTTCCGCTGGTGCCCAGGGTTTCAAGGGCTCGCGCAAGTCCACGCCGTATGCGGCGCAGGTTGCTGCTGAAGATGCAGGCCGCAAGGCCCGCGAGCACGGCATGGAAACGCTGGAGATCGAGGTTTCCGGTCCGGGTTCGGGGCGTGAGAGCGCCCTGCGCGCGCTGCAGGCTGTCGGTTTCTCGATCACGGCCATCCGTGACATGACGCCGGTGCCGCATAACGGCTGCCGTCCCCGCAAGCGCCGTCGCGTCTGATACGCCGTCTGCCTTAGTCGTATTTCCCCTGCATGCAGGGGAAGATTGTCATTCCGGTATCCTGCCAAAGGGTACCATCTGCCACCTTCGGGTGGCAGATCAGTCTTGAAAGGCCATTACCTTGGTCCTCCAGAAAAACTGGCAATCCCTGATCAAGCCGGAAAAACTGGAAGTCGAACCGGGGGCGGAACCTTCACGCATTGCTACTGTCGTAGCCGAACCGCTGGAACGCGGCTTCGGCATGACGCTGGGCAACGCGATCCGTCGGGTTCTGCTGTCGTCCCTGCAGGGGGCTGCGGTTACGGCAATCCAGATTGACGGCGTGCTGCATGAATTCTCGTCGGTGGCGGGCGTTCGTGAAGACGTGACCGACATCGTGCTGAACATCAAGCAGCTCGCGCTGCGGATGCATGGCGAAGGCCCCAAGCGCATGGTGCTGACGGCCACCGGCCCCGGCGAAGTGCGTGCCGGCCAGATCCAGACCGGGCATGACATTGAAGTCATGAACCCCGATCTCGTGATCTGCACCCTTGATGAAGGGGTGAAGTTCGGGATGGAATTCACCGTGAACATGGGCAAGGGCTATGTTCCGGCAGCGGCAAACCGCCCGGAAGATGCGCCGATTGGCCTGATCCCGGTTGATGCCATCTACTCGCCGGTCCGTCGCGTGTCGTACAAGGTTGAGCAGACCCGCGTGGGTCAGGTCACCGATTATGACCGCCTGCTGCTGACGGTGGAAACCAACGGCGCCGTGACCCCGGAAGATGCCGTGGCCCTGGCCGCGCGTATCCTGCAGGATCAGCTCCAGCTGTTCATCAACTTCGATGAGCCGCGCACGGTGCGTACGGAAGAGCCGCAGGATGACCTGCCGTTCAACCGTAACCTGCTGCGCAAGGTTGATGAGCTTGAGCTGTCGGTCCGTAGCGCCAACTGCCTGAAGAACGACAACATCGTCTATATCGGTGATCTGGTTCAGAAGACCGAGCAGGAGATGCTGCGTACCCCGAATTTCGGTCGCAAGTCGCTCAACGAAATCAAGGAAGTCCTAACCGCCATGGGGCTTTCACTGGGTATGAATGTGCCGGCATGGCCGCCGGAAAATATCGAAGATCTGGCCAAGAGGCTCGACGAGCCGTTCTGATCCTCCGAACCGGATAAAACAGGAAATTACATCATGCGTCACGGTGTTGCCGGCCGTAAGCTCGGCGTTACCTCGTCCCATCGACAGGCCATGTTTCGCAACATGGCTGTCGCCCTGATCAAGCACGAACAGATCACCACCACGCTGCCCAAGGCGAAGGAACTCCGCCCGGTTGTGGAAAAGCTGATCACCCTTGGCAAGCGCGGCGATCTGCACGCCCGCCGCCAGGCTTTCGCCCAGCTGCGTGACGACAAGATCGTGTCCAAGCTGTTTGCTGCCGTGGCTGACCGCTACAAGGCACGCTCGGGTGGTTACACCCGCGTGCTGCGTGCGGGCATGCGCCATGGCGATGCGGCCGATATGGCCGTGATCGAACTGGTTGACCGCGATGTGTCGGCCAAGGGCCAGGACAGCGGTCCGCGCCCCGAGGCCGCCACGGAAGAAAACCTGGCAGCCTGAGGAACCTTGTTCCTTCAAGAAAACCCGGCTTTATGCCGGGTTTTTTTTGTGCTCCGGGCTTAATTGATCGTTTCCATCGTTATATAGATATACAGGCAGAGTGACGTATATTATTGATTAATACACTTGGGTTCTGTTTGAAAAGCCTTGAAGAACGTCGTCCAGTTTGAAAACGGGCGGCACTTTTTATCAATCGGGTGTTTTTAAAAAATCTCTTACCAGCCGGGTTTCACCCGTGCGGCAGGATGGGGCGTAGAACATGGCAGCAAAGGTTTGGAGGCATTTGTTACGGTGCGGGCTTTATGCCATGGCCAGCGTGATGGTGCTGTGCGGCGCGGCGCAGGCGGCCTCCGTGCGGGTGGGCTATATTCCTGTCATCGGTTCGGCACCGCTTTTTGTCATGCAGGGCACGAACTGGGGGCATGATGCGGGCATGGATTTGCAGCTTGTGCGCTTCCAGTCCGGGCCGCAGGCCATACAGGCGCTGATATCGGGCAAGATTGATGCCTATGTGGCGGGCGTGTTGCCGCTGTTGCAGGCGCGTGCGCATGGGGCGGATGTCAAGGTGGTGGCCAGTGCGGCGACGGAGGAACTTGAAGTTGTCGCGCGCGGGGATCTGGCAACGGGCCTGCCCGAGCAGCCTGCAACGCTCACGCCCGAGGCGCTGCGCCAGCGCCTGGCTGACTTTGCGGCCAGGGATGGCCACAAGCCCAAGATTGCCGCCCAGCCGCTCGGTTCGGTGCCTGACACGCTGCTGCGCTACTGGCTGAAGGTGGGCAATGGGCTCGACCCGGCGCAGGTGGCCGATATTGTGGGCATTGATATCGATGCCGCCCAGCAGGCCTTTCTGGCGGGTGCTGTTGATGGTGCCATCCTGCGTGAACCGGCCCTGACCATCATCCGCCATCGCCTGCCTGCAACACGGGTGCTGGCCTCGGGTCATGACCTCATGCCCGGCCAGCCGGGATCGGTGCTGGCCATCGTCAATGCAAACGCACCCGACCGGACTGCGTGGAAGACGGCGTTTGTCAGCGCTTTCGTCAAGGCCACGCAGCTTCTGGCAACCGACCCCGAGCAGGTCGCACCTTACGTGCAGCAGGCGCTTGGCGGCGGCATGCTGCCCAAGGCGATCGTTGTCGAGGCGCTGAAGGCCTCGGCAGGCGGCTATGTGTCCGATCCCGAGCGGATTATGGCGGCCGTGAGCAAATTGCAGGATTTCGAGGTTGAAAGCGGCCTGCTGCGCAAGGCGGAGCCGGTGGGCGATCTGTTCGATCTTGAAACCTACCGGCAGGCCCGGCAATGAGTCAGGCCCGCGGTCGCCTTCTGCGCCCGGCTCTCGGGCTGGCGGGGCTGGTCGTGCTGTTTGGCGTGTGGGAAGTGGCGGTGCGCGGGGGGTGGATACAGTCCGGCTTCCTGCCAGCGCCCTCGAGCCTCGGCCCGGCATGGCTGGATGAGGTGCGTAGCGGGGCATGGGTGCAGGCAATCCGCGACAGCCTGACCCATTACCTGACGGGCCTCGTGGCTGGCTCGGTCACGGGCACGCTGGTGGGGCTGCTGTGTGGGGCGCTGCCGGTGCTTGATGGCCTGCTGTCGGGCATCGTGCGGGTGCTGCGCCCCATTCCGGGTCTGGCGTGGGTCCCGTTCGCCATATTGTGGTTCGGGCTGAACACGGCGGGGGCCACGTTCATCATCGCCATCTCGGTCTTCTGGATCAATTTTTACGCCGCCTACGGCGCGGTGCGTGCCATCGACCCGGATCTGTATGAGGTTGCCGCCGCCTTCGGCCATGGCGGCTTCCGGGCGCGGTTGCGCACGGTAGTGCTGCCTGCTGCAAGCCCCGGCGTGCTCGATGGGCTGCGCACGGGCATCGGGCAGGCCTGGATGTCGGTCGTGGCGGCGGAACTGTTTGGCGTGCCGGGCATTGGCGCGCGGATGATGCAGGCGTCAAGCCTGCTCGCAACCGATCTGGTGGTGGTCTACATGCTGACCATGGCGCTGCTCTATGCCGTGACCGACATGCTGTTCATGCTGGTGCGGCGCAGGCTGCTGGGCTGGCAGGGATGAACACGATGGCAATACGCGAAACGGGCTCCGCCAGCGCTGGGGAAGTCGTGGTGAGGCTGGAGAATATCGGCCTGTCGCACGATCACGCGCACAGTTTCATTCTCCGCCATGTCGATCTTGAAATCAGGGCAGGCGAATTCGTGGCGCTGCTCGGCCCTTCGGGCGTGGGCAAGTCCACGCTGCTGCGCGTCATCATGGGGCTTGTGCAGCCCAGCGAGGGGCAGGTGGCCCTGCAGTCGCGCCCCGCGCAGGCGCATCGGCCCGCCGCCATGGTGTTTCAGGATGCCAAGCTCATGCCGTGGCGCAGCGTGCGGCGCAATGTGGAACTCGGGCTTGAGGGGCTGGGGCTGAACCGCGCCGAGCGCCATGCCCGCGCCACGGCCGCCCTTGAACTGGTGGGACTGGCCGACAGGGCGCAGCGCTGGCCACGCCAGCTTTCGGGCGGGCAGCGCCAGCGCGTGGGGGTTGCACGTGCCCTGACGGTGGAGCCTGACCTGCTGCTCATGGATGAACCCTTTGGCGCGCTTGATGCGATTACGCGCGCCAGCCTGCAACGCGAACTGCTCGACATTCATGCCCGCAGGCAGGGCACGGTGCTGTTCGTGACCCATGACCTTGACGAGGCCCTGCTGCTCGCTGACCGGATCATCATCCTGCACGGCCACCCGGCGGGCGTGAAGGGCGACTTCATGGTGGGGCCACGCCCGCATGAGGGGGCTGCCGTGCAGGCCATGGCCGAGCGGATGAAGCGGCTCATTGCCGGTGAAGCCGACCCCGGCGCGGATGCGGCCTATTGGCAGGCATCGGAGATATGATAAGTCTCGGCACTCACCCTGCCTGGCGCAGGTGGGCATGAAGGCATGGGGGCAGGGCGGTCAGGCCTGCGCTCCCGGCAAGCACAGGGAAGACAGAACATGACAAATCCCCCCAATCTTGAAGCGCATCTCGAGGAAGGCATTGGCCGCCTTCAGGATGGGCTGGATGGTTTTGTCGGTGATTCCGGCATGCCGCTGTCAGCCCGCATGCAGGGCGCAGGCGGTGCAGCCCAGCAGGGCATGGGCGAGATCTGCGACAGCCTGCGTGACGTGACCGCCGACCGCCCGCTCATGGCACTGCTCGGTGCCTCTTTTCTGGGCTTTATCGTGACCGTGTTCCTGCGCCGCAGGCGCGGCTGAGGCAACATATGCCGTGCTGCCGCGTTGAACGGGGCATGACTGATTTGCAAGGGAATAAGCCATGCTGAAACTGGCGCTGTTTTTTCTTATTGTCTCGCTGGTGGCCGGCGTGTTCGGCTTCAGCGGCATTTCCGCCGTTTCGGCCGGAATGGCGAAGATCCTGTTCTTCATCGCCATTCTCTGCTTTGTGGTCGTGGTGCTGCTGGTGCTGTTCTCGGCCAATACATTATTCCGGTAGCAACCGGCCCGGCTTTATCGAAAAACCCCCTGCGCCATGCGGCCAGGGGGTTTTTTCATGCCTATTTGTTCGTGTCCTTCTGGATGAAGGAGGGCAGGAGGGGATTATCCTTCTGCAGCGAGTTCTTGGTGGGCAGGCGTGAGGCATCCCACCCGCCGCCAAGCGCCTGCACCAGGCTTACGCTATCAACCATGCGCTGCTGCTGGATGCCAAGCAGCGTCTCGGCATCGCTCAGGGCCGAGTTCTCGTTGGTGATGACGGTGGTATAGATCGCGGTTCCGGCCTGGTACTGGTTGAGCGAGACCTCGACCGTGCGGTTGGCAAAGTCGAGCGCCTTCTGCTGCTGGCGGCTCTGCTCGGCCAGGATGCGCAGGTTCGAGAGCTGATCTTCCGTGTTCTGCAGGGCGGTCAGCACGGTCTGGCGGTAGGTGGCCACCGCGCTGTCATACTGGGCGTTGGCCTCATGCACGACCGCCGTGCGCGAGCCACCTTCAAACAGCACTTCGGTGGCGGACGCGCCAAGCGACCACACCCGGTTCATGGCCTGCATCAGCGAGGTCACCGGGTCGCCGCCACTTTGTGAATAGCTGGCATTGATGGTGATGTCGGGGAAGAAGGCCGCCATGTCCGCGCCGATCATGGCGTTGTATTCCTCCATCGTGCGCTCGGCGGCGGCAATGTCGGGGCGGCGTTGCAGCAGGTCGGCTGGCACGCTGACCGGAATGGGCGGCACGGTGCGCGACAGCTCCGCCGGGGCGATCGTGACATCGGCGGGCGGCTTGCCCACCAGCACCGCGATGGCGTGCTCATACTGCGCGCGGTTGATGCCCGCCTGCACCAGCGATGCCCGGTTCTGCTCCAGCGTGGTGCGGGCCTGCAGCACGGCGGTGGGGTCTGCCGTGCCCGCCTCGAACTGGTTCTGGGTAATCTGCAACGCCTGTTCATTGAAGCGGACATAGCGTTGCAGAAGGTCGGTCAGGCTGTCCTGGTAGCGCAGGTTGAAATAGGCCGTGGCCAGTTGCGCCTGATAGGACAGCGTGGCATTGGCAAGGTCGGCCGCACTCGCCTGCGCCGCCGTCACCTGCTCCTGCACCTGCCGGCGGATCTTGCCCCAGATGTCGAGATCCCAACTGGCACTCGGCCCGATATCATAGGTGTTATAGGTCGAGCCCTCGTTGGCGTAATTGCTGCCCGAAGATGAAAGCGACCCCGCCCCATGTCCCGCGCGGTTGAAGCCAAGGCTGCCGCTGATGGTGGGGAACAGCTGGGCGCGCACGCTGTCGATCATGGCGCGCGCGTTACGGTAATTGGCCTCGTACTGCTTCACGTTCTGGTTCGAGATCGCAACCTGCGCCTCCAGGCCGTTCAGCACGGGCTCGTTATAGATTGTCCACCAGTCATGCTTGGGCAGTTCCGCAAGCTTGGGGTTGGCGGCTTCCCAACCGGGTTCGGGCCGCAATTCCTTGAAGTGGGCCGAGACGATGGCGGCGGGGCGATGGTATTTCGGCCCGATCATGCACCCGCTCAGGGCTGCGAGCGGCACAAGGGCCAGGGCAAGACGCAGGCGGCGGCCCGGCACATGGCTGGCACGGATGGGGGATGGCGAGGGACGTGTCATCCGGTTCAGGAATCCTGCTGGTGGGAAAGACGATGGCGTCGGGACAGCCGTCCATACAGCCGGTTGAAAAGGTTGCGGCAGGCTACCCCCATATGGTCGAGATAGAGATAGACAACCGGCGTGGTATAAAGCGTGAGCGCCTGGCTGACGAGTAGCCCCCCCACGATGGCGATGCCCAGCGGGCGGCGCAACTCCGAGCCGTAGCCATGCCCGAAGATGAGCGGCAGCGCGCCAAGGGCCGCGGCGAACGTGGTCATCATGATCGGGCGGAAGCGCAGCAGGCAGGCGGTGCGGATGGCCTCGAGCGCGGTATGGCCTTCATCACGCTCGGCGGTGATGGCAAAATCGACCAGCATGATGGCGTTCTTCTTCACGATGCCGATCAGCAGGATCACCCCGATCATGGCAATCAGCGAGAACGCCTCCCCGAACACCTGTAGCGCCAGCAGCGCGCCCACCCCGGCGGAGGGAAGGGTGGAGAGAATGGTCAGCGGGTGCACGTAGCTTTCATACAGGATGCCCAGCACCATGTACACCGCAGCCAGGGCGGCAAGGATGAGCAGCGGCTCGTTATTGACCGATTTCTGGAACTGCGCGGCATTGCCCGCGAACGCGCCCTGTATGTTGTCGGGCATGTGCAGGCGCACCATTTCCTCATTGATGATCTGCACCGCCTGGCTGAGCGAGACGCCATTGCTCAGGTTGAACGAGACCGTGCTCGAGACCGTCTGCCCGTCATGATTGATGCTGAGCGCGGTCTTGGTGGGCTTGAGGGTCGAGACCAGCGTGAGTGGCACCATGGATTCCGAACTGGTGGAAACCGCCGAACCGGTCGAGGCGCTGTTGCCGCCCGCAAGTGTGTTGGCCACCTGGTTGCGGAAGGATTCGGCACTGAGCTGCGAGGCGGTATTGCCGGTATCGGCCTTGACGCGGATGGTGTTGGACTGCGTGCCGCCCCCCGCCGTGCCGCCCGCGACACTGACCCAGACCTGCTTGAGCGTGGTCGGGTCCGCCCAGAAGCGGGGCTCGACCTCCATCACCACGCGGTACTGGTTCAGCGCGTTATAGATGACCGAGGCCGAACGCTGGCCATACGCATCATACAGCGTGTTCGATACAAGCTGGGGCGTGATGTTGAGGCGGCTCGCGGTATCGCGGTCGATCTGCACGTCAAGCGCCGAGCCGCCCTGCAGCACATCCGATGAAATGTCGGACAGCTCATGATGCTTCTGCAGTGCCGAGACCAGCAGCGGCGTCCATTTGTACAGATCCTTCGAGGAATCGGAATGCAGCGAATACTGGTAGGCCGCATTGCTCTGCCGCCCGCCAATGCGTAGCTGCCCGGGGGCCGAGGCATAGAATGTCGCCCCCACCATGTTGCGCAGCCGGCGCGAGATGCGGGCAATGGTCTGGGCGGGGGTGTCGTTACGCTCCGACTTGTCCTTGAGGGTTACGAACATGTTGGCCTGGTTGGAACTGCCGCGCCCGCCCATGAAGCCCATGACATGCGACACGTCCCGATCCGCCATGATGGCGGACTGCACGGTATGCACCTGCGACTGCATGGCCTGGAACGAAATCGACTGGTCGCCCATCAGGTGGCCCATCAGCATGCCGGTATCCGATTCAGGGAACAGGCTCTTGGGCATCTTGATGAACAGGCCAACCATGATGGCAATGGTGACGGGCAGCGACAGTATGGTGATGCGCCGGTGCGTGATCGCCCATTCCAGCGAGTGGGCATAGCCCTGCTGGGCCGCATTCAGCCCGCTTTCCAGCCACAGGCCAACGCGCCCGAACACGCCGCCGCCCGAGGTGGGCTTTTCATACTGCCTGAGCAGGCGCGAGGTCATCATGGGGGTGAGCGAGAGCGAGAGCACCATGGAAATGACGATGGTGAGTGACATCGTCATGGCGAATTCATGGAACAGGCGCCCCGCCACCCCGCTGAGCAGCAGGATGGGCAGGAACACCGCTATCAGCGACACCGTGATCGACAGGACCGTGAACGCCACCTCGCGCGTGCCGAGCAGGGTGGCCTGCAGCCGGTCCATGCCCGCCTCCATGTGGCGGCTGATGTTCTCTACCACCACGATGGCGTCATCCACGACAAAGCCGGTGGAAATGGTCAGCGCCATGAGCGAGAGGTTGTCGATCGAATAGCCCATCAGCTTCATCGCGCCGAAGGTGGTGATGATGGAGGTGGGCACGACAATGGCGGGAATGATGGTGATGCGCGGCGAGCGCAGGAACAGAAGCACCACCAGCACCACCAGCACGACCGACAGCACCAGCGTGAACTGCGTATCGGCCAGGGCCGCGCGGATGGTGGTGGAGCGGTCCATGAAGTTGCCAAGGTCCACATCGGCAGGCAATGCCGCCCGCAGCATGGGCAACTGCGCGCGGATCTGGTCGTTGGTGTTGATGATGTTGGCCCCGGCCTGCGCGAAGATGATGGCCAGCACGCCGGACTTGCCATCCACATAGCCCGCGTTGCGCACGTCTTCCACGCTGTCATGCACGTACGCCACGTCCTCGAGGCGCACGGGGCGGCTGTCATGGTAGGCCACGATCAGGTCGCGATAGGCCTGGGCGTTATGCGCCTGGTCGTTGGTGGACAGCACGAAGCGGCTGTCGCCCTGGTCGATGAAGCCCTTGGGCGTATGCGCGTTGGCCGAGGCGAGGGCTGCGCGAATATCTTCAAACCCGATGCCGAATTTGTACAACGCCAGCGGGTTCATCTCCACCCGCACGGCGGGCAGCGAACTGCCGCCAATCTCGACCTGGCCCACGCCCTGAATCTGCGAGAGGTGCTGCTGCAGCACGTTCGAGGCCAGGTCGTAAAGCTGCGGCGGCGTGCGCGTGCGCGAGGTCAGCGCCAGGATCATGACCGGCGCGCCGTTGGGGTTGGCCTTGAAGTAGCTCGGGTTCTGCCGCAGCGAGGAGGGCAGGTCGGCATGGGCGGCCTGAAGGGCGGCCTCCACATCGCGGGCGGCGCCGTTGATGTCGCGGTCAAGCGAGAACTGTAGTGTGATGCGCGCCTGATTGGCGGATGACTGCGAGGTCATTTCCGTCAGGTCGGCAATGGCGCCAAGATGCCGCTCGAGCGGGGCGGCCACCGAGCTTGCAATTTCCTCCGGCGAGCCGCCGGCCTGCTGCGCCTGCACCTGTATGACCGGAAAGTCCACATTGGGCATGTCGGCCACCGGAAGGGTGGTATAGCCGATAATGCCGCCGAGGATCAGCGCTACCGTCAGCAATACGGTAGCGACCGGCCTGCGTACGAAGATGGCAAGCGGGTTCATGCAGAAGCCTGCGGACCGGGCTGGCCACCATCAGGTCTGGCCTGGTCCGTTGTGCCAAAGCGACGGGCCAGCTTCTGGCTGATCCCGTCCATGAGCAGGTAGATGACCGGGGTGGTGAAGAGCGTGAGCAACTGGCTCACCGCAAGCCCGCCCACGATGGCGATGCCCAGCGGGCGGCGCAGTTCCGAGCCGGTGCCGGTGCCCAGCATCATCGGCACGGCGCCCAGCATGGCCGCCAGCGTGGTCATGAGGATGGGACGAAAGCGCAGCAGCGCGGCGTGGCGAATGGAGTGCAGCGGCGTCATGCCCTCCACCCGCTCGGCCTCAAGCGCGAAGTCGATCATCATGATGGCGTTTTTCTTGACAATGCCGATCAGCAGCACCAGCCCGATGATGCCCATCACGTCCAGCCCCGATCCCGTCAGCCACAGCGCCAGCAGGGCGCCAATGCCAGCCGAGGGCAGGGTGGAGAGAATGGTGATGGGATGGACAAAGCTCTCATACAGGATGCCCAGCACGATATAGACCGCAACCAGCGCCGCCAGCACCAGCCACGCTTCGTTTGACAGCGAACTGCGGAAGGCCGCCGCCGTGCCCTGGAACGATGTCTGGAAGCTTGATGGCAGGTGGATGTCCTTCGCCGCGCGCTCGATCGCATCCGTCGCATCCCCCAGCGCATAGCCGGGCCTGACGTTGAACGAGACGGTGGTGGCCGGGAACTGCCCCACATGCGTGATCAGCAGCGGCGCGGTATCCTGCGTAACCGTGGTGACGGAGGCGAGCGGCACCAGCCCGGAGGTGGGCGAGCGGGTGGGGCCGGACGTGCTCTCGCCCGCATTGCCGCTGATGCCCGGCAGGTAGATCTGGCTCAGCGCGCCCATGTCCTGCTGGAAGCTCGGCGTGGCCTCAAGGATCACGCGGTACTGGTTGGACTGGGTGAAGATGGTCGAGATCTGGCGCTGGCCAAAACTGTCATACAGCACGTTGTCGATGGTCTGTGGCGTGATCGAGTAGCGCGCGCCGGTGGTGCGGTCGAGATCGACATGCGCCACGAGCCCCGCCGCCTGCAGGTCCGATGTCACGTCGGACAGCGCTTTTTCCTGCTGCAGGCGGGCGATGAACTTCGGCACCCAGGTGGTGAACTGGCTGTAGTCGGGGTTCTCGAGCAGGAACTGGTACTGCGTGGCGGCGACCGAGGTATCGAGCGAGAGATCCTGCACCGGCTGCACGTATAGTTCAGCCCCCGGTATGTCGGCAGTCTCCGCCCGCAGCCGGGTCGCCACCTGCTGCGCGGTAGCCGAGCGCTTGCCCACCGGCTTGAGGTTGATGAGGAAGCGCCCCTGGTTGAGGGTGACGTTCTGCCCGTCCACCCCCACGAAGGAGGACAGGCTGGCCACGTCCTCATCGTGCAGGATGCGGTCGGCAAGTTCCTGCTGGTGGCGCTTCATGGCGCTGAACGAGGTGGATTGCGCCATGACCGATATGCCCTGGATCACGCCCGTATCCTGCACGGGGAAGAACCCCTTGGGAATGATCACCGCCAGCACGCCGGTCAGCATCAGTGTTGCGCCAAACACGCCCAGTGTCAGCCTGCGGTGGCGCAGCACCACATCGAGCGCGCGGCCATAGCCCTCGATCGTGGCGACCGTCCAGCGCTCGATGGCGGCCGACCATGCCGGTTCGGCATGTTTGGTGTCGTGCTCATGCAGCAGGCGGGCGCACATCATGGGCACCAGCGTGAGCGAGACCACGGCGGAGAGGATGATCGTGACCGCCAGCGTCATGGCGAATTCATGGAACAGGCGGCCCACCACGTCACCCATGAACAGCAGCGGGATCAGCACCGCGATCAGCGATACGGTGAGCGAGATGATGGTGAACCCGATCTCGCCCGCGCCCTTCAGCGCAGCTTCCATGCGGGTATCGCCCATCTCGATGTAGCGGGCGATGTTCTCGATCATGACGATGGCGTCATCCACCACGAAGCCCGTGGCGATGGTGAGCGACATGAGCGAGAGGTTGTCGAGCGAGAAGCCGAACAGGTACATCACCGCCAGCGTGCCCACCAGTGACAGCGGCACCGACAGGCTGGGGATCAGCGTGGCCGGCACGTTGCGCAGGAACACGAAGATCACGCACACGACCAGCACCAGCGCCAGGCCCAGTTCAAACTCCACATCCTCCACCGAGGCGCGGATGGTGGTGGTCCGGTCGGTGAGCGGCGTGATGGTGATGCCTGGTGGCAGGGATTCCTGCAGGCGGGGCAGGGCGTATTTGATGTTGTCCACCACCGCGATCACGTTCGCACCCGGCTGGCGCTGCACGTTCATGACCAGGGCTGGCGTGCGGTTGGCCCAGGCGGCAAGCTCGGTGTTCTCGGGGCCGATCACCACGCTGGCCACGTCGCGGATGCGCACGGGGCCGTTGTTCTGGTAGGCGATGACCTGGTCAAGCAGTTGCTGCACCCCGGTGATCTGGCCATCGATGCGCAGCGTGGTCGCGCGCTTGGGGCCATCGAACGTGCCGGTGGGGGAGTTGATGTTCACGTTGCCGATGGTGGTGCGCAGCGTATCGAGATCGATGCCGAACGAGGTCAGCTTGGGGATGTTCACGCGCACCCGCAGCGCCTTGCGGTTGCCGCCCGAGAGCGTCACCAGCCCCACGCCCGAGATCTGGCTGATCTTCTCGGCCAGGCGGGTATCAACGTAATCCTCCACCTCCGTCAGCGGCATGGTCTTCGACGAGATGCCAAGGGTCACGACCGGCGTATCGGCGGGGTTGACCTTGGCATAGACCGGCGGCGCGGGCAGGTCGGTGGGCAGCAGGGAATTGGCCTGGTTGATCGCGGCCTGCACTTCCTGCTCGGCAATGTCCATGGTCATGGTCAGGCCAAAGCGCAGGGTAATGACCGATGAGCCACCCGATGAGCGCGATGTCATCTGCTCCAGCCCCGACATTTCGCCGAGCTGCGTTTCAAGCGGGGCGGTGACGGAGGTGGCCATCACATCGGGGCTGGCGCCGGGGTAGAAGGTCTGCACCGTGATGGTGGGGTATTCCACATCCGGCAGGGCCGATACGGGCAGGAAGTGATAGCCCAGCAGCCCCGCCAGCAGGATGGCCAGCATGAGCAGCGTGGTCGCGACCGGACGGTGTATGAAAAGGCGGGAGGGATTCACGCGGCAATCTCCGGCAACGCACAGGGCAGGTCAGGCAAGGAGGCGGGCAGGCGGGCGCGCACCCTATTCCTTGCCCTTCTGCGGGGCAGTGGCGCTGTCGGTGGCCTGGGGAATGCTGACCTTCACGCCATCACGCAGGTGGTCCACGCCATCGGTCACCACGCGTTCGCCTTCCTTCACGCCGTCCGTCACCACGGTCATGGTGTTGTTGGCATGACCGGTCCTGACGTTGCGCACCTCCACCGTGCTGTCTGCCTTGACGACGTACACGAACTGGCCGTTGGGGCCATTTTGCAGGGCATTGGTAGGCACGAGCAGGGCATCATGGTCGGTGCTGACCAGCATGCGGGCATTGACGAACTGGTTGGGGAACAGTTCTTCCTGCGAGTTGGGGAAGATCGCGCGCATGCGCACCGTGCCGGTCGAGGTATCGATCTGGCTGTCGAGCACGCTGGCCTGGCCGGTCGCGATCTTGTTGAGGTTGGCGCTGTCCCAGGCATCGACCTCGAGCGGCGTGCCTTCGCGCAGGCGGGTGGCCACGGGGCCGATATCGTTTTCGGGCAGGGTGAAGATGACCGAGATCGGCTGCATCTGCGTCAGGATCACGAGGCCATTGGTCTGGCCGGCGGTGATGTAGTTGCCCATGTCCACTTCACGGATGCCCACGCGCCCGTCAACGGGGGCAATGATATGGCAGTAGGTGATCTGGAGTTTCTCGTTATCGACAAGCGCCTGGTCGGCCTTGACCGTGCCCTCGAGCTGCTCGACCTTGTACTGCTGGTCCTTGGCCGTCATGGCGGCAACGCTGTTCTGCTGGATCAGGCGCTGGTAGCGCGCGTTATCCACCTGGGCGGCCCTGAGCTGGGCCACGTCCTGCGCGAGCTGGCCTTCGTACTGCGCCAGCAGCACCTCATAGGGGCGGGTGTCGATCAGGGCCAGCAGGTCGCCCTTGTGCACGTGCTGCCCTTCGGTAAAGAGCACCTGCATCAGGTAGCCATCAATGCGCGACTGCACCGTGACGTTGGTGATGGGCACCACCGTGCCCAGCTCCGTCAGCACCACGGGCATGTCGCCCCTGCTTACGGCGGTGACCGCCACGGGCTGGTCGCCGCTTGTGGCGTGCTTCCTGTTGGTGCTGGCATGAGGGCGCAGGAAAGCGACCGCGAGGACGACCGCCAGCGCTCCGCCCGCCAGGTAGAGCACGCGCCGCCCACGGCGCGGTCGGTCGGTCGGGGGCGTGGGGGTGGCGCTGGCGCGGGGCGGGAGGGGCGTTGTATCCATGCGGTCGGGTTTCTGCCTGCTTGCTGTCGAATGGGGGCCAGTGTGAATAACCGGGCCGTTATGAAAAAAGCGTAAGGTCGAACCGGGGAGTGCCCCAGTATTAACATGGCGCGTGAATGGAATAAGTTAGGGAATGTAACATCCTGCGCGGTGGGTGGAAGGGCCAAAACCTTCCCGTGTTTCATAACCGGTTCTTTTGTGCGGCGGTGTGGTCATGACCACTCACCGCGGCCCCGGCATTGGGCGAAAGCCGCAGCAGCACGGGCAGCGCGATCGTGGCGACAAGGCCGCACAGGATAAAGGTCAGGCGGTAGTCGTGCATCTGGAGCGATGGCGGGAGCACCAGCCGCGCGGAGGTCAGCACGCCTGCCGCAAAGCATATGCCCAGCGTGAGCATGACCTGCTGGGCGGTTGAATACAGGCTCGTTGCCGCCCCCATGCGCGCAGGCGGCATGTCGGCATAGGCGATGGTGTTGTAGCCCGTATAGACCGCAGTCTGCCCCATGCCATGCACGGCCAGCAGTGCGAGCAGCACGGCCATGCCCATGCCGGGGTTGTACAGCGCCAGCAGCAGGCACACGAAAGGCAGGGCCAGGCTGCTTGCGCACATGACGCTACGGTAGCCCCGGGCGCGGTACAGCGCGGGGGCGCCAAAGCGCATGACCAGCGCGCCCAGCGGGGCGATGAAGGTGATCAGGCCGCTCTGCGCGGCGCTCGCGCCAAAGCGGGTCTGGAGCAGGGAGGGCAGGAGAAAGATGATGCCCCCGGTGGCGATGCGCGTGCATGCGCCCGCAACGACCGAGATGCGGAAGGTGCTCACCCGCAGCAGTGACAGGTCAAGCAGCGGGTGGGCAACCCGGCTGGCATGGCGGATATACGCCACGCTGCACACCGGCACCGCGGCAAGCAGGGCACAGGCCACGATGCGGGTCGTGCCGGAATGGGTCAGCAGTTCCAGCCCGAAGATCAGCCCCGCCAGCGCCAGCGCGCACCATACGTTGCCTTTGAGGTCAAACGGCGGGGGATGGCGCATGCGCCCCTGCGGAATGAACCGCCCGATCAGCCCGATGGCCAGCAGCCCGAGCGGGATGTTGATGTAGAAGATCCACCGCCATGACAGTGCAGAAGTCAGCACGCCACCCAGCACCGGGCCCGCCATGGGGCCGATGGTGGCGGTGAGCATGACCCACCCCATGACCGACATCAGCTCCGACTTGGGCACGTTCTGCAGGATCACGAGCCGGCCCACCGGCACCATCATCGCCCCGCCCACCCCCTGCACCAGCCGTGCCAGCGCCAGCACGGGCAGGTTGGGCGCAAGCCCGCCAAGCAGCGAGCCGCCAAGGAACACGATGATGGCCCAGCGCAGCGTGACGCGGTTGCCAAACCGCTCGGCAATGCGGCCCGAGGCCGGGATCAGGGCCGCAAGCCCCAGCATGTAGACCGTAAGCGTGATGCTGGTCTGGGGAATGTCGACATGGAAGTCCGCTGCCATGGCAGGCAGCGCCGTGGTCAGCGCCGTGCCATCGATCTGTTCCATCATCATCAGGCTCGACACGATCAGCACCATGAGCCTTTTGCGCCGGGGCGAAAGGGAAGGCATGGGGGTGGCGGGCGCGGACTGTTCGGTTCGGGCTGTCGTCAAGGGCGGCATCGTCATGCATGATAGTAGGGGTACGGAACTGCAAGCGCCATCGTGGCGTTATGGGTCCACGCTACAAAACAGCGATATTACGGAGTGTGAATGATGTCGGAAGACAAGGCAAAAAACATCGAGACCAAGGCCGAAGGCATGGTTGATGAAGGCGTTGGCCGCCTGAAGGACGCCGCCGGTGGCCTTACGGGCAATGTGGGAATGCAGGCCGAGGGCAAGATTGACCAGCTTTCGGGCATGGCGCGGCAGGAATTTGCCGATCTGTATGATGAAGGCGAAGGCAAGCTCGAGCGCGCCGTGACCTTCGTGCGCGAACGCCCGCTGTTTTCCCTCGGTATCGCGGCGGTGCTCGGCACCATCATGGGACTGATTTTTATCCCCCGCCGCAAGGGCTGATCACGGGTCGAGTCGTTTTTTTTCATTTTAAGGGACTCGATGAGTCCACAGCATCTTGCACAACCGTGCATAAAAATGGTTTCCATCCTTCCAGAACATGAATCTGATGCGAATCGGGCCTGAACCCCCGATTCGCACCATGACGGGAAGGACTGGATGCCGGATTACACGCTTGAGCACGCCCATGGGGGACGGGTCGCCGGTGTCGATGAAGTCGGTCGCGGCCCGCTGGCCGGTCCGGTCGTGGCGGCGGCGGTCATGTTCCTCTCGGGCGTGCCGGGCCATCTGGCTGACACGCTTGATGACTCAAAAAAGCTCAGGCCAAAGGTCCGGCAGCAGCTTTACGATACGCTGCACCAGACCCCCGATGTCCTGATCGGGGTGGGGGCGGCCTCCGTGGCCGAAATCGAACAGCACAACATCCTGCGCGCCTCATGGATCGCCATGCAGCGTGCGGTCGGCCGCCTGCCGCAATGGCCTGAACTCGTTCTGGTCGATGGTAACGCCGCGCCCGATTTCGGGTGTCCGGCGCAATGCGTCGTGGGTGGCGATGCGATCAGCCTGTCCATTGCCGCGGCTTCGGTCGTGGCCAAGGTCGTGCGCGACCGGGCCATGGAGCGGCTGGCACAGCGCTGGCCCGCCTATGGCTGGGAGCGCAATGCCGGTTATGGCACCCCCATCCACCGCGCGGGGCTGATGGCTCACGGCGTCAGCCCCCATCACCGGGCGGCATTCGGCACGGTGCGCCGCATCATGCAGGCTTCCGGTCCTTCTTCCTTACATTCAAGCGCGGAGCAGCCATCATGCTGAACAATTCATGAGCGGTGCGGTAATGATGGAATTGCCCCTTGACCAGGTGCTGCGCGGCGACTGCGTGGAGATGATGCAGACCCTGCCCGCAGGCTCGATCGACTGCGTGTTTGCCGATCCGCCATATAACCTCCAGCTCAAGGGCGAGTTGCGCCGCCCCGATGACAGCGTGGTCGATGGCGTGGATGACGACTGGGACAAATTCGCCGACCTGCGGGCCTATGACGAATTCACCCGCGCCTGGCTGACCGAGGCGCGGCGCGTGCTGCGCAAGGATGGCACGATCTGGGTCATCGGCTCGTATCACAACATCTTCCGCATCGGCGCGATCCTGCAGGATCTCGGGTTCTGGATCCTGAACGATGTGATCTGGCGCAAGTCCAACCCCATGCCCAACTTTCGTGGGCGGCGCTTCACCAATGCGCATGAAACGCTGATCTGGGCGGCGCGCGGGCCGGACAGCCGCTACCGCTTCAACTACCAGGCCATGAAGGCGCTCAATGATGATGTGCAGATGCGCTCGGACTGGTACCTGCCGCTATGCACCGGCGGCGAGCGGCTGCGCAACGAACACGGCCTGAAACTGCACCCCACCCAGAAGCCCGAAAGCCTGCTGCATCGCGTGCTCGTGGCCTCGACCAATGTGGATGACGTGGTGCTCGATCCCTTTACCGGCACCGGCACCACCACGGCCATGGCGCGCAGGCTGCGCCGCCGCTTTATTGGCATCGAGCGCCACCCCGATTATGCCGAGGCCGCGATTGGCCGCGCCCGGCGCGAAAAACCCGTGCCGCTCGACAGCGTGCTGACCACCCCCGCCCGGCGTGAAAGCCCGCGCGTGCCCTTTGGCGTGCTGGTCGAGCGCGGGATGGTGCCCGCGGGCACCGTGCTCATGGACCGCCAGAAGCGCGTGCGCGCCACAGTCTCGCCCGATGGCACGCTGGTCAGCGGGCGGCACCGGGGTTCCATCCACAAGATGGGGGCGACGCTGACCAATGCGCCCTCGTGCAATGGCTGGACGTTCTGGTATTTCGAGCACGAAGGCGAACTGGTGCAACTCGATACGCTGCGCAGCGAGATCCGGGCGGAGCAGGCAGCCGTCGCGTCCTGATGGCGGGGCAAGGCAGGGTGGCATGAACCGGCACCCCGATCCTGACGGACCGCATGGCCTGACCGGCATGGAATGGAGCCCGGCCCGCCATGCGGCGCTGCTGACCGGGGAATACCTGTTCAGCCAGCTCATTCCCTATATCGGCAACAAGCGCAAGCTGCTCGGCCTGATCGCGCAGGCCATCGCGGCCACGGGCGAGGCGCCGCAGCACACCGATTTCATCGACCTGTTTGCAGGCACCGGCGTGGTTTCAAGGCTGGCCAAGCAGCTTGGCTTTCGCGTGCTGTGCAATGACTGGGAGCCCTATAGCGAGCAGATCAACCGCTGCTATGTGGCCCAGTCGCGCGCGCCGGTCTTTCATGGCAGGCGCGATTACGGGCAGGTCATGGCGGAACTCAACGCCCTGCCGCCGCTTGAGGGCTGGATCACCCGCCACCTGTGCCCCGATGATGACGTGCATTATGACACCGCGCGCGACCGGATGTTTTACATGCGCAAGAACGGCATGCGCATCGATGCCATCCGCACGCAGATTGCCCGGTGGGAGCATGACGGCCTGCTTGATGAAGGGCAGAAAGCCTGCCTGCTGGCCCCGCTGCTGTACAGCGCCAGCTACAACAGCAATACCAGCGGGCTGTTCAAGGGGTTTCATCACGGCTGGGGCGGGCGCACGGGCACGGCGCTGTACCGCATTGCCGCCGATCTTGCGCTACGCCCGGCGCGGTTTATTGATAACGGGCATGCGCACAGGGTGCTGCGCATGGATGCCCACGTTCTGGCCGCCAGTCTGGCCGGAGAGGTGGGGGAGGCGGCCATCGCCTATATCGATCCGCCCTACAACCAGCACCCCTACGGCGCCAATTACCACGTGCTCAACACCATTGCCCTGTGGGACAGCCCGTCCCTTGCCCCCAAGATTACCGGGCGCGACAAGGCGGCCATACGCCAGGACTGGCGCACCGAGCGGCGTAGCCCCTACAACCACCGCAGGCAGGCGCTTGCGGCCTACCGACAGCTCCTGTCGGTGCTCGATACGCGCTGGATCGCCACGAGCTACAGCACCGATGGCTTCATTGCGCTCAAGGACATGCTGCGGGCCAATTGCGAGCGGGGCGCGGTGCAGGTCTTTACCCGCCCCTACAAGCGCTACCGCGTCAGCCGCCAGCGCTATTCCGCCCGCCCCATGACGCTGGAATTCGTCGTGCTGACCAATACCCGTCGCCCGCCACAACGCACGGCCGATGAGATCTGGCACGAGATCACGACCCTTGAGGCCTGTCTGAACGGTGTATCCTGAACAAAGCAGGGTCTGGTGGCGTTTTTATTTCCAGAAGCTTCAGGGACTGCCTGAAAAGGTAACCTGAACAACATCCAGAAATCATAAGGACGTTTTTGGTGAAGCTTTTTTCAGAAAGCGTCGAAGAACGCCGCCTTTTTGAAAAAAAGGCAGCGCCCAAAAACCTTTATCATTTTTTATCAATGATTTGTTTTCAGGCAGGTTCTCAGAAAGGCCGCCGTAACCGGCCTAGCTGCCGCCAAAGCCGAGGAACCCGATCGACGGGTCGGCATGGCCGCCTGATGCGTCATAGCGCCGGTCGGGCGAGGCGGTGGTCGAGGCATGCCTGGGCATGGTGAGCGGCGGGGTGTCGTCCTCGCCGCTTTCAAGGTTGTTGGAGGCGAAATGCGGGTCCGCATCCGAGAAGGTGCGCATCGACAGCAGCAGGAAGGTGATGTCGTTACGGTTCAGGTCGATCGCCATGTCGAGCGGCGTCTGGCCAAGCTGGTTCTGGGCCGTCATGTCAGCGCCGCGGTTCAGGGCTTCCTTCGCCGCGCCAAGGCTGCCACGGTTGATGGCATCGAACAGCGCATTGGTCGGGTTCATGTCGGAATTGGCGTGGCCGTGCTCTTCCTCGCGCGATTCAGCGCCGGGCAGGGCGGCTGGCGGTGCCGCCGCCTTGGCCGCGCGGCGGGCCTCGGCCTTCTTGGCGGCGTCAGCGGCTTCGGCCTCGGCTTCAGGGTCTTCGGCATCCTGCGCATGGGCCACATGCAGCGGCATGCACACGGCAGGAAGGCCCGCGAACAGGGCGGCGACAAGAAGATATATACCGGATCTGGAAATCATGTCCTGTCCCGAGAGTGAGCGTTCAGCCAGCCGCGCAACAGCCCTACGCCGCCTGCCGGTTCTGCTGATTACCGCAAAATGATGGTTGATGCGACGATTAATCCACTTTCCCGCCACGGCGGCCACAAAAGCCAGCCTGCTCACCATTGCGCAACCCTGAATATGTCGTGGATGAAGCCTGGGCCAGAATGTCGCCTTTTTTGAAAAAAGGCGGCATTCACAAACTTTTATTGTTTTTTGTCAGTTTCTTGGCCGAAAGCGCTGCCTTCAGGGGCGGCTTTCCCGCCACCATGCCATGAACACCATCAGCAGCACGAACAGCCCCATGGCCCAGGCCGGGAGCACGGCACTGGCCTGCTGCCCCGACACGCTGTGGGCATTGCGGGCAGGGAAGGCGAAGCAGCTGGCCGATGAAGCGTGGCTCCCGTCCGCCATCGCCATCTCCGGCAGGGATGGAGCCTGCGCATCCGCGCCAAGCCAGTGCACGCCGCCGCCGGTCGCGGCCGCCATGGGGCCAAGCACGGAAGCCGTGGCCCGCAGGTCGGCAAACTCCAGCGGGTCTTCCGCGCGCGGGGCGGCGAAGGCTTCATGCCCGGCATCATCACGCACGGTCCATATGCCGTCCTGTGTCGCGGGCAGGCGGGCGCGGGCGAGGCCGGTATTGCCCGCGGGGTCGAGTGTGACCTGCTGGCTGGTGCCATCGGGCGCCGTGACATGCACCACCGGCGCAGGCCCGGTGGTGACCGAGCGACGGGTGATGGTCATCTGCCCAGCCGCAATGCTGGCCTCAAGCTGGTTTTCCTCCAGCTCCGGCTCCTTCATCAGCCAGTGCGAGATGCGGCGCAGCAGTTCGGATTGCGGGCCGCCGCCCCCCTCGCCATGCGACCACAGCCAGGCCTGGTCGGACATCAGGAAGGCCACGCGCCCCTTGTCCGCATGGTCGAGCACCAGCAGGGGCTGGTGGTCGGGGCCCGTCATCAGCACCTCACCCCGGGCGGAATCGCTGCGCAGGCTGCGATACCACGGCCCCCAGCCCGGCTTGCTCCCCGCATGCTCAGGCGTGCCCGGCAGGCCGGAGGTGACCGGGTGGCGCATGCCGGTCTCGGTCAGGTCGGGTTTGAAGCGCTGGATGGCCATGCCATCGGCCGTGGTCACATGCGCGGGCAGGATATCGGCCAGCGGCGTATCCTGCAGCGAACCGGGGGTGAGGAATTCCGGGCCGCCAATCAGCAGCAGCCCGCCGCCTTCACGGATGTGGTTGACGATGTTGCGCAGATAGGCCTCGGGCAGGATGCCACGGTTTTCAAACCCGTCGAGAATGATGAGGTCGAACTGCCCCACCTTCTGCTGGAACAGTTCATTGACGGGGAAGGCGATCAGCGCCAGGTCGGAAAGCGGCGTGCCATCATCACGGTCGGGTGGCCGCAGGATGGTGAAGTGCACGAGGTCCACCGAAGGATCGGCCTTGAGCAGTCGCCGCCACACGCGCTCGCCCTGGTTGGGCGTGCCGGACACCAGCAGCACGCGCAGCCGGTCGCGCACGCCGTTGATGCGGATGACATCATGGTTGTTGCGCGTCGAGACCTCGCCGGGCAGTTCGGGCGCTGACAGGCCAATGAGCATCTCGCCCGGATGGGTGACGGGCAGGGTAATGTCCTGCGGCTCGCCAATCTTCACGGGGCGGGTAAAGGTCGCGCCATTGCCCTGCGTGAGCGTGAGCTGCGTGGCAGATCCCGGCTGGGCGGGCGCGCCCTGGTCGTCGATCTGCACGCGAATGGTCACGTCCTTGCCCACGATGGCAAAGGGCGGGGCCTGGAGCACGCGCAGGTGGCGGTCGGTTTCCTCGCCCCTGCCGGTCAGCAGCACGTGCAGCGGCAGGCGGGTGCGGTGGCCGTGGCCATCATCGGGGTTGAGCGTGTCGGGCACGGCGGCGGGCACGTCATGGTCCTCGCCATCGGTAATCAGCACCGCGCCCGCCAGGCGGGAAGGGGGAATGTCAGCCGCCGCCTGCTGCAATGCCGCAAACAGCCGCGTGCCGCCATGCTGTGCCTCGCGCACGGTCACGATGCGTGGCACGAGGCCGGGCACGCGGTTCATGGCGGCCTGCACGCTCGCTGCCGCATTGCGCGCCATCTCGCCCCGGTTGCGTTCGTTCATCGAGGCCGACTGGTCCACTACCACAAGTGCCGTTTCCGGCAGGGGGTGCCATGTCTCGGTAATGCGCTGGGGGTTGTACAGCCACAGGGCAACACCCAGCCCGGCCAGCAGCCGCCACACGCTGCCGCGCACCCGGCGGGCCAGGCCCCACAGGGCAAGGGCTGCGCAGGCGGCCAGCAGCAGGTTGATGCACCACGACGGCACAAGCGGGCTGAGCGCCATCATGTGACGCGACAGGTCAGGCATGCCGCTTACTCCCCAAGCCGTTTGAGCAGCGCAGGCACATGCACCTGGTCCGCCTTGTAGTTGCCGGTCAGGGCATAGATCACGGCATTCACGCCAAAACGGTAGGCCGTGACGCGCTGTTCCGCCCCGTCGGGCACGGGGGCGTAGGGCGTGTTGCCCGTTGCATCAACCGCCCAGGCATGCGCCCAGTCATTGCTGCCGATGATGACCGGGCTCACCCCGTCATTGGTGCTGTCGCCCTCCTGCGCCACCCATACGGGCATGCCATCGTACCGCCCGGGAAAATCATGCAACAGGTAGAAGGTGTGCGAGAGCACATGGTGGCTGTCGAGCCGGGTGAGCGGGGGAATGTCCAGCCCTGCCGTCATGCGCTTCAGCGCTGCGGCCGTGCCGGGCGCCGTGCCGGTGTAGCTGCTGGCATTTTCGGGTGCCGTGGCCGGGTCCTGGCCCTGCGTGTCGATCAGCAGGATGCCGCCATGGCGCATATAGGTGTTGAGTGCTGCCGTGCGGGCCGGGCTGGAGGGGGCATCGGGTGTGACCGGCCAGTAGATGAGCGGGTAATAGGACAGGTCATCACGCTCCGGCGTCACGCCATCGGGGTGGCCCAGCATGGCGGAGGTGCGGGCATTGACGTAGTCTGACAGGCCCTGAAGCCCCTCTTTCGATACATCATCGATCTCGGGGTGATCGGTTACGATATAGGCCAGCCGGGTTTCAAGGGCTGCACGCGGCACGTCGGGCGGTATGTCAGCCGCCTGCGCGTGGGCGCCCGCCATGCCCATGCCGCAGCACAGTGCCAGCGCCGCAAGCCCGTGCCCACGCCATTGCCGCCCGCGTTGCACGATGCTGACCAGCCCGTCGGCCAGGAGCAGCACGGTGGCCAGCACGAGCAGCATCGGCCCGATGGACAGGTCGGCCACCTGCCCGCGCAGGTCGGACACGGTGCCGATGGCGGGCTGGGCCGCAAGGGCTGCCGGGTCATCGCCTACATTGAGCGCGCGGCGGCTGTTGCGCGGGCCATACAGGCCCGGCGGGTGTTCCGGGCTGGGGGCGGTGTGGCCAAACGCATCGGCCCGCAGCGCCTGCGCGCCCGCGGGCGGCGAGACCAGCGTGCCATCGCCATCAAGCGCCATGTAGGGGGCCAGCAGGGTGGTGCCGGCGGGCGTTTCAATGCCCGAGGCCTGGTCGATCAGGTGCTGGAGCATGCCCACGAACAGCCCCGAAAGCGGCAGGTTCGACCATTCCGCCGTGCTGGTTACATGGAACAGCACCACCTGCCCTGCGCCGAGTGCGGCGTGGGTGACAAGCGGCGTGCCATCATCGAGCCGTGCCCAGCTATGGCTGTCCAGATCGGTGGAAGGCTGGGCCAGTACCTGCCGCGAGACCGTGACATCGGCGGGGATGTCGAGATCATGGAATGGGGATGTGGCGGGAAAGGGGGCCAGATGTTCCGGCTTGCTCCATGACATGGCGCCCCCCAGTTCGCGCGCGCCCGCCATGAGCGGCACGGGCAGGAGTGGGTCGGCCTGCGGCTGGGGCGTATCGCCACCGCCATCCGTAGTATCTGCTCCCTGAATGAGCAGCGGGCCGGCAAAGCGGATCAGCGTGCCGCCTGCGCGCACCCATGCCGCGACTTTCTTGCGGCTTTCGGGGCTGCCCAATGTACCATCGGGCGCGATGATGACCGAAAGCGGGCGGGCGAGCAGCGTATCAAGGTTGCCCTCGCGCAGTTCGGCGGCGGGTTGCAGCGCGCGGCGCAGGTAGAACAGGCTGCCCATCAGCGGCGTGTCGGAACTGCCGGTTGCGATCAGCCCCACCGGGCGCTGGCGCTCGCGCTCGTCAAGCAGGCGGATGCCCGCAGGCCCGGTCATGCCCTCAAGGGCGAGGTGATCGACCTTATTGCGCAGTTCGGCGGGCATGTCGGGGGCGAGATCGGCATGGTCGGCGCCCGCGGGCAGGTTGACCGGCAGCAGGCCGAGCGTGCCGCCGGTTGCGGTTTCAAGGCGGAGCTGGCCGGTGCGCGGATGGTCGCGCGGCACCGTGCGCAGCTGCGTGGCCAGGCTGCCCTGCCCGCTGGCGGGCGGGGCGAGCAGCATGATGTCGGATTGCGGCACCTGCATGTCATGCACGGAGCCAATGGCGGCAAGCGCTGCGGCAAACCCCGTGTCGCCCTGCGTGGCCAGTCCGTCGGCAATGTAGATGACCGGCCCGCGCCAGCCCTGGCCCGCAAGGGTTGTGAGCGCATGGGTGGCTGCAAGGCGGTCGGTGGGCCAGGCGCGCGGTAGCATCGGGTCGATCTGGCTGCGCAGCAGGTCGGCCTGCAGGGCGGGCTGGACCGTGATCGGGTCGAGTGCGTCGTTGCGGGCGGTGAGCAGCAGGCGCGCGGTGTGGCCCGTGCGGGCAAGATGGTCGAGCAGGCCATCGAGTGCGTGGACGCGCTGCGACCATGTGTTCGCCGCAGCCCAGCCGTTATCGAGCACGATCAGGCAGTCGGCATCGGGCAGGCCGCCCTGCCCGCGTGGAAAGACCGGCTGCGCCAGCCCCAGAACCAGCCCCAGCATGGCCAGGCAGCGCAGCAGGACGCGCCACAGCGGGGCGGAGGTCGCATCAGGGGGTGGGGCGGCAAGCGTTGCAAGCAGCCGCATGGGCGGGAAGGACTGCGTGCGCGGCGCGGGCGGGCGGGCATGCAGCAGCCACCACACGGCGGGCAGGGCCAGCAGGCCGAGCAGCATCCACGGGGCGAGCAGAATCATGGCCGCCCTCCCGCCCCGAGCAGGGTGTGCAATGCCATCAGGGCGTCAAGCGGCGGCTGGTCGGTCATATGCACAACGGGCGGGCTGCCCGCCGCCATGCACAGCGTGCGAAGCCGCGCCTGGTGGCGTTGCCAGATCACGGCATAATCCTGTTGCAGCGTGGGGCTGCCATAAAGCAGGCTGCCTGCGTCCTCCTCCACGGCGGTGAAACGGGTTGGGCCGGTATAGGGCAGGGTGGTCTCCGCCGGGTCTATTGTTTCCACCAGCGTGGCGGTGGCCTGGCATGTGGCAAGCTGGTGCAGGAAGGTTTCAAGCTGTCCGGGTGGGTACAGCCCGTCGCCAAACAGCAGCACGCGGCTGCGGGCGGGGATGGCGGTGGTCAGCGGCAGGTCCGGCGCATCGGGCGCATGGCGCAGGGCGGCAAGCAGGGCATGGGCCATCTGCTCAAGCGCGCGATGGCCGTGCAGGCGCAGCGGCGGGGTTGTGGGGTTGGTGGCCAGCAGGCGGATCTGCTCGCCCTGCCCAAGCAGCATGGCCGCACTGGCCAGCGCCAGCACGAAGGCCCGCTCGGCCTTGGGCGGCAGGCCAGGGGCGGAATGCCAGCGCATGGAGGCGCTATTATCGCACCAGATGCAGATGGTGTAGGGAGTCTGGGCTTCGCGCTCGCGTACGAAAGCCCGGTCGCCCCGCGCCGATTGCCGCCAGTCAATGGCGCTGGCCGCCTCGCCCTGCGTTGCGGGGCGGTATTGCCAGAACTCGTCTCCCTGGCCTGCCCTGCGGCGCGCATGGCGGCCCTGGCCTGTGGCGCGGGCAAGGCGCTCGGCGGCAACGAGCAGGGCGGGCAGCCTGCTGGCCAGGTCATCGGCCAGCGCGGTGGCGGTAATGGCGTTGCGCGGTGCGAACCCGGCCCCCGCAGGCTCCGGCGCCGGGCGTGACGCGCCGGGCGCGCGGGCGGCATTGGGGATCAGCCGCGACAGGAAGGAGGGAAGGACGGCCAATGTCAGCCGATCCGTCCGGCCAGCGTATCGATCAGCGCGGACAGGCGCAGGTTTTCCGCCCGCGCGGTAAAGGACAGCGCCATGCGGTGGGCCAGGATGGGCTGGGCCAGCGCCACCACGTCCTCGATGGTGGGCGAAAGCCTGCCATCAAGCAGGGCGCGGGCACGGGTGGCCAGCATCAGCGCCTGTGCCGCGCGGGGCCCAGGCCCCCAGGCCACGGCCTCGCGGATGGTGGGGTCATCGCTGGTCTCGGGGCGAGCCGCGCGCACGAGGCGCACGATCGCATCGACCACCTGCTCGCCCACCGGCAGGGCGCGCACCAGCGCCTGCGCCTCGATCACGTCAGCCGCCGTGAGCACGGGGCTGGCGGTGGCGGTGGTGGTGCCGGTGGTGGCCAGCAGCATGGCGCGCTCGGCCTCGGCTGTGGGGAAGTCGAGCGTGACCTGCATCAGGAAGCGGTCAAGCTGTGCCTCGGGCAGGGGGTAGGTGCCTTCCTGCTCGATGGGGTTCTGGGTTGCCAGCACGTGGAAGGGGCGGGGCAGCGGGTGGTTGGTGCCCGCAATGGCCACCTCGCGCTCCTGCATGGCCTGCAGAAGGGCTGACTGCGTGCGCGGGCTTGCGCGGTTGATCTCGTCCGCCAGGAGCAACTGGCAGAAGACCGGCCCCGCCACGAAGCGGAAGCTGCGGCGGCCGGCCTCGTCCTCATCAAGGATTTCGCTGCCCAGAATATCGGCTGGCATGAGGTCGGGCGTGAACTGCACGCGGCGTGCGTCCATGCCCATCACGTGACCCAGCGTTGTGACCAGCAGCGTCTTGCCCAGGCCCGGCGCGCCGACCAGAAGCGCGTGCCCGCCCGCCACGATGGTGGTCAGTACCAGGTCGATCACCCGGTCCTGCCCGAGTATGACGCGGCCGATTTCCGCCCGCGCGGCCCGCAGGCGCGCGCCCATGCTCTCGGCCCGGGCCGCGATCTGCTCGCCGGTCAGGGTGGGGGGGGATGTCATGCCCGCCTGCGGCGCCGCATGGAGGGGTGAGGTATCATCCATGGTCATCATTCCAACAGTCTGACAGGTCCGGGGGTTTCATCAAGGCAGTGTTGATCCCTATATCAAGTCCAGCAGCTTCCATAGTGTCGGGTTAACGCAATTGATGGACGATTTCGAGACAGGACAGAACCCGCCCGCCCGCGCGCCGGGGCAGGGCGGAACATGCGGCGCGCTGCCGTTCGTGATCAGGCGCGACGGAACGTGGCTGTACCGTGGCTCCCCCATCCGCCGCAAGCCGATGGTCTGCCTGTTCGCCTCCACCCTGCGGCGCGACGCCCTGGGTGGCTTCAGGCTCCAGACCCCGGTGGAGCAGGGCACGATCGAGGTGGAGGACGCCCCCTTCGTGGCCAATCACCTTGAATGGCATGGCTGCGGGCGGGGGCAGGTGCTCTCGTTTCGCACCAATGTCGATCAGGTGATCTGCGCAGGGCCTGACCACCCGATTCGATGTGACTGGAACGTGCCGTGCGAAGGCTGCGGCACCGGCCCGGTGCCCTACCTGCATGTGCGCGACGGTGATGGCGCGCTACCCATCGAGGCCCGCATCGCCCGCCCGGTCTATTACGAACTCGCCGCCCTTGCGGTGGAGGGGCACTGCCAGGGCGTGCCCTGCCTTGGCGTGTGGAGCCAGAATGTGTTCTTCCCGCTTTCCGCCATGGAGGCGGCATCGTGACCAGCCCACTTGCCACGCTGGCCCACGGCATGCCCGGCGTGCTGGAACAGCTTGGCCGGATCTGGACCATCCTCCCCGATGCAAGGCTGGTGGGGGGCGCCGTGCGCGACCTGCTGCGCGGGCAGGCGGTCGCTGATATCGACCTGGCCTGCGCCGAGGCCCCCGATGCGGTGATGGCGAAGCTGAAGGCCGCGGGCATGAAGGTGGTGCCCACGGGCCTTGCGCATGGCACGGTGACCGCCGTCATCGACCGGCGTCCCTTCGAGATCACGACCCTGCGGCGCGATGAGGAAACCGATGGCCGCCACGCCACCGTGGCCTGGACGCAGGACTGGCGCGAGGATGCGGCACGGCGCGACTTCACCATCAACGCCATGTCATGCGACAGCGCGGGCGTGGTGCATGATTATTTTGGCGGCCAGGCTGACCTGGCGGCGGGAAGGGTGCGTTTTGTGGGCGATGCCCGCCTGCGCATTACCGAGGATGCGCTGCGGATCCTGAGGTTTTTCCGCTTTCAGGCCCGGTATGGCAGCGGCAGGCCTGACCCGCAGGCGATCGACGCCATAACGGCTCTCGCCGCCCTGATCGACCGTCTCTCGGTCGAGCGGATCTGGTCGGAGCTGCGGCGCATCCTGACCGGCCCCGAGGTTACGCGCACGCTGTGGCAGATGCATGATTGCGGCGTGCTGGCCCATGTCCTGCCCGAAGGCAGCAGCATCCCCCGCCTCGAGCGCCTGCTGGCCTGTGGTGCGCCGGATGCGCCGGTGCTGCGTCTGGCAGCCCTGGTGGCGGGCGACGAACGCGCGGTGGCGCGGCGGCTCAAACTGTCACGCGCGGAGGGTGGCGCGCTGGCCCGCACGCGCGGTGAGCCGGTGCCCTGCCCCGGCCTTGATGGTCCCGACATCCTGCGCCTGCTGGCTGACCATGACCCGCGCGACCTGATCTGGCGCGCATGGCTGCGGCAGGCTGATGCGCTGGGGCGCCCCGATGCGGGGTGGGAGGGCCTGCGCGACCAGCTTGTGCGCACGCCGCCGCCGGTTTTCCCGCTCAATGGCGGCGATGTCATGAATGCCGGCTGCCCGCCCGGTGCCATGGTGGGGCAGGTGCTGGGGCAGGTGCGGCAGTGGTGGCTGGAAAAGGGCTGCGCGCCGGACCATGCCGCCTGCATCACGCGCCTGCGCGCCGTGCTGGCTGAAGGCGTTGCGCGCGCCACATAATTTGTAACCGCATGTCGCGGCGCTTTGTTTTGCGCTGGCTTGCGGCTATAGGCCGATTGATGAACGCAATAAAAATGACCGCGCCGGATCGTGCGGCGGCGCCTGATGCACTGGTGTCGTCACGTCGCCTCATGCGGCGGCTGTGGCGCGATGAACTGGCCCGCCACAAGCTGCGTATCATGGCGGTCATGGTGCTGACGGCGCTCATGGCCATATTCAGCGCGCTCTACCCGCTGGTGATCCAGCGCGCGCTCGACATGTTTGCCGATCATGACCCGCGCATCCTGTACCAGGTACCCATTCTGGTGGTGGTGATTACGGTGGCCAAGGCCATCTCGCAGTACGGGCAGTCGATTGCGGTGCAGTCGCTGGTGCTGCTGGTGATCCGTGGCCTGCAGGGGCGCATGTTCCACCATCTGGTCAATGCCGATATCTCGCGCATCGAAACCGAGGCCCCCGCCCAGATCGCGGCCCGCTTCACCACCGATGCCGTCTCGATTCGCGAGGCCATGATCCGCGCCACCAATGCGCTGGGCGATGCCGTGACCGTGGTGGGGTTGATCGCCTCCATGCTGTACATGGACTGGGAACTCAGCCTGATCGCTGCCGTGCTCTACCCCATCGCCGCCCTGCCGGTGCGCCGCCTGGGCAAGCGGCTGCGGCGGGAATCCGGCGGCGTGCATGAACAGATTGGCGAGACCAGCGCCATGCTGGCCGAAAGTTTTGGCCAGTCGCGCACCATCCGCGTCTATCGCCTTGAAGCCGAGGAGGAAAGCCGCGCCGCCCGCGTGCTCGACATCCTGCATGACCGCCTGCTGCGCATTGCGCACGGGCGCGCGCGGGTGGACCCGATGCTTGAGGTGCTCGGTGGCATCGCGGTGGCTGCCGTGCTGGGCTTTGCGGGCTGGCGGGCCACGCAGGGCGGCGCCACGCTGGGCGATTTTTCCGGCTTTGTGGCCGCCCTGCTGCTGGCCGCCCGCCCGCTGCGCGCGCTCGGCACGCTCAACATCGCCCTGCAGGAAGGGCTTGGTGGCCTGCAGCGCGTATTTGACGTGATTGACGAGCCCGTGGCCGTGGCCCAGGCGCCCGATGCCATCAGCCTGCCCGCAGGTGGTGGCAACCTGTGCTTCGAGCAGGTGGCCTTTCGATACCCCGACGGGCGCATGGGGCTGACCGGACTGGATTTTGTGGCCGAGCCGGGCCTGACCGTGGCCCTTGTCGGCCCATCGGGGGCCGGCAAGTCCACGGCGCTTTCCCTTATTCCGCGCCTGCATGATGTCACCGGCGGGCGCATCACGCTTGATGGCGTGGACCTGCGCCGCCTTATCCTGTCCGACCTGCGCGATGCCATTGCCTATGTCAGCCAGGATACGCTCCTGTTCGACCTGCCGGTCATCGACAACATCCGCATGGGCAACCCCAGGGCCAGCGATGAACAGGTGCACGAAGCCGCTCGCGCCGCCGCCGCCGATACGTTTATCTCGGCGCTGCCACAGGGCTATGCCACGGTGGTTGGCCCCGGCGGGCAGCGCCTTTCTGGCGGGCAGCGGCAGCGCGTGGCGCTGGCCCGCGCCCTGCTGCGTAACCCGCGCGTGCTTTTGCTTGATGAGGCGACAAGCGCGCTTGATAGCGAGAGCGAGGCCATCGTGCAGCAGGCCCTGACGCATCTGCGCCACGGGCGCACGACCATTGTGGTGGCGCATCGGCTTTCCACCGTGCGCTCGGCGGATCTGGTGGTGGTGATTGCGCAGGGGCAGGCGGTGGAATGCGGCACGCATGATGCCCTGATGGAACATGATGGCCTGTACGCCCGCATGGTGCGCAATCAGGCCTTCACGCTCTGACCTGGCCGGGCGAATGTGCACTTGAGCCGGGGTTGGCGGTTGAAGTGTGGCAAGCTTCGTGCAATGGATTGACCGACCCGTTCGGTCAATGCGCGAGATGACAGGATCAGGGGCTGCAATCAAGTGATGATGAGGAAAGCAGATGGCCGCGGACGAAGGCAACGCACCTGAAGACGGACAGGATAAAAAGAAAAAGGAAGTATCGCCGCGCCGCAAGCTGATCCTGATCGGTATTGTCGTGGCGGTCGTGGTGCTGGGCGTACTTTACTGGTTCCTGCACCGCAACGAGGTGGAAACCGATGATGCCTTCACCGCCGGCCGTGCCGTGGCGGTGGCCCCCCATGTGTCCGGCTACGTGACCGAACTGCTGGTGAATGACAACCAGTTCGTCCATCAGGGTGATGTCATTGCCCGTATCGATGACCGCAACTGGCGCGCACAGCGTGACCAGGCGGCGGCTGCCGTCGATATCGCGCGCGCGCAGGTGCAGAATTATACCCTGCTGTCCGAAGTGGCCAAAAAGAACTTCCCCGGTCACCTCATGGTCGCCCAAGGGCAGTTGCAGCAGGCGCAGGCGCAGGAGTTCAGGGCCGAGACCGATTACCGCCGCCAGCATGGCGTAACGCGCGAGGCGACATCGCAGCAGAACATCGATTACGCCACTGCGGCGCTGAACGCGGCCAAGGCGCAGGTGCTTGAAGCGCAGGGCAACCTTGAAACCGCGCTGCCTGTCATCCCCAACATTGCCAGCACCGAGGCCCGCGTGAGCGAGCAGCAGGCTACCCTGAACCAGGCCGAGGCGAAGCTGCGTGAGGCGGAACTGAACGTGGAATGGACCACCATCCGCGCGCCCCATGATGGCTGGATCTCGCAGCGCAACATCGAGCGTGGCACGTATGTCACCGCAGGCCAGACGGTTGTGTCCGTGGTCGAGCCCGAAATCTGGGTCGTGGCCAACTACAAGGAAACGCAGCTCACCCACATGCGCCCCGGCCAGAAGGTGGATATCGCCATTGATGCCTACCCGTTCCTCAAGCTCAGGGGCCATATTGACTCGCTGCAGCTTGGCACGGGCGCAACCTTCAGCGCCTTCCCGCCGGAGAACGCCACGGGCAACTACGTGAAGATCGTGCAGCGCGTGCCGGTCAAGATCCTGATCGACGAGGGGCTGCGCGCCGATCTGCCGCTTTCCATCGGGCTGTCGGTTGAACCTACGGTCCATACGGAATGAGCGCGCAGGCAGCGCCTGCGGCCCCGGCGGATGGCGCGGGCTGGAAACCGAAGCACAACCCATGGCTGATCGCCGTGGTTGTGACGGTGGCCGCCTTCATGGAAATTCTCGACACCACCATCGTCAACGTGGCGCTGCCGCATATCGCGGGCAGCCTGTCCTCAACCTATGATGATGCGACCTGGACGCTCACCTCCTATCTGGTGGCCAACGGCATCGTGCTCACCATATCGGGCTGGCTGGGCAAGCTGTTCGGGCGCAAGCGTTACTTCCTCATCTGCATTGCCATGTTCTCGCTCTCGTCGTTCCTGTGCGGCATCGCGACGAGCCTGCCCGAACTGATCATCTTCCGCCTGATGCAGGGCTTTTTTGGTGGTGGGCTCCAGCCCAACCAGCAATCCATCATTCTTGACACCTTCCCGCCCGCCAAACGCGCCGCGGCCTTTGGCCTGACGGCGATCGCCACCGTGGTGGCCCCCGTGCTCGGCCCGTCGCTTGGCGGGTGGATTACGGATAACTACTCGTGGCGGTGGGTGTTCTTCATCAACGTGCCGGTGGGCATCCTGGCCACCATCGCCGTCTCGATCATGATCGACGACCCGCCATGGGCGCGCAAGCAGAACGCACCGCTTGACTTCGTGGGCATCGGGCTGATCACCATCGGCTTTGGCTGCCTTGAAGTGGCGGTTGACCGTGGTGAGGACGAGGACTGGTTCGGCTCGCGCATTATCGTCACCATGGCCATCCTCGCCTTCCTTGGCATAGGCGGCGCCATCATCTGGCTGTTGCGGGCCAAGAACCCGGCGGTGGACCTGCGGGTGTTCAAGGACCGCAACTTTGCCGTGGGCACCGGGCTGATGGGGGCGGTGGGGACGCTGCTCTATTCCTCGGCCATTATCGTGCCGCAGTTCTCGCAGCAGATCATGGGCTATACCGCAACACTATCGGGGCTGATCCTCTCGCCCGGCGGCATTGTGGTGATCATGCTGATCCCGCTGGTGGGCATTGCGATGAAGTATGTGCAGTTGCGCTATATCATCGCGCTGGGCTTCTTCCTCATGGGCGTATCCATGATCTGGTCGGCGCAACTGGTGCCTGACCTTGATTTCCGCCATCTGGTGCTGTTCCGCATGAGCCAGACGGGCACGATGGCCTTCCTGTTCGTGCCGATCTCGACCATTACCTACGCCACCTTGCCCCGCAGCCTGAACGCCGATGGCTCGGCGCTGTTCAGCATGGCGCGTAACGTGCTGGGATCACTCAGCATTTCAGGCGCTACGGCCATGGTGACGGAACTGCGCCAGGCGCACCAGAACCAGATGGTGCACTGGATGACGCCCTACCATCAGCCCTTCAACGAATACCTGGCCCAGAGCCGGGGTGTTGCGGTGATGCGTGGCTACGCGCAGGGCGCGCTCAATAACGTGGCGATGGGGCGGCTGTACAAGGAGTTCCAGCGTCAGGTTGCGATCCTGGCCTATAACGAGGTCTTCATGATCCTCGGTATCGGGTGCATGCTGGTCGTGCCATTCTGCTTCCTCATGTCGCCGCTCAAGGGTGGGGACAAGTAATATATAAAAGTTTTTTGGCGAAGCTTTTTTCAAAAAGCTTCGAAGGACGCTGCCTCTTTGAAAAGAGGCAGCACCCAAAAACTTTTGTCAGTTTGTGCGTGAGAGGGATCATGACAGGCATAATCCGGGTTGTCTGTGCGGCAGTAATTGAACACGAGCGCCTGCTGGTCGTGCGCAAGCGTGGCACCACGGCCTTCATGCTGCCCGGCGGCAAGCCGGAGGCGGGTGAAAGCCCGGAGCAGGCGCTACGGCGTGAAATTGATGAGGAACTGGGCTGCGCCCTCACGGTGGGGGCGGAACTGGCAGGTGATTTTTCAGCGCCTGCCGCCAATGAGCCGGGCTATACCGTGCAGGCCCGCATCTGGACCGGGCGGCTTGAAGGCACGCCCGCTATTGCTGCTGAAATTGCGGAACTGCGCTGGATTACAGCCGCTGATGCAGCCAGATTGTGCCTCGCGCCGCTGCTCAGTGGCAAAACGTGGACTGCCCTGGCCCACGCGGGCCTCATGCCTCAGCTCGCGGTGGCGTAAGGCGCGAAATAGGCGGCAAGCTTCGTGTAAATATCTTTTTTTATGCCGACATTGAGGTGGGGCAACTGCGCGAGTTCCACCCACTTCCATAAATCGAATTCGGCGGGCTGGTGGGTATCCAGCCGTATGTCCCCGTCCTGCCCGGTAAAGCGCAGGGCGAACCATTGCTGCGTCTGCCCCCGGTAGCGGCCGCCAAGCGCCTTGCCAATCAGGTGGGCGGGCAGGTCGTAGCTGAGCCATTCGGGGTAGGCGGCGAGGATCTCGGCCCTGTCGGTGCCGATTTCCTCATGCAGTTCGCGCAATACGGCAACCTGCGGGGTTTCGCCTTCATCAATGCCGCCCTGCGGACACTGCCACACGCCTTCATCCGGTGGGCCGCCCGCGCCCGGCATGTCGGTGCGGCGGGCGACAAGCACCTGCCCGCGCGGGTTGAACACGAGCGCGCCCACATTGGGGCGATAGGGCAGGGTGGTCTTGCTGGTCAAAGGCTGGTCTTCCGGCACGATCAGGGGTGAGCCGGTGCGGCGGGAACCGCGGGCGTTGCCGGGGCCGGGGGGGCCTGCTTTTCCGCCGGTGCGGGCGCAGGGGTAGGGGTTGCGGGCGGCGTTGCATCCGGCGTGGTGGTGGGGGCCGCAGGCGACGGGGCAGCAGCGGTGGCAGGCGCCTTGCCAGCCGGGGGCGCGGGCGGCTCGGGCGGTACCGGCAGCCCGGCCATGGAGCGCACGACGCGCAGCCCTTCCTGAAGCTGGAAGTCGGTCGTGGGCTTGGTCGGGTCGAATTCGGGCCAGTTGGCAGGCGGCTGGGCCGGGATGGCCCTGGCTATGGCGGGCAGGTCGGTGCGCGTGGGCGGCTGGGCCGTATTGCCGCCCCGGTTCTTGATGATATGCGCGAGATCGGCCTCGTGAATGCTGTAGCCGCTATCATCATGCGCCTCGCGCACGGGAATGTCGGGCACGATGCCCAGGCCCTGGATGGAACGGCCCGATGGCGTGTAGTAGCGTGCCGTGGTCAGGCGGATCGCGCCCTCGCCGGGAATGGGCAGGATGGTCTGCACCGAGCCCTTGCCAAAGGTCTTCTCGCCCAGCAGCACGGCGCGCTGGTGGTCCTGTAGCGCACCGGCCACGATTTCACTGGCCGAGGCCGAGCCGCCATTGATCAGCACGACAATGGGCAGGCCGCCGGTAATGTCGGTATTATGCGCATCCCAGCGCTGGCTGTCCTGCGGGTGGCGGGCGCGGGTGGAGACGATCTCGCCACTGCGGACGAAGTCAGAGCCCACATCGATCGCCTGTGTCAGCAGCCCGCCGGGGTCGGAGCGCAGGTCGATGATCAGGCCCGCCATCCTGTTATGGGTCTGGGCCTGCAGTTTCTTGTAGGCCGCCATCAGGCCGGACTGCGTTTCCTCGTTGAACTGCGCGATTCGGATATAACCGACATTGTCATACAGCGCGGACTTGATGACCTGCAGCGGAATGATGGCGCGCGTGAGGGTGACGATGATGGGCTTGGGCGTCTTTTCGCGGATCAGGGTCAGGGTGATGCGCGTATCGGGCTTGCCGCGCATGCGGGTCACGACCTGATCGAGCGGCTGGCCATCAATGTTCTTGCCATCGATCGCCACGATGAAGTCACCGGGCTTGATGCCTGCGCGGGCCGCGGGCGTGTCATCAATGGGGGAGACCACGCGCACATGCCCGTCCTCGCCCTGCACTTCAAGGCCGAGGCCGCCAAATGAGCCCTTGGTCTGGACCTGCAGGTCAGAGAACTGCTTCTCGGTCATGTAGGAGGAGTGCGGGTCGAGCCCGCTCAGCATGCCGTTGAGCGCGTTGGTGATGAGGTCGCGCGTCGAGACCGGCTCGACGTAATTGGCCTTCACTTTCTCCAGCACGTAACCGAACAGGAACATGAGCTGTTCGATTTCCTGGGGGGAATTGTCATCCTTCGAGACCGCATCCGCCGCATGGGCCATGGGGGCGAAGCCGCCCCACCTGCTGGCTGAATAGTGGGCAACCTGCGGGGCCACCACGATCCCTGCAAGAAAGGCGCAACCGATCAGCAGGCCATTACGGAATTTCATGCGTCGTTGTCTCCTGGGTGCCCGCCGCCATGCTCCGGCAGGCCTGCACGTAATCTTCGCGTTGCGTTGTAACGTGGTCTTGCCCATCCGTCACGGGTCGGTAGCATATACCGAACCCGCGTAGGGATAAAACCGCCTTGCGCGCCATTACAGGTATGGCGCGGGGTTGACCGTGCTCCCCCCGTGGCGCAGTTGCACGAACAGGGTCGGCCTTGAGCCGCCGCCGCTCCATTGCGGCATCTGGCCTACCGCCGCCCCGCGGCTGACCTGCTGGCCCGCGGCGACCGCGATCTCGCCAAGTCCCGCGAGCACGAAGCGGTAATGCTTGCCACAGTCAAGGATCATCATCTGACCATAGGTACGGAACGGCCCGGCAAAATCAATGCGCCCCGTGCATGGCGCGCGTACGCTTGCGCGTGAAGGTGGCGCGTAGGTGATGCCGGTGGCAGGCCCGCTTTCGGTCGTGTGGCCCCAGGCGGTCAGTACCGTGCCCGCCACGGGCGCGCCCGCGCTGGCATTGGTGGTGCTGATGCCGGGGCCTGCGCCATCGGCCATTTCATGCGCCTGGCGCCGGGCCGCGGTGGCGGCCTGCATGTTATGCGCGCGCTCGGCGGCGCGGGCGGCCTGCTCGAGGTTTTTTTCGGCCTGTTCCTCGGTTTCCTCGATGCGGGCGATGGCATCCTGCACGCTCGAGGCGCGGCGGGCGGCGTCTTCCACCGCCTGGGTGGCGGTGAGGGCTGCGGCATTCGAGCGCTGCTGCGCCTCAAGGGCGGCGTGGGCCGCGCGGTTGACCGCATCGCGCTGGCTTTCGCGCTGGGTTACGACCTGACGCATCTGCTGCTGCTGGCGGCCGAGTTCATCATCAAGGGCGAGCAGGCGGGCGCGCCGGTCATGTATGGCGCGGGCCTGCCGGGCGATGTCGGTCATCATGCCATGCACCACCAGCAGGCCGGTTACGGCGCGGTCGGCAGGCAGCGGCACGGCCAGCAATGTATCGGCGGGGTAGAGCGACAGGCGCTCGGCGAGTGGCAGCAGGGGAGCAAGGCGGGCGACCTGGGCCGCAAGCTGCTGGCGCAGTGCTGCCTGCTCGGCATGCAGGTTGGTCATGCGGGTATCGATATCGGCGGCCTGCTGCTCGGTCTGTTGCAGCCGGGCCGTGGCGTCCACCGTGGCGGCGGACAGGGTGGCCGCTTTTTCAGCATCCGCACGGGCCTGCTCGCGGGCCGCCTGCTGCTCCTTGCGGCGGGCCTCGAGGTCGTGGGCCTGCTGCTGCTCGCGTGCCAGCAGGTTTTCATGCGCGCTGCGCGCGGCCTCAAGCTGTTCGCGGATGCGCTGCTCGCTGGCCGTGGGGGCATGGGGTGTTGCGTGCGTGGCATGGCCCGCGCGGGCGTGGGGTGTGCCACCCCCCGCATGGGTGGCGGCAGCCCCGGCAGGTGCGTGTGTTGCGCATAAAAGCAGGAACCCGCTGGCCAGGCGGCCAGGCCAGCGGGCTGTGGCATGCAGGCGTGGTGTCAGGATGGCGTGGACCCGTCCAGCAATGAGTGCCCGGTCATGGCGGCGGGCTGGGGCAGGTGCATGAGTTGCAGCAGCGTGGGCGCCAGATCGGCCAGGCGGCCATCATGCAGTCCCATGCCCTGCGGCCCACCGGCCAGCACCACGGGCACCACGTTGAGTGTATGCGCGGTGTGGGGGCCGTTGGTTTCGGGGTCGAACATGGTTTCCGCATTACCGTGATCGGCGGTGACCAGCAATGCGCCGCCTGCGTGTTCGATGGCTTTGGCAATGCGGCCCAGCCCGGTATCGACCGCCTCGACCGCCTTGATGGCGGCGGCGAGCACGCCGGTATGGCCCACCATGTCGGCATTGGCGAAGTTGAGCACGATCAGGTCATATTTGCCGCTGCCGATCGCCTCGACAGCGCGGTCGGTCAGTTCGGGGGCCGACATTTCGGGCTGGAGGTCATAGGTCGCGACCTTGGGGGAGGGCACCATGATCCGGTCCTCGCCCGCAAGCTGCGCCTCGCGCCCGCCATTGAGGAAGTAGGTCACATGCGGGTATTTTTCGGTCTCGGCCATGCGCAGCTGCTTCAGCCCTGCCGCACTCACCACATCGCCCAGCAGGTCATGCAGCGCCTCGGGCGGGAAGAGCACGGTCATCAGCTCGGCCAGCCGGTCGCTGTAGCGGGTCATGCCGGTTACGGCAGCAAGGTTGACCAGCTTCATGCGCGCAAAGCCCTCGAAGCCGGGTTCAAGCAGCGCATCGAGCAACTGGCGGATGCGGTCGGCGCGGAAGTTGAAGCTCAGCACCCCATCGCCATCGCGCATGCCGCCATATTCGCCAATGACGGTGGGAATGATGAACTCATCGGTGGTGCCCGCCTCATACGCCTTGTCGAGCACATCGAGCGCATCGCCCGCATGCGGGCCTTCACCGGCCACGATGGCGTTGTAGGTCTTTTCCACCCGGTCCCATCGGCGGTCGCGGTCCATGGCGTAATAGCGGCCCGACACCGTGCCGATGCGCGTGCCCTCGGGCAGGGCCGAGAGCAGTTTGCACACATAGCCGTGCCCGGATTGCGGGGCGGTGTCGCGGCCATCGGTAAAGATGTGCATGGTTACCGGCACGCCTGCCGCGCGCACGATGCGGGCAAGGGCTACCGCATGGTCCTGGTGGGCATGCACGCCGCCGGGCGAGACAAGGCCCATGAGGTGGCAGGTGCCGCCGGTTTTTTTCAGCGCGGCGATGAAATCACGCATCACGTCGCTGTTCGCCACCGTGCCATCGGCCAGGCCCGTGGTGATGCGCGGCAGTTCCTGCATGACCACGCGGCCCGCGCCGATATTGAGGTGACCCACCTCGGAATTGCCCATCTGCCCGCGCGGCAGGCCTACATCCTCGCCACACGTCTTGAGGAAGGCGCGGGGGCCGGTTGCCCATAACTGATCAAAAGCGGGGGTACGGGCGGCCCTGACCGCGTTGTTGGCTTCATCCTCGCGCCAGCCGAATCCATCAAGCACCACCAGCATGACGGGGCGGGGCGGGGTGTTCATCGATTCATGGTCGTTCATGGGGTTATTTTCTCCCTGTTTTATTTTGTGTGGCATGATGCCCTAAAAGCGTTCAGCGTCAAATGTCTCTGTAGCCAAGGAAGGAAGCAGCCATGTCTGATCCCGCAAGCAAGGGGGCCGCATGCGGCTGCCTGAGCCCCGAGCAGTTGCGCATATTGCGCGAACACGGCACCGAGCGCCCCGGCTCCAGCCCGCTGAATAACGAAAAGCGTGCCGGGGAATATCGTTGCGCGGGCTGTGGCGCGCCACTGTTCTATTCCGGCACGAAATATGAAAGCGGCAGCGGCTGGCCGTCGTTTTTCGATGCCATTCCCGGCGCGGTGGGCACCACCACCGATACCAGCCACGGCATGACCCGCACGGAGGTGCACTGCGCGCACTGCCAGGGGCATCTGGGCCATGTCTTTCCCGATGGGCCGCCACCCACCGGCCTGCGCTATTGCATGAACGGGCTGGCCCTGACATTCGTGCCGCGTGATGGTGCTGGCTGAAGCGGGCACCGGGAGAACGTTTTTGGTGAAGCTTTTTTCAAGAAGCTTTGAAGAAGGCCGCACCCGAAAACTTTCATGACCCTTAGAAGGAATGAAGATGACCGAGCCTGCCACCCCGCATGATGCGGGTGTTGTTGTTGTCGATCACCCGCTGGTGCAGCACAAACTGACGCTGATGCGCGAACGCCAGACCGCGACCAGCGCGTTTCGCCAGCTTGCGCGTGAACTCAGCATGCTGCTTGGCTATGAGGCGATGCGCGACCTGCCGCTCGAGCCGGTGGAAATCGACACCCCGCTGGAGCGCATGGAAGCCCGGCGGCTGGCGGGCAAGAAGCTGTGCCTCGTTTCCATCCTGCGCGCGGGCAATGGCATTCTTGACGGGCTGCTCGACCTTGTGCCCTCGGCGCGTATTGGCCATGTGGGGCTGTATCGCGACCCCGAAACGCTGGAGCCGGTCGAGTATTACCTCAAGCTGCCCGATGATGTCGGCAACCGTATCTGCCTTGTGGTTGATCCCATGCTGGCCACCGGCCACAGCGCCGTGGCGGCCATTGACCGGCTGAAGCAGGCCGGGTGCAACAGGATGGTGTTCGTGTGTCTGCTCGCCTCGCCCGAAGGGGTGGCCTGCCTGCGCCGCGCACACCCCGATGTGCGGATCGTGACCTGCGCCATTGATCGCGGGCTTGATGAGCACGGCTATATCCGCCCCGGTCTTGGCGATGCGGGCGACCGGCTGTTCGGCACGAAATAAAACACCACGGGGCGGCTATATGCTGCCCCGCAGGTCTGTGATTTTAAGAAACCGTTTTAAAACAACCCATTGATAAAAGTTTTTGGGTGCCGCCTTTTTTCAAAAAGGCGACGTTCTTCGAAGCTTTTTGAAAAAAGCTTCACCAAAAACTTTTATCCTCTGTTTTTGGGCGCCCGCGTCAGGCCCGCCGCACGATATAGGCCTTGGCCAGCTCGGCCTCGAGTGCGCGGGCATGCTCGGGGTCGCGGGCCTCGATCATGATCTCAAGTTCGGCGGCCTGCACGCTGGGCGTGGTGAACAGGCGCTGGTGCGAGACCTCGATGATGTTGCCACCTTCATCGCCAATCTTGCGCGAAATATCGGCCAGCACGCCGGGGCGGTCGGGTATTTCCATTTTCAGGCACAAAAGCCGCCCGTCGCGCAGCAGCGAGCGCAGCAGGGTATTGGCCAGGATGCGGCTGTCGATATTGCCACCCGTAATGGGCAGCGCCACGCGCTTGCCCCGGAACAGTTCGGGGTAGGTCAGCACGGCGGCAAGGGCCGTGGCCCCTGCGCCCTCGCTCACCTGCTTGGCCCCTTCGGCCAGCATGGTGATGGCGGTCTCGATCGCACTTTCGGGCACGACCAGCACGCTTGATACGAGTTCACGAATGACCTCGAGCGGCTGGCGACCGATCTGCAGCACCGCAATGCCCTCGGCAATGGTGGCGCCACCCGGCGGCATCACCTCATCACCGGGGAAGCCCGCGAGCGAGGAGAAGTTCTCCACCTGCACGCCAATAATGTCCATGCCCGGCTGGAGTGCGCGCCCGGCCACGGCACAGCCCGAGAGCAGGCCGCCACCGCCAATGGGGCAGACGAAGGTGTCAAGCGGGCCAGCATCCTCGAACAGTTCGAGTGCGAACGTGCCCTGTCCGGCCATGACCTCGGGGTCGTCATAAGGGTGGACGAATACCCGCCCCTCGCGCTGGCACAGCATGTTGGCATGCGCCGTGGCCTCGGCGAAGTTATCGCCTTCAAGCACCACGGTTGCCCCCCACGCCGCCGTGCGCGTGACCTTGGCGGCGGGCGTGAAGCGCGGCATGACAATGACCGCGTCAATACCGAGCAGGGAAGCATGGCGGGCCACGCCCTGGGCATGGTTGCCCGCTGATACGGTAATCACGCCGCGCTCGCGCTCGCGTGGGGTGAGCAGGGCGAGCTTGTTGGCTGCCCCGCGCTCCTTGAACGAGCCCACCGCCTGCAGGTTATCGAGCTTGAGCACGATATCCGCGCCGGTCGCGCGCGAGAGGGTCTGGCACGGTATGGTGGGCGTGTGGAGTACGCGCCCCTTTATCCGCTTTGCGGCGGCGGTGATGTCTTCAAGCGTGATCACGGGTTTATGGCCTAGCCGTAGGTAACTTCCAGGATTTCGTAGGTCCGGTCGCCGCCGGGGGCGGGCACGGACACGCTGTCGCCCACGCTCTTGCCAATCAGCGACTTGGCCAGCGGGGAAGAGATGGACAAAAGCCCCTGCTTGATGTCGGCCTCGTACACGCCCACGATCTGGTAGGTGGCTTCCCTGTCGGTTTCCTCATCCACCAGCTTCACGCGCGCGCCGAATTTGACCTGGTCGCCCGAGAGCGAGGCCGGGTCGATCACCTCGACGGAGGAGACGATTTCCTCAAGTTCCTGAATGCGGCCCTCGGTAAAGGACTGGCGCTCGCGGGCTGCATGGTATTCCGCGTTTTCCGAAAGGTCGCCGTGGCTCCGCGCTTCGGCAATGGCGCGTATGATCGCGGGGCGTTCTTCACTCTTGAGCTTGCGCAGTTCGTCTTCAAGCCGTTCGAGCCCGGGGGCTGTCATCGGAAATTTCTGCAAGGTTTGTCCCCGAGGTGAAGGTCAGTTTCCGCAACTGACGGTTGGTTGCTGTGTCCGGGCGTATTGCCTGTAATACGACGCGGGCAGCCTGCCAGCCCAGGGACCAGCAGACCGCCCGCGTCGTGGCGATGCGCTCAGAATGATCCCTTAAAATAGGATTGAAGCGGCGCGACTTCAAGAACCCCCTCGCGCATGGCCGAAATGGCATGCGTCGCGGCCCGCGCGCCCGCAATGGTGGTGTAGTGCGGAATGCCGTGGGTCAGCGCCGAGCGGCGGATGTCAAAGCTGTCGCTCACCGCCTGGGCGCCCTGGGCGGTGTTGATGACCATCTGGATCTCGCCCGAGCGGATGGCATCGACACAGTTTGGGCGGCCTTCGAGCACCTTGTTGATCACGTCCACCGCAACACCGGCTTCACGCAGGTATTTGGCGGTGCCGCGGGTTGCCACGACCCTGAAGCCCATCTCGACAAGCAGGCGGCCAATCGACTTGACCGCGGCCTTGTCGCTGTCACGCACCGACAGGAACACCGTGCCCGAAAGCGGCAGCTTCACCCCCGCCGCAAGCTGCGACTTGGCGAATGCGCGCTCAAACGAGGCATCAAGCCCCATGACCTCACCCGTCGAGCGCATTTCGGGGCCGAGGATCGTATCCACGTCGGGGAAGCGGTTGAAGGGGAATACCGCCTCCTTCACCGCCACATGCGGGGCCACGGCACGGTCATCAAGCCGGAACTCGGCCAGCTTGGCACCGGCCATGACGCGCGCGCCGATCTTGGCCACCGGCACGCCGGTCGCCTTGGCCACGAAGGGCACGGTGCGCGAGGCGCGGGGATTGACCTCGAGCACGAAGATCTCCTGCCCCTTGATCGCGTACTGCACGTTCATCAGGCCCACGATGCCCAGTTCACGCGCCATGGCCTCGGTCTGGGCCTTGAGCTCGGTCACGATGGCGGGCGAGAGCGTGTAGGGCGGCAGCGAGCAGGCGCTGTCACCCGAATGGATGCCCGCCTCCTCGATGTGTTCCATCACGCCGGCCACATAGACTTCCCCGCCATCGGCAATGCAGTCCACGTCGGCTTCGATCGCATCGTTCAGGTAATGGTCGATCAGCACCGGGCCGTTGGCCACTTCCGCGCCCGCAAGCTGGAGTGCCACGCGCATGTAGCGCTGCAGGCTGGCGCGGTCATGCACGATCTCCATCGCCCGCCCGCCCAGCACGTAGGAGGGGCGAACCACGACCGGGTAGCCGATCTTCTCGGCCACGGCCTCGGCTTCCGCCGGGCTGCGGGCAATGCCGTTGGCAGGCTGGCGCAGGCCAAGCTTGTGCAGCATGGTCTGGAAGCGCTCGCGATCCTCGGCCCGGTCAATCGCATCGGCCGGCGTGCCGAGCAGCGGAATGCCCGCAGCCTCAAGCGCGTGCGACAGCTTGAGCGGGGTCTGCCCGCCATACTGCACGATGCAGCCCAGAACCGTGCCGTTCTCCTGCTCGCGGCGGATCAGGGCGATCACGTCCTCGGCGGTCAGCGGCTCGAAATACAGGCGGTCCGACGTGTCATAGTCGGTCGAGACGGTCTCGGGGTTGCAGTTGACCATGATGGTCTCGAAACCGGCCTCGCGCAGGGCGTAGGCTGCATGGACGCAGCAATAGTCGAACTCGATGCCCTGGCCGATGCGGTTCGGCCCGCCACCAAGGATGACGATCTTCCTGCGGTCCGTCGGCCTGCTTTCGCATTCCGGCACGCCATACCCGCCTTCATAGGTGGAATACATGTAGGGCGTGGGGGAGGCGAACTCACCCGCACAGGTGTCGATGCGCTTGTACACCGGGGTAACACCCCGGCCTTCGCGCAGCCTCGCCACTTCCTCGGCCTGCGTGCCCGACAGGCGGGCAAGCTGGATGTCGGAGAAGCCCATGGCCTTCAGCGCCCGCAGGCTGTCGGCATCCTCGGGCAGGCCGTCACGCACCACCGCATGCTCGGCGGCCACGATCTTGGCCAGTTCACGCAGGAACCACGGCTCGAAGCGGCAGGCATCGTGGATGTCTTCCACGCTCAGCCCCGCGCGCAGGGCCTGTGCCGCCATGAGAATGCGCTCGGGGCGCGGCTGCGACAGGGCGGCGCGGAAGGCATCCGGCCCGCCATCGCCCGGCGCCTCGACCGGGTCCAGACCCGCCAGCCCGATTTCCATCGAGCGCAGGCCCTTCTGCATCGCCTCGGGGAAGGAGCGGCCAATGGCCATCGCCTCGCCAACCGATTTCATGCTCGTTGACAGCAGGGCCGGCGTGCCCGGGAACTTTTCGAACGTGAAGCGCGGGATCTTGACCACCACGTAGTCGATCGTGGGTTCAAACGAGGCAGGCGTGCTGCCGGTAATGTCGTTGGTCAGTTCATCGAGCGTGTAGCCCACCGCCAGCTTGGCCGCGATCTTGGCAATGGGGAAGCCCGTGGCCTTGGATGCCAGCGCGGAGGAGCGCGACACGCGCGGGTTCATCTCGATCACCACGACCCGGCCATCAACGGGGTTGATGCCGAACTGCACGTTCGAGCCGCCGGTCTCCACCCCGATCTTGCGCAGGCAGGCCAGCGACATGTCGCGCAGGCGCTGGTATTCCTTGTCCGTCAGGGTCAGGGCGGGGGCGACGGTGATGGAATCACCGGTATGCACGCCCATCGGGTCGATGTTCTCGATGGAGCAGATGATGATGCAGTTGTCAGCCGTGTCGCGCACGACCTCCATCTCATACTCCTTCCAGCCCAGCACGGATTCCTCGATCAGGACTTCCGTGGTGGGGGAGGCGTCAAGCCCGGAGGTGACGATGCGGTCGAATTCTTCCCTGTTATAGGCAATGCCGCCGCCCGAGCCGCCCATGGTGAAGGACGGGCGGATGACCGAAGGCAGGCCCACGGTGGCAAGGGCCGCGCGGGCCTCATCCAGCGTATGGGCGATCAGGCTGCGCGGGCTCTCGATGCCGATCTCGTCCATCGCCACGCGGAATTTCTGGCGGTCCTCGGCGCGGTCGATCACCTCGGCATTGGCGCCGATCAGTTCGACATTGTGCTTCTTGAGGAAGCCGGACTTGTCGAGCGCCATGGCCGTGTTGAGCGCCGTCTGCCCGCCCATGGTGGGCAGGACCGCGTCGGGCTTTTCACGCTCGATGATGCGCTCGACGAATTCCGGGGTGATCGGCTCGATATAGGTCGCATCCGCCAGCCCCGGATCGGTCATGATCGTGGCGGGGTTGGAGTTGACCAGAATGACGCGGTAGCCCTCTTCCTTCAGGGCCTTGCACGCCTGCGCGCCGGAATAGTCGAATTCGCACGCCTGGCCGATCACGATCGGGCCGGCGCCAATAATCAGGATGGAGCTGATGTCTGTCCGTTTGGGCATGTCGGGTCGGCTTTCACGCGGTCTTGGTTGTGGTGTCGATCAGGTCGACAAAACGGCGGAACAGGTAGTGGCTGTCTGACGGGCCGGGGCTGGCCTCGGGGTGGTACTGCACCGAGAACGCCGGGTAGCGGCTGGTGGCGATGCCCTCGTTCGAGCCATCAAACAGGCTGGTATGGGTGGCGCGCACGTCAGCGGGCAGCGACTTGTCATCCACCGCGAAGCCGTGGTTCTGGCTGGTGATCTCCACCTTGCCGGTTTCAAGGTCTTTCACCGGCTGGTTCGCACCCCGGTGGCCACGCGTCAGCTTGTAGGTTTTCGCACCCAGCGCAAGGGCCAGGAGCTGGTGGCCAAGGCAGATGCCAAAGAGCGGCTTGCCCGCCTCGAGCACGCCTTTGATGGCAGGCACGGCATAGCTGGCGGTCGCCGCCGGGTCGCCCGGCCCGTTGGACAGGAACACGCCTGCGGGGTCGAGGGCGAGGATTTCCTCCGCCGTGGCGGTGGCGGGCACCACGGTCACGTCGCAGCCAGCCGAGGCCAGGCAGCGCAGGATGTTGCGCTTGGCGCCATAATCAACGGCCACCACCTTGCGGCGCTTGGCGGGCAGGGGGGCGGTGCCATGCGGCCACTGCCACACGCCCTCGCTCCACGCGTAAGGCCTGGCGCAGGTCACTTCACGCGCCAGATCCATGCCCTCCAGCCCCGGCCACGCACGGGCTTGCGCCTGCAGGGCCGCGATGTCGAACTGGCCATCGGCGGGGTAGGCCACGATGGCCGTCTGTGGGCCACCTTCGCGGATGCGGCGCGTGATGGCGCGGGTGTCGATGCCACAGATGCCCGGCACGTTCTGCGCCTTGAGCCATGCATCGAGCGATTCGGTCGCGCGCCAGTTGGCGGGCGCGGTCAGGTCTTCCTTCACCACCAGCGCGCGGGCGTTGATGGCGGTGGCTTCATCATCCTCCGGCGTGGTGCCGGTATTGCCGATATGGGGGAAGGTGAAGGTGATGATCTGGCCTGCAAAGGAGGGGTCGGTCAGCGTTTCCTGGTAGCCGGTCATGCCGGTGGAAAAGCAGATCTCGCCCAGCGCGCGCTCTGTGCTGTACGCGCCGAATCCGCGCCCCCACAGGATGGTGCCATCGGCCAGGATCAGGGCGGCTGTCGCAGCTTTGGGCCTGTCGGCCGGTGCGATCGGGTTTGACGTGCTCATCGGGGGCTCCGGTCGGTCGGATTCTGTAGCGGGTTGCAGGTCGGACAGTGACAGGCCGGTGGCGCGCAGCACGGTGGTCCAGTGCTTGGGCGGAATGGCGCGGGCCTGCCGCCATTTGCGAATGGCCTCGGTGCTGACGCCAGCCAGCTTCGCGGCCTGTTCGGCCCCGCCAAGGCGTTCGATAATGTTTTCTATCGTCATCGGCATTGGATGATGTCCCTTCCGGGAGTATTGCCTAACAGCGTCTCTGGTAATTGGGAAGAAAATTCCCACATACCCTTATACCGAGACATTGGGAAAATTATTCCCGGCATGCAAGGGGGCATCGTGCCCTCCCGCCGGGCAGAGGAGTTGACAGCATGTCCCTGCGCGCACGTTTCATGGATGACCTGAAAACCGCCATGAAGGCTGGTCAGAGCGAAAAGGTCGGCGCCATCCGCATGATTACGGCAAAGCTGAAGGATGTCGATATCGCAGGCCGCGCCAAGGGCGAGGACCAGGTGAGCGATGAGGCAGTGATTTCCATGCTGCGTGGCATGATCAAGTCCCGCACGGAATCGGCGGCGATGTACCTCAAGGGCGGCCGCCCCGAACTGGCCGAAAAGGAAGAGGCCGAGATCGCGATCATCCGCGACTACCTGCCCCCCGATCTGGATGACGCCACTATCGAGGCGGCCGTGCGCGAAGCGATCGAGCGCACCGATGCCACCTCCATGAAGGACATGGGCAAGGTCATGGCAGCACTCAAGGAGCAGTTTGGCGCAGCACTGAACCCGGCCAGCGCATCGGCGGTCGTGCGCGCGCGGCTTTCGGCCTGATCACGCCGGAGTCCATGTAACGATGGCGCTTGACCCCGCATTCCTTGACGAACTGCGTGCCCGCACGCCCATCGCCCCCGTCATCGGGCGGCGCACCAAGCTGGTGCGCTCGGGGAAGCACTGGAAGGCGTGCTGCCCCTTCCACGGGGAAAAGACGCCATCGTTCTACGTCTATGACGACCACTACCACTGCTTTGGCTGTCAGGCGCATGGCGACGTCATTACGTTTGTCATGCAGAGCGAGGGCCGCTCCTTCCCCGAGGCGGTGGAGGAACTGGCCACGGCGGCGGGCATGGACATGCCAAAGCCCGACCCGGTGCAGCGCGAACGTGCCGAGCAGGCCCGCACCCTTGGCGATGTGCTCGAGGCCGTGCAGCAGTCATGGCAGCGCCGCCTGCATGAACCCGAAGGGCGCGAGGGGCTGGCCTACCTGCGGGGCCGTGGCCTGAGCGATGACACCATAACCGCCTTCGGCCTGGGCTGGTCGGGCGCCGGGCGGGGCGAACTGGTGGCCGAAATGGCCAGGCTCGACATAACACCCGCCATGCTGCGTGATGCGGGGGTGATGCGCGCCGATGAAAATGGCGCGCCCCAGCGCGAACTGTTCTTCAACCGCGTGACCTTTCCCATCCGTGACCGGCGCGGGCGGCTGGTCTCGTTTGGCGGGCGCATTCTGGGCGATGGCCAGCCCAAATACCTCAACGGGCCGGAGACCGCGATCTTCTCCAAGCGCCGGGTGCTGTTCGGCCTCGACCGCGCGCGCGAGGGCGTGCGTGGCAGCGGGGCAGGGGCCGAGCTGCTGGTGGTTGAAGGCTACATGGATGTGATCGCGCTGCATCAGGCAGGCTTTCATGGCGCGGTCGCCCCGCTGGGCACGGCGCTCACCACCGAGCAGCTCGAGGCGCTGTGGCTGGTCGCGCCCGCCCCCGTGCTGTGCTTTGATGGCGATGGCGCGGGCCAGCGCGCGGCGGTGAAGGCGGCGGAGACCGCGCTGCCGCTGCTCAATGTCGAGCGCACGCTGCGCTTTTGCACCCTGCCCGAAGGTGAAGACCCCGACAGCCTCGTGCGCCGCCATGGCAGCGCCGCCATGGCCACCATGATCGAGGGCGCGCGCCCGATGGGGCAGGTCCTGTTCGGGCTGATGAGCGAGGGCGTGCGCGACCCCGGCCCCGAGCAGCGCGCGGCCCTGCGGCGCAGGCTCGTGGCGGTGGCGGCCCTCATCCCTGACAAGACGCTGGCCGCCGAATATCGCTCGACCCTGCTCGACAGCTTTTTCCAGACCTTTCGCCGCGATGGGCGCGGCGGCGCGAAACGGGTGCCTGTGGCCACGGCTCCGGTCGCCCCCATGGCCGCCGACCTGCAGCGCCAGTGCATTCTCAGCGCCATCCTGCTTGAGCAGCCCAGCGTGCTTGACGCGGTGCAGGACGCCTATTGCAGCCTTGCGCTGCCCCCCGACCTCGCCGCCCTGCGCGAGGAACTGCTCGACCTGTATGACCGCAATGGCGAACTGCCCGATGCGGATGAACTCGCGTCCCGGCTGGCCGAAGCGGGCCTTGCCGATGTGCGCCAGCGCGTGGATGCCACGCGCGGGCGGCGGGGCCAGGCCGCGGATGCCGACCTGTTTGACACCGACCCCGTGCAGGAGTGGTGGCATTTCTACGGGCTGCTTGACGTGGAGCGCTTCGCCGCCGAACTGCGCGCCGACACCGAGCGCCTGTGCGCGGGCACGCCCGATGAAGCGCAATGGAACAGCCTGCGCACCCGCCTGCTGGCCCTCGACGCCCTGCGCCGCGGCGGCGATGAGGAGGAGGAATGAGGCGGAAAATGGGCCGATTGAATGAAATGGGGGGCGCGTGCCCTTGACTTCGACCATGTTATCGACCACCTGCACCAGACAAATGCAGATGAAAACGGTATGATTGGCCGTATCCTGTCCCGGAGCATGAAGGGGGCAGGACAAAGGGCGCGGCCCCTGTGCGCGGGCCGGTTTGGGCGCACGCTTGTAAACGGATTTGCTGGGTAGGGATTGATCGGGCATGGCGACAAAGACAGCCACGGGTACGGACACGGCTTCAGGGGATCAGGACAACGATACAACCCTGCTGGACACCCGGTCCGGCGCCGTTAAGAAGCTGATCGCGCGCGGCAAGGAACGCGGCTACATCACGTTTGACGAACTCAACGCCGTCCTGCCGCAGGACCAGATGTCCTCCGAGCAGATCGAGGATGTGATGGCCGCCCTGTCCGAGATGGGCATGCAGGTGGTCGAGAACGAGGATAACGACGACACCGAGGCCGCTCCCGCCGCTGAAACCAAGAGCGACGACACCGCCGAGGAAGAAACCGAGAGCGAGGAACCCGCCGCCGGTAACGTCGATACCGAAAGCCTTGGCCGCACCGATGACCCGGTGCGCATGTACCTGCGCGAGATGGGCTCGGTCGAGCTGCTCTCGCGTGAGGGCGAGATTGCGATTGCCAAGCGCATCGAGGCGGGCCGCGACGAGATGATCGGCGGCCTGTGCGAAAGCCCGCTGACCTTCCGCGCCATCATTTCGTGGCATGAGCGGCTCAAGGCTGGCGAGATGCTGCTACGTGACATTGTTGACCTCGAGGCCATGCAGGCGGGCGGCAACGACCCCGCCGAGGCCGCCGAGGGCGACGACGCCTTTGCCGAGAACGAAGGCAACGAGACCGAAGAGGCCGAGGAAAGCGAGAGCGAAGGCGAGGGTGAGGGCGAAGGGGCCGGCCTGTCGCTTTCCGCGCTAGAGGAAAAGCTCAAGCCCGAGATCCTGGAGCAGTTTCAGGAAGTCGAGGCGCTGTACGAGGCGCTGCACAAGGTGCAGGCCGAGCGGCTGGAAAAATTCACCGCGGGCAGCGAAATCTCCGCCGATGAGGAAGCCCGCTACGAGCAGCTTCGCCTGGAACTGGTGGGCAAGGTGCAGCAGGTTCACCTGCACAATGCCCGCATCGAGGTGCTGGTCGAGCACCTCAAGGAAATCTTCCAGCGCCTCAACGGCCTTGAGGGCCGCATGCTGCGCCTGGCCGAGAGCACGCGCGTCTCGCGTGATGACTTCCTGCTCAAATACCGTGGCCGCGAACTCGATCCGGGCTGGATGGACATGGTGGCGGGACTGCCTGCCAAGTCGTGGAAGAACTTCCTCGCCAAGCATGCCGAGACGGTGATCCGCCTGCGCAACCAGGTGGCCGAGCTTACGCAGGAAACCGGGCTGCCGGTAGGCGAGTTCCGCCGCGTTTACGCTACCGTCTCACGCGGGGAGCGGGATTCGGCGCGCGCCAAGAAGGAAATGATCGAGGCCAACCTGCGTCTCGTGATCTCGATTGCCAAGAAATATACCAATCGCGGCCTGCAGTTCCTTGACCTGATCCAGGAAGGCAATATCGGCCTGATGAAGGCGGTGGACAAATTCGAATACCGCCGTGGCTACAAGTTCTCCACCTACGCGACATGGTGGATCCGGCAGGCCATCACCCGCTCGATCGCCGATCAGGCGCGCACCATCCGTATTCCCGTGCACATGATCGAGACGATCAACAAGCTCGTGCGCACCTCGCGCCAGATGCTGCATGAGATCGGTCGCGAACCCGCGCCCGAGGAACTGGCCGAGAAGCTGGGCATGCCGCTTGAAAAGGTGCGCAAGGTGCTCAAGATCGCCAAGGAGCCGATCTCGCTCGAAACCCCGATCGGTGACGAGGAAGACAGCCATCTTGGTGACTTCATCGAGGACAAGGCCGCCGTCATCCCGCTTGATGCCGCGATCCAGACCAACCTGCGCGAGGCGACGACGCGGGTGCTGTCCTCTCTCACCCCGCGTGAGGAGCGCGTGCTGCGCATGCGCTTTGGCATCGGCATGAACACCGATCACACGCTTGAGGAAGTGGGCCAGCAGTTCAACGTGACGCGCGAGCGTATCCGCCAGATCGAGGCCAAGGCGCTGCGCAAGCTCAAGCACCCGAGCCGGAGCCGCAAGCTGCGCTCGTTCCTTGATGATAACTGAGGTTCCATATGCCCCCGGCCGCAACGCGCCGGAGGGGGGCGGAACACGGATCGGGGTGGATGTGACGTTCCTGTGCATGGACCGTCCGCCACCGGGAATCCCCCCGGCGCTGCCGCCGGGCTACAGCATCCACCAGACCTTCCGCCCCGGCGTGGCCTGGTACCGCGCCCTGTATGATGCGGTCGGGCAGGATTATTGCTGGTGGCTGCGCCGCGTCATGCCCGATGCCGAGCTTGCCCGCCTGCTCTGTGGCCCCGGCATTGCCGTGCATGTGCTTTATGATGGCAGCGAGCCTGCCGGTTTCTGCGAACTCGACAGCCGCTACGCGCCGGACGTGAACATCGCCTATTTCGGCCTGCTGCCCGCATGGATCGGGCGTGGGGTGGGGCAGGCCTTCCTGCACAACATGGTGGCGCGGGCCTGGGGGCTGCGGCCTGCCGTGCTCAGGGTCAATACCTGCTCGGCCGATCATCCGCGTGCCCTGCCCAATTACCTGCGGGCGGGCTTTCGCAAGGTGCGCACCCTGCATGAGGTCTGGACCATCCCGCATGCGCTCGGCCTTGTGCCGCCCGCGCGGCTGCGGCTGGCCTGAATGCAGGCATGCGCATAAAAATAGTATCTCAGATATTGTTATAACACGAAACCGTTACCATTTCCCTCCTGTCCCATAATTGGAGAGAGGGAAATGGAGTTCGACGTATCCTATTACAAATTCCACGGCGTTGATCGGGCTGCCCTGATCGATGCGCTTGGCCTGCGTGACACCGGCACGCCGGACCCGGCTGGTGAGGCGCCTTATGCCATAGCCGACCTGCCCAACGGGTGGTTTGTCATCCGCGTCGATAACGACAGCGGGCTTCTGGCCGAATATGACCGCAAGACCCTGGTGCGCGAGGGCAGGCTGGTCACATGCGATGTTGGGAGCGTCGACCCCGTCAGCCAGGCCCAGGGCTATGAGGCGGGCGAGGAACGCTGGAGCGTGGTGCATGACGGGCGCGGGGGAGAGATGCTTGCGCTCGAGATACGTGGCGAGGCGCCGCCCGCCGTGCCCGCGCTGCACAAGGCGGCCTTTGCCGCCACCCGCGCCATGATGGATCAGGGCACGGTGCAGGGCAGTAGCCCGATGCTTGATGTGCCGCTTGCGGTGGTCAAGTCGGTTACGGGGTTCCGCCATGACGAGCCGCAACTGGTCTCGCCCGAGCCGGTCTTCATGTGGCTGGCGCCGAAAGATCCGAAGTAAACCGTACTTTTTCCTTGTGTGTGGGGCGGGTTTGTGTTTCAACCCGCTCCTTCCCTGCCGGGTGCGTGGCATCGCCCCCGGCTATACCCGTGCCCTATGGGCAACATGGCGGACCGTGTCCGTCCATGCGGGGGTTGAAGCGATCCGAAGGGAGTTCCAATGCCGTTGTATGAAACCGTGCTGATTGCACGTAATGACGTGTCGCAGCAGCAGGTCGAAGCCATTGCTGATGGCATCGCCACCTATCTGGAAGCCGAATCCGGCTCCATCAAGAAGCGCGAATACTGGGGCCTGCGCACGCTGGCTTACCGTATCAAGAAGAACCGCAAGGGCCATTACATGCTCCTCGGCCTTGATGCGCCTTCTGCCGCGGTCAAGGAAATCGAGCGCCAGCTCGGCCTGAACGAAGATATCCTGCGCGTCCTGACCCTGCGCATCGACGAGATCGACGAGGCTCCCTCGGTCATCCTGTCGCGCAAGGGTGACGAGCGTGAGCGTGGCTTCCGTGGGCCCAAGCCCACCGGCCGTTTCGAGAGCGGTCGTGGCACGCGCCGCAATTTCGATGACCGCGAGGAGTTCCGCGCCCGTAACGAGCGTGAAGAACAGCAGCGCGCCAACGCCACTGCCAGCGCCGAAGCGGAGTAAGAGCTGATGTCTGAAACCACCGAGATCAACCCCGCCGCCCGCCGCGTTGCGGTTGGCGCGCGCCGTCCGTTCTACCGTCGCCGCAAGTCCTGCCCGTTCTCCGGCCCCAACGCGCCGAAGATCGACTACAAGGACGTGCGCCTGCTGAGCCGCTTCCTGTCCGAGCGTGGCAAGATCGTTCCCAGCCGCATCACGGCAGTCTCCGCCAAGAAGCAGCGTGAACTGGCCCAGGCCATCAAGCGTGCGCGTTTCCTGGCTTTGCTGCCCTACATTGTAAGCTGAGGGAGGCAGAATCATGTCCGCAGTAGAACTCATCCTGCTCCAGCGCGTCGAGAAGCTGGGCCAGATGGGCGAGATCGTCACGGTGAAGCCGGGCTATGCCCGTAACTTCCTGCTGCCCCAGGGCAAGGCGATCCGCGCCAACGCGCATAACCGCGAGCGCTTCGAGCGTGAGCGCGTGCAGCTTGAGGCCCAGAACCTCAAGAACCGCGAGGAGGCCGAGCGCCTTTCCGAGCGCATGCACGGCCTGTCGGTCATCCTGATCCGTCAGGCAGGCGACAGCGGCAGCCTGTATGGTTCGGTCACGACCCGCGACATCGCTGAAGCGGCGACCAAGGCCGGCCTGACCATCACCCGCAACCAGGTGATCCTGCCCGAGCCGATCAAGCAGCTTGGCCTGTATGACGTCAGCGTTGCCCTGCACCCGGAAGTGTCCATGCAGGTGACCGTGAACGTTGCCCGCTCTGAGGAAGAAGCAGAGCGTCAGGCCCGTGGCGAGGAAATCGGCGTTGATATCGACGACGAACCCACACTGGCTGACGAAGGCGTGGTAACCGAGGGCGAAGTTTCGGAAGAGACCGCCATCGAGGAAACCCCGGCTGTCTGACTGACCTGATCCGTCGCCCGCTTCGCGGGGGACTGGACTGGTTGTGAAAGCCCGGAAGAGGAAACTCTTCCGGGCTTTTGCCGTTCGGGTTGCAGCAAAAGGCATGCGGGGAGAAGACCGATGGCGCCTGTACTGCTGGACCGGGCTTTCGCCCATTTCATTACATCAGGCCGGCTCGAGGTCTATTACCCTGATGGAGACCGGCGCAGCTACGCAGGCAGGCCCGGCCCGCAGGCTGCCATGCGCCTTGCCGATACGGCGACCGCGCGTGCCCTGCTGCTCGACCCCGCGCTGAAGGTGGGTGAGGCCTACATGGCGGGCACGTTATACCCCGTGGGTTGCACGCTGTATGAGCTGATGCATGTGCTCATGCGCAACGTGATGGAGCGCAGCCCGGCGGGAGAGCGCGTGTTCTCCACCCTGCGCTTCATGGCGCGGTCATGGCTGCAAAATAACACCCGGGGCCGCGCCCGGCGCAATGTCGCCCACCATTATGACCTGGACAGCAAGCTGTACCGGCATTTCCTTGATGAGGACATGCAGTATTCCTGCGGCTACTTCCCCACCGGGCACGAAACGCTGGCCGAGGCGCAGGCCGCCAAGAAGCATCATCTCGCCGCCAAGCTGCACCTGCACCGCCCCGGCATGAGCGTGCTGGATGTAGGCTGTGGCTGGGGTGGCCTGGGGCTGACGCTGGCGCGTGATTACGGCGCGTATGTCACCGGCATCACGCTCTCGCGCGAGCAGTTGCACATTGCCCGGGGCCGGGCGCATGCAGCCGGGCTGGAGGGCAGGCTGCGCTTCGAGCTGCTCGATTACCGCGCTGTTGCCCGGCAGTATGACCGGATCATTTCAGTCGGCATGTTCGAGCATGTGGGGGTGGCGCATTACCCTGCCTTTTTTGCCACCATGCGCCGCGTGCTCCGGCCTGATGGCGTGATGGTGCTGCACGCCATCGGCCGCAGGGAAGGGCCGGGCGTGACCAACCCGTGGATTGACCGCTACATCTTTCCCGGTGGCTATTCCCCCGCCGTGAGCGAGGTGGTGGGGGCGGTTGAGCATGCCGGGCTGTGGCTGGCTGATTGCGAGATATGGCGCCTGCATTACGCCCGCACCATTGCCCACTGGCGCACCCGCTTCAATGCGCGGCGCGCGCAGATCGCCCGGCTGTATGACGAGCGTTTCTGCCGCATGTTCGAGTTCTATCTGGTGGTGTCGGAACTGGCGTTTCGCGTGCAGGGGCACATGAACTTCCAGCTCACGCTCTCGCGTGAAATCGATGCCCTGCCGCTGGCGCGTGATTACATGATGGCGCGGGGGCAGCGGGTGGAAAGTGCGGCATAAGCAGGGAAATAATAGATAAAGAATAAAAGTTTTTGGGTGCCGCCTTTTTTCAAAAAGGCGGCGTTCTTTTGAAGCTTTTTGAAAAAAGCTTCACCAAAAACTTTTATCTCTTCAGGTTACGGCGGCGCTGCGGCGGGCATGCAGGCGGGCGAGGCGGTCGAAATCCGCGATCTCGAGCGTTTCCGCCCGGCGGCTGCCCTCAATTCCCGCTTCGGCCAGAAGGGCTTCGCCGCCAATCGACTTCAGTGCCCCGCGCAGCATCTTGCGCCGCTGCCCGAAGGCTGCGGCCGTAACCTGCTCCATGGCGCGGAACAGGGCGGGATCGGGCTGCTCCGCATGCGGGACCAGCCCTACCACGGCGGAATGGACCTTGGGCGGCGGCGAGAAGGCGCCGGGGGGAATATGCATCATGACCCCGCACCGGCATGTCCACTGCGCCAGCACGCCCAGCCGGCCATAATGGTCGGAGCCGGGGGCAGCGCAGATGCGTTCGGCTACTTCCTGCTGGAACATGAGCGTGAGGCGCGACCATGCATGGGCCTGTCGCAGCCAGCCTACGAGCAGCGGTGTACCCACATTGTAGGGCAGGTTGGCAATGATCTGGCGCGGGGCGGGGCACAGGGTTGCAAGATCCCGGCGCATGGCATCCGCCTCGATGATCTGCAACCGCTCCGGCGCGTGTGCCGCAAGCTCGGTAATGACCGCCACCGCGCGTGGATCGACCTCGACGGCAATGATGCCGGCCGCCTCCGTGTCGAGTAGCGCGCGGGTCAGGCCGCCGGGGCCGGGGCCGACTTCGACCACATGCTGCCCCGCAAGGTCGCCCGCCAGGGCCGCGATCCGTGCCGTAATGCCCGGATCAAGCAGGAAGTGCTGCCCAAGCGCCTTGCGTGCATCCAGCCCATGCCGCGCAATGGTGTCACGCAGCGGCTCAAGCCCGTGGGAGCGTTGTGGCATGGTCATGACGGCACTCAGGTCTTGGAGCGCATGTCGATGATCGCGCGGCGCTGCAGGTCGCGGTTGAGCTGGCGTGAGGTCTGTTCCACGCGCTCGCTCAGCAGGTGGTCGGCAATCTGGCTGGGTGTCTGGATGGCGATGTTGCGTTCTTCACGCGAGCAGATCATCAGCACCAGAATGCCATCTACCGAAACCAGCGGATGGCTGGGCTTGCCGGGCGGGAGCGGCTCGAGCACTTCGTGCATCTGCGGGTTGAGGTGGTTCAGCATCAGGTCGCCGGGGTCAGACGGGTGCTTTTCGCCGTTTTTCTTGTTCTGCGCTTCCATCTGGTCGCAGTTTTTGGCGCTGGCGGAAAAGGCATTGGCGGCATCGAGCGTCTGCTTCTGCTGGTCCGTCGGGTTCTCGGGGTCAAGTGGCGCATCGAAGGGGAAGAAGGTCTGCCGGATGGACAGCACGGTCACCATCTGGTGGCCCACCGTGCGGCGCTCGGCAATGGTGGCGATCACGTAACCACCCGCCACCCGGATGGGGTTGGAAATGGCGCCATCGGGCATCTGGCGGGCTACGGACACCACCTGCGGGTCAAGCCCGTCTTCCTGCGTCCAGCCCATCATGCCGCCGTCAAGCGCGCTCTGCCCCTGCGAGAACTGGGCCGCGACAATGGGGAAGGGCGCGCCCTCGCGCAGTTCCTGAATGATGGTTTCGGTGAATTTCAGCTCGCCTTCGGGGTGGCGCTGATCCTCGACGGGAATGAAGATCTCGCTGATCATGTATTCCGGCTTGCCGTCCTCGCGCTTGAGCGCCGCCATGCGCTGCTCGATCTCGGCTGCGGTGATGCGCCCGTGTTCCGCCGTTTCCTGCCGCAACACCTGCGACCAGCCAAGCTGCACGCGGATCTGGTCAATCAGCGTGGTAAGCGACACGCCATCTTCCGCCAGCTTGTTGCGCAGGGCGTTCTCGGGCATGCCATTGCGCTGCTCGATGCCGGAAATGGCCCCCGCGATCTGCTGGATGGGCACGTTGATGTGGCGATCAAGCATTTCCTGCATGCGCAGCTTTTCATCGATCAGCTGGCGCACGATCTGCGGGCGCAGGCGCTGCATCACGTCGTCGCTTACATCCAGCCCCGAGGAGAGCGCAAAAAGCCGCCCCCGCGTGTCGATGTCGCGCTTGGTCAGCACCGCGCCATTGACGGTGGCGACAATGGAGTCCTGGTCTTCCGCCGCCTGGGCCTGCTCGGCAATGGCATGGGCGCTGCGGGCATTGGCCACGGGCTGGTGCCCCACCAGCGCCACGCAGGCCAGCAGGGCCGTAGCCAGCATGCGGCGCGGGCCACGGCTGCACGGTGCAGGGGGGAAGGCTGTGCCAAGGGGGGCAGGGAAGAGGAACATCCGGCTCGGTCTTTCGCGCATCAGGTCAGCCATTTATACCAAACGTGCCGATGGTTTTGAACGTAAGGGAGAACATTACGGTCGAATTGCTCTGTTGGCCACCAATCGTGGTGTACTGCTTGAGATACATGACATCGAGCCCGAAGCAGTCATTCTGGTAGCCCGCATCGCCACCCACCGCCACGCTTTCCTTGCGCGACAGGCTGCGGCGCAGATAGGCGGCGATGTGCCAGTTATCCCAGTTGGAGGCGGCGCCAAGCGTCAGTTCGCTGACCGGCTTGTAGTAAATGGCCGGTGGGGCCGAGGCGTATGAGCGCTGGGCGTAATAGTAATACGGCGTCACCGGCTCGAACAGGTAGCCACCCGTTACGCGAAAATGGCGGAATCCCGCGCTGCCCAGCGCATCGCCAAAGTCCACCTTGCCCGCATAGGGGTCAAGCCGCATCTTGCCGTCAAAATCGAAATACTGGTTGGGCACCATGTGCGTGCCCATCACCACATCCGACAGGTGATGGTTCAGCCCCGAATAGGGGATGCGGTTGTGGTCGATATGCTCCTGGAAGCTCTCGCCGATCAGCACGTCGATCTGGTGGCCGTTCCATGTCCAGTTATTGTGCAGCCCCACATTGGCGCGCAGGCCGCCATCAAGCCGGTCGGTGCCCGCGTAGCGGTTGATTGCGAACAGCGTGGAATCGGTGAACTCGTAGGTCAGGCTGTCCTCGTTGGGGATGTTGCGCGAGGCGCTGTTGCCGGTGTTGGGGGCGGCGATGAACTGCACGATCGGCTCGAGGATCTGGGTGCCGGTATTGTGGTTGAAGCTGCGCAGGAAGGGCCAGTTCATTTTCAGCGCCACGGTGGGTTCCACCTGGCCCTGCACCTGCGCGCGCGCGGTGCGGCCGAAATTGGGCTGGGCGTTGAGGTCGGTCGCGCGATGGACGGCGGATTCGACATGCAGCGTCAGGTTCCAGATCTGCCCCAGCGAATTGTGGAAGGGGCGATCCCAGTTGAGCGAGAGCTGGCCGCGCTGGTCGGATGTGCCATTCTGGCGATAGACATAGAAATCCGTCGTATCGAGCGCAAAACGGCCGCCCAGCGCATCGGGCTGGCCAAAATAGCTGTAGGTGTAGCGCGGCAGGACCCAGGGCAGGTCCTTGTTGTTGATGATGCCCTGGTTCATGCCCTGATAGCCCTCGGCATCGATGCGCGAATACGAGCCGGTGGCAAAGCCTTCCAGGTAGAGGTTGGAATTGAGCGTGTCCTGGCCATAACCACTGACACGGTAGTCACGCATGTAGTTGGGTGAACTGGCCCACTGGATATTGCCGCCCGCGCGCCAGGTCTTGTTGATGTTCACCACTCCCTTGGCCGAGATATAGCCCTGGATGCCGTGGTTGTTCGAGCTGTCCACCGTATTGCCGAACGTGTTGACGTAGGTGCTGTCATGGTGGGTGTCATAGGCGATGTTGCCATTGACGAAGAGGCGCGCGTTATTGAAGTACTTGCGGAAACTCATCAGGAGTTCCGGGTCGGTGCGCGTGGCGAACAGCCCGGTTGCCGTCAGGTCCGAGAAGCGGTCGATTACCCAGTAATACGGGATGGTGACATAGGTGCCGAGGTAGCGGTCATGTGGGGTGAAGCCAGGGGTGAGGAACCCGCTCTGCCGCCGCACGGACGGGTCGGTCATGGAGAAGGCGGGCAGGTAGAAAACCGGCACGCCAAAGAAATCAAAGAACACATCGCGGAATTCCAGCCGCTTGTGCTGCAGGTCATGCGTTGCGTCAAAGGAGCGGAACTGCCAGAACGGCGCGCGCTCGGGGTGGCGCGCACAGATCTCGCAGGCGGTATAGACCACGCGCGTCAGGTCATTGACCTTGCTGTTGGTGCGCCGCAGGCCGTTGGCGGCAAGGCGGGCGTTGTCATACATCTGGGCGTACATGCGCGTCATGATGCCATCGCGCATGCCGTTGCTCAGCTCGGCATATTCGGTAAACAGCACGGTGCCGTCAGGCTCGACAAGGGCCACGTTGCCCCGCGCCGCGGCAACGCCGGTGTTGCGGTCGTATACGACCCTGTCGGCGCGCATGATCTGGTCATTCTGCCACAGCTGCACGTTGCCGGTCCATGTGGCGATGCCGTTCTTGCTGTCATAGGCCACGTGGTCGGCCTGGAAGGTCATCGGGTCGGTATTCGAGACCGTGCCGGAAAACGAGGCCGGGGCCTCGGGCTGGCTCTTGGGTGCATGGATGGGCATGGCGCGCACCGGCGCGTCCGCCCGCGCATCCGTTCCAAACATGAGTCCGCCCAGCGTGGTGGCCGCAAGCAGCAGCCCGCGCGAAAACCGCCGCATGGCGACGGGGGGCCGTAGCGGTGACGGCGCGCGCGGGGAAGGAACGGGACGGGACATTAACCGTCCTCTAGATGAAGAAGTAGCGTGACTGCAAGACAAAGCCCGGCCACGGTGGGCGCCCATGCGGCCAGAAGGGGCGGCAGTGTTCCCGTTTCACCAAACTGCGCCGCGATCTTGGAGATGGCGAACAGCGCGAAACCGGCGGCCACGCCAAAGCTGATCATGCGCACCACGCCGCCGCGCCGCGCGGGCCGCATGGAAAAACCGGCGGCGACCAGCGCCATGGTGCCCGACAGCACCGGCAGCGTGAGCAGGGTCTGGAAATGCAGCCGGTGGCGGATGGTCGAAAAACCCGAGCGCCTGAGCTGGCGGATAAAGCCCGGCAGCGCCCAGACCGACAGCGTATCGGGCGAGGCGAAGCTTTCCTCCACCCCGGCCAGGGTCAGGTCGGCGGGGAGCGTGATCTCGCCCGCTCCCTCGGGCATCTCGTCGGGGCGGAGCAGGCGGGCCGTGGTCAGGATCCACCGCCCCTTGCCCAGATAGCCGTTCTCGGCCTCGATGCGGGTGATCAGGTCATCATCAGGCCCCATGCGGAAGACGGTGATCCCCCCCACATGCAGCATGCCGCCACTGAGCCTGACCCGGCGGGCATGGATGATGGCCGTGCCGTGGCTGACCAGCCCGTTATCGCTCTGGCGCAGCCACAGCGTGCCGCCGGTCATGTTGAGCGTCTTGCCGTTATTGTCGCGCAGGTACTGCCGGTCGAGCGCTTCCGCGCGGCGGTACATGACGGAGGAAAGCGGCGAGATGGCGGTCGTGGCCACCGTGCCGACCAGCACGGCGCAGATGACCGGGCCTGCCAGGAACTGCCATGCCGAGATGCCCGCCGCCCGCGCCACCACCAGCTCCGACGTGCGGGCAAGCCGCCAGAAGCAGATGATGCCGCCAAGCAGCACGCCAAAGGGCAGGATCTCGAGGCAGGCGAAGGGAATGTGCAGGAACGCGATCTCGCTGACCAGCGATGTCGGCACGTTTGGGCGCGTCGAGACCCGTCGCAGCAGGTCGATGAAGTCGAACATCGTGATCAGCCCGGTCAGGAAGGCGATCACGGCCAGCGTGGCATAGGTGAACTGCCGCGCGATGTAGAGCGAGAGCGTCAGGGCCATGTTCATGGGCGGGGCCTGCCCGCCGGGGCGGGCTTTTCGCGCTCGGTGCGGATTTCGGGCCAGAACAGGATTGCGGCACAGATCAGGCCGGGGGTGAGCGTGCAGATCCACATCAGCGGCATGAGCTGCAGGTTGCGTGAGGCAAGGTTCTGCACCGCGAGCGTGAGCGCCTGCACGGCCACCACGCCAAGTATGGCCAGCACCGGGCGGATGATGCTGGCCTGGCGGGAATAATTGCCGCCCATCGCGCCAAGCAGCCCGATCATGGCGAACGAGAAGGCGCAGAACGGCGTGCTGAGCCTGCGCCATGCCTCGATGACCATCTTGCTCTCATCACGGCGGGAATAGAGGTGCATGTCCGGGTGCAGCAACTGGGCTATGGGCAGCTCATTGGCATCGGGCTGGCGGCTGTGGTTGCCGTGCGGGCTGGACAGGTCGATGGTGTTGCGCGCAAAGGTCAGTACGTTCAGCCGGCCGGTATGGGCATCGATTTCCTGCCGTGAGCCGTTGAACAGCACCACGCGCGGCTGGTCGCCCACAATCACGAGGTTGCCTTCCTCGGCCAGGATGGTGGCCTCGGCGCCCGGCGTGCGGTCATCTTCCACCATGATGCCATGCAGCGTGCCATCCTTGTCGCGCGTGCGGATATAGACCGTCATGCTGTCCGATACCTGCGTAAACACGCCATCCTGGATCAGGAAGGCGGCCATGCGGTTGCGGATCTGGAATTCGTACTGCCTGAAGGCATGGTACGAGACCGGCACCACCCACACATTGAGCAGCAGGCACGCGCCCGTGGCAATGGCCGCGCACATCAGCCCCGGCCGGGCCATCATGAAGGGCGAAAGGCCAGCGGCCTGCATCACGGTCAGTTCGCGGTCGGTGCCGAAGCGCTGGTAGATGAACTGCACCACGACAAAGGTGGTGATGGGCAGGATCACCGCCACGAAGGACGGGATGAGCAGGCCGGTCAGTTCCAGGAACACGCGCAGCGACAGCCCGCGCCCCACCACCAGCGAGACGAAATGCAGTGACTGGGTCAACCAGATCAGGATTGCCAGTGCGCCCGTGCTCGCTGCCAGCGCCAGCAGGAGCTGGCGCAGCATGTAGCGATCCAGAATCGACAGGCGCGGCGCGAGGCGGTCGGGACCAGGGCGGAGGGCGGGCATGCCCCTGTCTACCCCTGTTCCCGCCGGGGCAAAAGGGGTGAACCCCGCCCGGATGAGGGGCTGGAACAGTCTGTTACGCGCAGCACGGCGGGGCGTGGGCTCACGCGCCCGGCTGGGCGGGCGGCAGGACCTTGCCGGGGTTCATGAGGTCTTTGGGGTCGAGGGCGGCCTTGATGTGGCGCATGGCCGCAAGCTCCGCGCCGCCGCGCCAGGCGGGCATCATGTAGGGCTTGAGCTGGCCCACCCCATGCTCGGCCGAGAACGAGCCATCAAGATCCTTCACGATACCGGCTACCGTATCCATGATGTCATGGCTGCGCGCCAGGAAGGCGGCGGGGTCCATGCCCTCGGGCTGGACAAGGTTGAAGTGGATGTTGCCATCGCCCATGTGGCCGAACGGGGCGGGGCGGATGCCCGGTATCAGCGCCGCGCACGCCGCTGTTGCGCGGCGGATCAGTTCCGGCACGTGCGTGACCGGCACCGATACGTCGTTCTTCACGCTCGCCCCCGCGCGGCGCTGGGCCTCGGCATGTTCCTCGCGCAGCTTCCACAGGCCCGCGCGCTGGCCTTCGCTCTCGGCAATCACGGCATCGGTGATGATGCCTTCCTCAAGGGCCTCGCCCAGCACTTCCTCGGTGTATTCACGCAGGTCGGCATCGGGGCGGGGGGTGGCGAGTTCAACCAGCACATAGGCGGGCGCGCGCTCGCCAAGCGGCACGGTGGTGCCTGCGATCAGGCTGGTCACGAGATCCATGCCGGTGCCGGACATGAACTCGAACGCCTGCACCAGCGCCGGGTCGCGCGCGCGCAGCAGGCCGAGCAGCTTCAGCGCCGCATCGGCGTCGTCCACCGCGCACAGGGCGGCCTCGATGGCGCGCGGCTGCGGGTGAAGCTGGATGATGGCGGTGGTGATGATGCCCAGCGTACCTTCCGAGCCGATGAGCAACTGGCGCAGCGCGTAGCCGGTATTGTCCTTGCGCAGGCGGCGCAGGCCATGGAACACGCTGCCATCGGGCATGACCGCCTCGACGCCCAGCGTGAGTTCACGCGCATTGCCATAGCGCAGCGTGTTGTTGCCGCCCGCATTGGTGGCCAGCACGCCGCCCATCTGGGCCGACCCTTCCGATGAGATGGAAAGCGGCAGCATGAAGCCCGCCTCACGTGCTGCGTCCTGTGCTGCCTTCAGCGTCACGCCCGCCTCGACCTCCATGGTCAGGTCGGCGGGGTCGATGGCGCGCACGCGGTTCATGCGCGTCAGGCAGATCACCACCTCGCGCCCGCTCCCGTCGGGTGTGGCGCCGCCGACCATGCTGGTATTGCCGCCCTGGGGCACCATGGGCACGTCATGCTCGTTGCACAGGCGCACGATGGCGGCGAGTTCCGCCGTATTGGCGGGCCGGAGCACGGCCAGCGCGCGGCCATGGTACAGGTCGCGCCAGTCGGTGCAGAAACTGGCGGTGTCCGTCGCATCCACCAGCACGCCAACCGGGCCGAGCAGATCGGTAAAGCGCGCGATCAGGTCAGGGGCCGCCTGCGCGGGCGAGGGGGATACGGTCATGACAGCATGTGTCCTGTATGGGAGGGGAAGGAGGAGGGCACGAGCCATGCCTGCCCATGGTGGCGCACCGGCGGGTAGGTGGCGCTGGCCTGCGCCGGGCTGGGCTGGGCCAGCAGGTGAAAGGCCTCGGTCAGCGCGAAGCCGGTCAGCGCGCCCACGGCGGCGGCCACGATCAGGCCCGATGAGCGGCGGCCGGCCGGGCGGGCGGTGTTCTGCGCGGCCGAGAGGGCGGCCTGCGTCTCGGCACGGGCCTGCTGGGTCTGGCGCAGTTCGGCGGTCAGGGCATCGTTGCGGGCCAGGGAGGTGCGCAGTTCAACCCGCGTGTCGCGCAGCGTCGCATCGAGCGTGCGGATGCTTTCCGCCATCTCGGCAATGCGGGCGTGCGACTCCTCGATCTCTTTCTTGGCGGCGGCGCTGGCCTTGGTGGCGCGCGGGGCGCGGGGCTTGGGGGCTGCCTTGGGCGGCGGGTTGGGCGCGATTGCCGTGAACAGGTTCTTGAGCGCGCCGCCCGTGACCTGGTTCTTGCCCGCGCGCGCGCGGATGGCCGCCAGCGCTGTTTCCGACTGGCCAGCGTTTTCATCCAGCACAAGGGCGAGAATATCCGAAAGGATTCTCAGTTCCCTGGGGTCGATTGTCTGTGTATCGCTCATGTCAGCTGCACCAGGGTCGGATCATGCGGTTGAAGTCATTACGAACGCGGACAGGCCGCACGGGTCAGCCGGTCGCGGATGGCCCGCCCCAGCGCATGCCGGGGCACGGGCTGCACGGCAATCCCGGCCAGCCCCCGGCGCTGCCCCTCCATATCAAGAAACCGCAGCCCCGCGAAGAGGCGCGCTGCCGCTTCGTGCAAATCACCGCTTTCGCTCAGGTTCCACACAAGCGGGCTGCCCGCAAGCGGCGCGCCAAAGGCCAGCAGCGCCTCATCCGCGCCCACGCCGGTTGCGTCAAGCCGCACGGGCAGGCCGGGCGCGTAATGCGATGAAAGCTGGCCGGGGGCGGAAGGGCGGGCGTCATTGCTGGCCGTGTCTGGCAGGGCTACGGGCATGCCGCAGGCTTCCTCCAGCGCTTCGAGCGTGATGCCGCCGGGGCGCAGCAGCACGGGCACGGGGCCTGTGAGGTCGATGATCGTGCTTTCCACGCCCACGGGGCAGGGGCCGCAATCGAGCACCGCGTCAATCCGGCCCGCAAGCCCCGCCATGACATGCTGCGCATCCGAAGGGCTGACCCTGCCCGAGGGATTGGCCGAGGGGGCCACGACGGGAAAGCCACATGCCCGCAGCAACGCCAGCGTGGTGGCCCCCGCGGGTACCCGCACGGCGGCGGTGCTTAGCCCCGCCGTGGCGATGGATGAAATGCCGCAGCCAGGGCTCTGGGGCAGCACCATGGTCAGCGGGCCAGGCCAGAACCGCGCGGCCAGCGCGCGGGCCAGCTCCGTTGCCGCGACCTGCGCGAAGGCGGCCTCAGCGCTGGCGAAGTGGCTGATGAGCGGGTTGCGCCCCGGCCTGCCCTTGGCCGTGTAAATGGCAGCGACCGCCCGGTCATTGCCCGCATCCGCGCCGAGGCCATAGACCGTCTCGGTGCCAAAGGCCACAAGGCCGCCTGCGCGTAAAATCGTGCTTGCGGTCTCTATCCCGGCGGGGGTGTCAGGGAGCAGGCGGGTTTGCATGGGGGCGCCTGCCTACCGCGCCCCACGGCACACGAAGTGCGGGTTGCGCCACTCCGGCTTGCCATAGGCCAGTGGCTTGCCATCGGGCGTGAGGATGGCGCCACCGGCGGCCTCGACCACGGCCTGCGGGGCGGCGGTGTCCCACTCCATGGTGGTGCCGAGGCGGGGGTAGAGATCGGCCAGCCCTTCCGCCACGCGGATGAACTTGGCCGCCGAGCCGATATTGCCCAGATGGGCAACGGGATGGCCGCCCAGGAATTCCTTGAGCCGCGGATCATCGGCATAATGGCGCGAGGCCAGCACGGTCAGCCCCTCCGCCGGGGGCTTGCGGACATGGATCGCCTGCTCGCCCTGCGCATCAATGCGGAAGGCCCCGCGTCCCGCACCCGCGCCATAAAGCTGGTGGTAGGCGGGCAGGGCCACGGCGCCAAGCACCGGGCGGTTATGGCGGATCAGGCCGATATTGACGGTAAAATCATCGCGGCCCGCGGCAAATTCCCGCGTGCCGTCAAGCGGGTCAACCAGCCAGAACTCGCTGCCGGGATCAATGCGGATGCCCGCGGCCATTTCCTCCTCCGCCACGACGGGGATGGCGGGCGCATGGGCGCGCAGGCCCTTGAGAATATGCGCCTCCGCCGCGTGGTCGGCCTCGGTTACGGGGGAACTGTCGGTCTTGACCGTAGTGGCGAAGCCGCGCGCGCGGATGGCGTGGATCAGGTCGGCTGCTTCATCGGCAAGGCGCAGGGCCAGATCCAGAAGGAATCTGTCCTCATAAGCTGGCATGGATGGCGTATTCATGCTGTTCGCATTAGCTTACTCGTGCCGCGCCGTCATGCCTTTATCGGCCCTGATGGCGCCCGGCGGCGAAAAACCGGTCCTTTCACGCATGTGGGGGCAGGGTTTCGCGCCGTTCATCCACCCTTTGTCAAAGCGGAGCCCCGTGACCCCCATGCTCGATATTGCCTTTTCCGATGCCACGGCGCCTGCCGGCGGCACGATCGCCATCCTTGCGCCCTCTGGCACGGCACCCGCTGGCCTGTTTGCCCAGGTCGATGCGGCCACCGGCGGGGCGCTGGCCCGTGCGGCCCGTGCCGCCCGCTTTGGCTTCGAGCTGGCCAAGACCTGCGTGGTGCTGGCACCCGGCGCAGGCTATGACCGCGTGATTCTTGTCGGGCTGGGTGCGATGGACAGCCTGTGCGCAACGCAGGTCGAACGCGCGGGCGTTGCCGCCGCACGCGCCGTGGCGCAGGGCGGCGAGCAGGGCACGATCGTGGCCGACAGCCTTACGCCCGGTTTTGCCGCCCATGCAGCACTTGGCGCCGTGCTGGGCAGCTACCGCTTCGATTCGTATCGCACCACCCCGCGCAAGGGCGAGGCGGGCAAGCTGGCAACGGTAAGCGTGCTGGCAGCCGACCCGGCGGCGGCGCAGGCGGCATGGCAGCCGCTGCTGGCGGTGGCGCGGGGCGTGTTCCTGTGCCGTGACCTCGTATCCGAGCCCGCCAACATGCTGCGTCCGCCCGAATTCGAGCAGCGCATCCTCGCCCTGCGCGACCTTGGCGTGGAAGTGGAGGTGCTCGACCGCGACGCCATGCACAAGCTGGGCTTTGGCGCGCTGCTTGGCGTGGCCCAGGGCAGCGATGCGCCCCCGCGTACGGTCATCATGCGCTGGAATGGCGGCACGCAAGGCGAAGCCCCGGTGGCCTTCGTGGGCAAGGGTGTCACGTTTGATTCCGGCGGCATCTCGATCAAGCCCGCCGCCGGCATGGACGAGATGAAAACCGACATGGGCGGTGCCGCCGCCGTGGTTGGCACCATGGCGGCCCTGGCCGGGCGCAAGGCCAGGGTCAACGCCGTGGGCGTGGTGGGTCTTGTTGAGAACATGCTGTCCGGCAACGCCCAGCGCCCCGGTGACGTGGTGCGCACGGCGGCGGGCCAGACGGTGGAAGTGCTCAACACCGATGCCGAAGGCCGCCTCGTGCTGGCCGATGTGCTGTGGTACACGCAGGACCGCTTCAAGCCGCGCTTCATGGTCAACCTTGCAACCCTCACCGGCGCGATCGTGGTCAGCCTTGGCGTGGAACGCGCGGGCCTGTTCTCGAACAATGATGAACTGGCGGGCCACCTGTCCGGCACGGGCGAGGCGACGGGCGAGAAGCTGTGGCGCATGCCGCTCGATGCCGCCTACCTTGAACTGCTGCGCTCGGACATTGCCGACCTCAAGAACATTGGCGGCCGCCCCGGCGGGTCGATCACGGGAGCCAAATTCCTTGAATGCTTTGTCAATGAGGTGCCATGGGCGCATCTCGACATCGCGGGCACGGTGTTTTCCCCCCGCGCCACGTCGCACGCGCCCAAGGGTGCGACCGGCTTTGGCGTGCGCCTGCTCGACCGTCTGGTCAGCACGCATTACGAGGGGTAATGCCTGCCCCGCGTGGCAGGACAGGGCAGGACAGGGAACTCCATGGCGCAGATCGGCTTCTATCACCTGACGCGTTCCAAGGCGGTGGAAGTACTGCCCGCGCTGCTTGGCCGCACGCTTGCGGCCAGCAAACGCGCGGTCATCCGCTGTGGCACGGCCGAGCGGGTGACTGAACTCGATGACGGGCTATGGCGTTCCGCCGACCCGCTGTGGCTGCCCCACGGCACCAAAGCCATGGGGCATGGCCAATGGCAGCCCATCTGGCTGACGGAGGGCGAGGACGTGCCCAATGGCGCGACCTTCGCCTTCCTGCTCGATGGGGTGGAGATGCCCGATCTTTCCCCCTTCGAGCGGGTGTTCGACCTGTTCGATGGCCATGACGAGGCCGCCGTGGCAAGCGCCCGCGCCCGTTGGGTGGCGTGGCGCGAGGCCGGGCATGAACTGAGCTACTGGCAACAGCAGCCAAAAGGCTGGGCGCGTCGCAAATAGGCACCAGCGCGCGGGGCAGGCCCGCGCGGCATGGACGAAAGGCAGGTTGCGTATGAAAACGGTCACTTTCCCCAACGGCACCATTGTCCCGGCCCTTGGCATGGGCACCTGGAACATGGGGGACAGCGACAGTCGCCGCGCGGATGAAATAAAAAGCATCCATGCAGGGCTTGAGGCCGGTATCCGCGTGGTCGACACCGCCGAGATGTATGGCTCCGGCCGATCGGAAAAACTGGTGGGCGAGGCAATACGCGGGCGGCGTGATGATGTGTTCCTGGTCAGCAAGGTGCTGCCCTCAAACGCATCGCGCAAGGGCGTGCGCCGCGCGTGCGAGGCCTCGCTCAAACGGCTCGGCACCGAATATCTCGACCTCTACCTGCTGCACTGGGAGGGCAGCGAACCGCTGGAAGAGACCATTGCAGGCTTTGATGATCTGGTTGAAGCAGACCTGATCCGGAGTTGGGGCGTGTCCAATTTCGATACTGACGGCATGCGCGAGGTGGAGCGCATCACCGCCACCACGCCGTGTGCCGCCAATCAGGTGTTGTACAGCCTCGACTACCGTGGCGCGGAATTCGACCTTTTGGCGCGTGACCATGAAGCGGGCATCGTGACCATGGCCTATTCGCCACTGGGGCAGGGCGGCGACCTGCTGCGCGCGCCGGTGCTCGCGCGGGTGGCGGCCCGGCACAAGACTACGCTCGGCCCGGCCTCGCCCGCCCAGATCGCGCTGGCCTGGGTGCTGCGGCAGGAGAACGTGCTCGCCATACCCAAGGCAGGCAGCCCGAAGCACCAGCACGAAAACTTTGCAGCAACCGAAATTACCCTGACGCGCGATGACCTGGCCGAGATCGACGCCGCCATCGCCCCGCCGCGCCGCAAGGAACCGCTGGCCATGATCTGACGGGCCTTGCGGTCTGTCTTAATAAAAAATGCCGCCTTGATTTCAATCAAAGGCGGCACCCGGCAGCTTCCATTTATGACCCCGCCCGCCCGCGCGGGCGGGATGCGGGTGTTCAGTTTCTCGGTTTCACAACCTTCCATTTCTTTTCGTCATCCTGCTTGAGCTGTTCGGGTGTGAGTGTGTCGTCAGCGCAGGCGGACAGGGCGGACAGGGCGAGCAGGCGCAGCGGCATGGGTGGCCTGTCGTGTCCCTATGGCCCTGATGTTTTACTTATAAAATTACAGCTTTGACTTTGTATTTCTGGCGCCTGTGTATTTTTTTCTTCTGCCTGATTTAACTGAGATTCTATGCTGTCTATATGATCTTCAAAAAGCTTCTCGTCTGTCAGGCACTCGCTCAATGAGTCTACTGCTTCTTCATCAGGGTTATGTTTTGGTTTCTTGACTACAAATCTCATATAAAAGCAGATATCGCCATGTTCCTTACCGTTTGGCGGATTGCGTACATTACACTTGTTACCATCGGATACTGATTTTACGACGCTGTCATTTTCGTACAAACCAGACATTATGGTTTTTGATACTTAAATGTAACATATTTCTGAAAGCCGACAATATTTGATGTGCAGATTTTTATGCACAGGTTTTAATGTAATTTACTTGCAGGCCTGGGTCGGCATATGGGGCGCGCCGCGCGGTTATCCGTCATGCGCTGCTGCCGGATCAGGCCCCCACCGTGGCACGCGGCCCGGAGTGCGAGCGGCCCCATCTTGACGTGCGCGGATATGGCGCGGATTGATGAAGCCATCGGCACCGTAACACCCAATGGAGCGGGCCATGACATGCCCGGTTGCCCGGGCGCATGCGGGAGGGCTGTCATCATTCCTGTCATCGTGCTTGCGGCCCTGCTTGCGGCAGCATTGCTCACGGCCCTGCTGGCCTGCGTGCCGGGGCAGGCGGCCCGGATGCGGCCCATGCTTGTCGCCTGCTGGCTGGGGGTAAGCCTGCTGCAGGGTTTGGCACTTGCGGGGGGCAGGCTGCCCGGCGGGATGGTGGCATGGCCCGGCGTTTTTGCCGCGCGGCCCGACCTGGCCCTGCTGCTGCCGCTCGGCCTTGTGGGCGCGGCTGCCCGTAGCCTGCGCGACCTTGCGGCCTGTGTGGCGGCAGCGGTTGCGGTTGCGGGCGCTCCGGTTCTGGCCTGCATGGGGGCAGGCTGGGCGCTGCTGGCGCGCGGCGATGCGCCACGCCACGGGCCGGAGCACATCGCCCTGCTTTTGCTGGCGGCGGGCTGCGTCTTTCCCACGCAGGCGGGGTGGCTGCTGCCGGGGCTGTGCGCGGTGGGCACGGGGGGGCTGCTGGGGCTTTCGCTTTCGCTGCGGGTGGCCCCGCGTGGCCTGCGGCCTTTCCACATGGCCGATATCGCCGCGATGATTGCCGCCATGAGCCTGTGGGCGCGCCTGCCCGCGGGCACGGCGGTGGCCGACATGCGCTGGGGCGGCACGCTGATCGTGGCGGGGTGCCTGTTTTACATGACCGCCTCGTGGCGGGCGCTGCGCGCGCCTGATGCGCGCCGGGTCCTGACCGGGCTGGCAGGGGGCACGGGGGCCATCATCATCATGCTCGCGGGCCTCATGCTGCTGGCGCGGGCCGATGACCTGCCGGGCATGGCCAGTTGTGCCCAGCGCACCTACCTGCTGGTGGCGGGGCTGCTGCTCGCTGGCATGCTGGCCGCCCGGGCGCTTGATGTAATGGAGCGCGAAGCCGGTGCGCTGTCGCTGGGCAGGCTGGGTGGGCTGGGGGTGCTCATGCCGCGCCTCTCCGCGCTGTTTGCGCTGGCGCTGCTGGCCGAAAGCGGGCTGCCGCCGCTGCTGGGGTTTTCCATTATCTGGATGCTGCTGCGCCTGCTGGCCTCCATGCCGCATGCGGCCGGGCTGGCGGGCGAGGTGCCGCTGCTGGGGGCACTGGCCGTGCTGGGCGTGGGCTGGGCGGTGCGCCTGCTTGCCCTTGTGCGCATTGTGGCCGTCATGCTGTGCGGCAGGCCGCGCACGCCGCGTGGCGCGGGGGCGGCTGACCCGCCCGTGCGCGCGCAATGGGGTGTGCTGGCGGCGGGGCTGCCGGTCATGCTGGTTTCCATCTGGCCCGGTTGCTGGCTGGCGTTGATGCAGGGTGCTGCCCCGCAGGCGGCTGGCACATGGCCGGACCTTGCGGCGGTTGCCCTGACATCGCCCGATGGGAGTGCTGTCCTGCATCCGGCCCGCCTGTGCCTGTTTGTAGCCCTGGCGGGGGCAGTGGTGGCGGTCGTGCGGCGGCTGGCCTGCCGCACGCCTACGCGGCAGGTAGCGGGGTGGCAGCAGGGTGCGCCCGTGGTGCCACCGTGGATGGTGTTTGGTGATCCGCTCACGCAGGTCGGGCCGGGCAACCCCGCGCGCATGCTGCTCGATATGGCCGTGGCGGGAGCAACGCGGCGGCATGCCATGCGCGCTTATGCCCTTGGCCTGCGGCTGGCACGCAGGCTCGCGCGGGCTGGCGCGGGCCGGGTGGCAGGCGCATGGCACGGGCGGCGGGTGCCGGGGCCGGTGGCGCTGGTGGCGGCCTGCGTGGGGGCGCTCATGTTCATTGCATGGCAGGGATAGGGATGGTGGCACCGTTCCTTGCGGCACGCATGCAGGCGCTGTTGTTGGCGGGCTGGCACATGGCGCTGGTTGCGCTGATGGCGCCGGTCTGGATTGCCCTGCTGCGCTGGATGGCGACCTGCATGCAGGGCGGGCGCCGCCTGCCTGATCCGCTGGCGCACTGGCGCGTGCTGCGCCATGCCTGGCGGCAGGCGGGGGTGCGTTCGGCGGCGGGGGCGCAGGTTACGGCGGTGGCCCCCTGGCTGGGGCTTGCCGCAGGCCTGGCCGGGGCAGGGCTGGTGCCGTCATTTTGCATCGGCCTGCCCGGCAGCGACCTGTCGGACCTGCTGATCGTGGGCGGACTGCTGGAGATGGCGTTTCTGGCCCTTGTGGTCACGGCGCTTGCGGCAGGGCTGGCCCGGCCCGGCCATGCGGGGCTGAAGGCGGCGTGCATGGGCATCATGATCCAGCCCGTGCTGCTGCTGGTGTGCGTGGTGCTGGGGCTGTGCCTGCCCGATGGCACGCTGGCGGGGCTGGTGCGGCAGGCGCATGTGGCGGATATGAACGTGGTGCGCGTGCCGCTGGCGCTGGTGGCGGCCGCACTGGTGCTGGCGGGGGTGGAGGAAAGCGATGGCGCGGCGTTACGCCTGTTTGCCACCATGCTGGAGGATCTTGCAGGCCCCGACCGCGCGGTGGCGCTGTATGCGCGTGACCTGCTGGCAGTGGTGTGGATGATGGTGGCGCGTGATCTGGTCTGGCCAGAAGGGATCGTGGAACCCGATCTCGTGGCCCGCTCATGGCGGGGCGTATCGTTGCTGGGGGCGATGGGGCTTTGGGCTGCGCATATGCTGCTGGCATGCGGGTGTGTGGCGGGGCTGCGGGTGTTCGTGGTCTCTGCAGGCAGGCAGCATGCGGGCTGGCGGGCGGGGCTGGCCCTGTTATGCGCGCTGATGGCCGGGGTGCTGCTGTTCGCGGGCCGGGGAGCGGATTGAACATGCTGGTGCTGTTGCTGGGCATGATGGTGATCGTGTCGCTTTCGGGCTCCGGGGGGCGGGGCATCGGGCTTGCCTGGCATGCGGGCCTCGCTGCGGCATGCGTGTGGCTGTGGCAATGGGCGCAGGGCAGTGTGGGGCTGTCGTGCCTGCTGGCGGTGGCGCAGGCAGGGTTGGTCGGGCTGCTGGGTCTGCAGATGCTGTACGGGCAGGCAGGCCCGCGTGAGCGCAGTGGCCTGCGCCTTGCCGGTGGGCTTGTCTGTGTTGCGGTGCTGGCGCAGGTGATCGTGCCGGGCATGCCCGGCGGCATGACGGCACGACTTATGGGGCTGGCCGGATTATCCGCCATTCTGTGTGGCGTGTGGGGCGCGTGCATTGCGCGGGCGGCGGCCGCCCTGTGCGCGGGGCTGGCCTGCGGGCTCGATGGCGTCATGCTGCTGGCGGGGCTTGCCAATAACCCGCAGGTCATGGCGGAAACACTCGTTGCGGTCGCCGCCCTGAACCTCATGCTGCTGCGCGCGCGCCGCTCTGGCGGGGCGGCGCCATGATGCCTCCAGCGCTTTTCATCAGCCTGGTGGTGGGCTGGATGGTGCTGGCGGTCATGGCCCTGCTGGCCACCGGTGGGCCAAGGCCCTTGCGGGGCCTGCTGGCCGTGCTGCTCCTGGGGCTGTGCGCCGTGGGCTGCCAGTCTGTTCACCCCATGGCGCAGGCGCTGATGCTGCTCTGCCCGGCGCTGGCATTGTGCGTGCGCGTTTTCATGCCCGAGGCTACGGCGCGGGCAGAAGGGCGCATGGCGGGGCCTGAGCCTTTCATCCTGTCAGCCAATGCGACGCTGGCCATGGCATGCGGGCGGTGCGACCTGCTGGTCATGTTCATCGGGCTGGGGCTGGGCCTGCATCTCGTTTTGGGCAGGCAGGGCGACTGGGCCGCGCTGCGCGTGGGGCTGGGGGGGCTGGTCATGGCACAGGGCGGGCTGTTCGTGCTGCAGGCCGGGTGGGGCGCGCGGCAGGAACAGGCCGGTGCCGTGCTGCTGGCTGGCGGGCTGCTGCTGGCCTGTGGCGTGCTGTCGGGCAAGCGGCAGCC